>NZ_CP017480.1:945000-1260000 GCF_001887595.1 Luteibacter rhizovicinus DSM 16549
GGATCGTCCTGCATGCGTCGTTCGACCTGGAGGATCACCCAGTACTGCGTGGCCGATCCATAGATGGTCGAGATCTGGTTTTCACCGAAGGCCGAACCCAGCGCGGTTTGCACCTGGTCCATCGTCAGCCCCAGCGGCGCCAGCTTGTTGCGATTGACCGTGACCACCATGGAGGGACTGTTCAGATCGAGGTCGGTCGTCACGTCCTGGAAACCGGGCAGTTTCTGGAACGCCGCGACCAGCTTGCCCGACCAGTCGTACAGCGCATGCAGGTCGGTCGACTGCACCGTGTACTGGTACTGCGCTTTCGACTGCCGCCCACCGACCTGGATCGATGGCGGATTCTGGATATAGGTGCGAATTCCCGGCACTTCGGCGAATTTGTGCCGTAGCTCCTGGATGATCTGGTCGGGCGTGGTATGCCCACGCTCAGCCGGATCCTTCAACCGGAGCAGCAGTGAGCCCGAGTTGATCGTGGCACGGGCACCGCCGGCACCCACGCTCGACATGACGCCTTCGATATTTGGATCCTTCAACGCCATGTCGGCCAGCGACTGCTGCCGCGCGGACATCGCCGCGAACGAGATGTCGGTCGGACCTTCGGTGGTGACACGCAACTGACCGCTATCGCCGGCGGGAATGAAGTCCTTCGGGGTGATCACGAACAGGACGCCCGTCGCCACGAGGCTCAGCGCAAAGACACCGACCACCGTGCGCGGGTGGCGCATGCACCAGGCCAGCGTACTCGTGTAACCGTTGGTCATCGAGGCAAAGCCACGATCGAACCAGACGACGATAAAGCTGCGCTTGTCATGCGAGTGAGCCTTGACGAAACGGCTGCACAACATCGGCGTGAGCGTGATCGAGACGAAGCCCGAGATCAGGATCGAAACGCTGATGACCACGGCAAACTCGTGGAACAGTCGTCCGACGATCCCGCTCATGAACATCACCGGGATAAACACGGCGACCAGTGACAGCGTCATCGAGAAGATCGTGAAGCCGATTTCGTTGGCGCCCTTCACCGCCGCATCGAACGGCGTCTCGCCCATTTCGATGTGGCGCATGATGTTCTCGAGCATCACGATGGCATCGTCGACGACGAAGCCCACCGCGAGCGTCAACGCGAGCAGGGACAGGTTGTCCAGGCTGTAGCCCAGCGCGAACATCGCACCGAAGGTGCCCAGCACCGAGATCGGCAAGGCCACGGCGGGAATCAACGTGGCCGAGGCGTTACCGAGGAACAGGTAGATCACGATGACGACGAGGATGCCGGCGAGGACCAGGGTGAACTGTACGTCGTGCACCGAATCGCGAATCGAATCGGAACGGTCGTACATGACGTCCAGCTTCACCGACGGCGGCAAGGTCACGCTGAAGTTCGGCAACAGGGCGAGGATCTTGTCGACCGTCTCCACCGTATTCGCTCCCGGCTGACGCTGGATGGCAAGGGTGATGGCGCGCGTGCCGTTGTACCAGCTCGCCTTCTGGTCGTCCTGCACGCTGTCGCGCGGTACGGCGATGTCGGACAGCCGCACGGGTGCGCCATTGCGATAGGCCACCACGATCTGCCCGTAGTCGGCGGCACGCATCAACTGGCCATCCGAACGAATGGACAGCAGCTGCCGCCGCCCGTTAAGCGAACCCGTGGCCTTGTTGACGTTGGCGGCGGCGATCGCATCGACCATCTTGTCCACGCCGATGCCGGTCGCGGCAAGCCGATCCGGATCGACGGCGATGCGCACGGCGTATTTCTGCGAGCCGTAGACGTTAACCTGTGCCACGCCATCGACCATCGACAGCCGCTGGGCGAGTTCGGTCTCGGCGTAATCGTCGACGGTGGACAACGGCAGCGTCGACGATTGCATGGTGAGGAACAGGATCGGCGCGTCGGCCGGATTGACCTTGCGATACGTCGGCGGCGTGGGCATGTCCTGCGGCAGCTGGCGCTGCGCCGCGGAAATGGCCGCCTGGACGTCCTGCGCCGCGCCATCGATGCTGCGGTCGAGCGAAAACGTGACGGTGATCGTGGTCGAGCCGAGCGAACTGGACGAGGTCATCGAGTCGATGCCGGCCACGGTCGATAGCTGGGACTCGAGCGGTGTCGCCACCGACGATGCCATCGTCTCAGGCGACGCACCCGGCAGCGATGCGCTGATGTTGATCGTCGGAAAATCGACGTTCGGTAATTCGTTCACTGGCAACCGCGGGTATGCGGCGATACCGAAAATGACCAGCGCAGCCATCAGCAACGTCGTCATCACCGGGCGACGGATACACAGTTCCGGGAGGTTCATGCGCCCGCCTCAGCCCTTGTCGAAGCGCACACGTGCGCCGTCGACGAGCAGCATCTGTCCTTCGGTGACAACCCGTTCGCCGCCCTGCAAGCCCTTGTCGATCACCGCGCGGTCAGCCGTCGTCGCGCCCGTGGTCACGCTACGCTGCTCCACGGTCTTGTCCGGTTTGACGACGAAGACAAACGAGCCGGACGTGGAGCTCTGCAGGGCGATCACCGGCACGCTGACCGCATCGGTCAGACGCGTCGTGGGCAGGGTGACGTCGGCGAACTGGCCCGGCGTGAGTCGGCCGTTCGCGTTCTGGAAGCGCCCCTTGAGGATGATCGTTCCCGTGGTCGCATCCACCGCGTTGTCGATGAACTCGAGTTCGCCCTGCACCGGCACGCCCTTGTCGCCCGGAATCGTCGCCTGCACGGGCAATGTGCCGTTACGCAGGCTGGTACGTACGGCGGAGAGGCTATCTTCCGGAATGGAGAACGCAACGCGGATGGGATCGACCTCGTTGAGCACCACGATGTCCGTGGTGTCCGCCGTCAAAGTGGCACCCGGATACGCCAGCGGCGCGCCGGTGACACCGTCGAACGGCGCACTGATCGTGGTGAAGTCGAGCTGGGTCTGCGCGGCACGCGCCGCGGCGCGATCGCTTTCGAGGGCGGCCCGGGCAACGCCGAGGTTGGCCTTGTACAAGTCGTAGTCGGCGCGACTGACGAAACCCTTACCAAGCATGTTTTCGTAGCGGGCCAGATCGGCCTCGGCTTTCACCAGCTGCGCCTGGTCACGCGACACGTTGCCCTGCGCCTGGTCGTAGGCGGCCTTCAGCGGACGCGGATCGACCCGGGCGAGCAGGTCGCCTTTCTTCACATGCGTGCCCGGGGTAAAGGCAAGGGACTCGAGCTGGCCGCTGACCCGGGAACGAACGTTCACCGTGGAATAGGCTTCGGCCCGACCGATCACCTTCAGCGAGAGATCGATCTCACCGCGAGTCGCGACGGCCGTGCTTACCGGGACACCGGCAGCGGCCTTGTCGCCAGGCTTAGGACCGTCCTTGCCGCCCGCATCGTGGCGCCAGACGGTCGCAGCGATGGCGCCGACGGCGACCAGCACGGCTAAGAGGAGAAATTTCTTCCCTGGGGAACGTTGCATGTGGGCTCCGGCCGAATCCTGAGGGTCCGGTCGCCGTGCTGGGGAGCACGGACTGTTTTTGGTTCGGACATCGTTACCCCTAACGTATGTCCATGACTTCGGTTGACCCGTCGATCAGCTTTCTTCGGACGGGCCATCGAGGCTCTGGAGGTTTTCCTTCATACGGTCCAGGACCGTCAGCATCATGGTCAGGTCATCGGGGGAGATCCCGGCCGTGGCATCGCGGCGAAGTCCGCGGGCGATCTCTTCCATGCCGTCGATGACACCTCGCGCCTGTTCGGTATCGTGAAGACGCCAGGCACGTCGGTCCTTCGGGTCGGCGCGGCGCTCCACGAATCCGGCAGCCTGCAGGCGGTCGATGACGCGCCCCACCGCGATCGGCTCCATGTCCAGCTGCTCGGCCAGCTCGTTCTGCCGCATCCCCGGGCGCCGGTGCAGGGCCTTGAGGGCGCGCCATTGCGCTCGGGTCAGGCCAAAGCGCACGGCCCTCCGGTCGAAGTGCTTGCGAAAGAGCAAGGTCACATCGTTCAGGAGATAACCAAACGAGATGTCTTCAACTTTGAGCGTGTCGGCCATAACGTTAGGAGCAAACTGGTAGGGAGTGCAGCCATCCTAGCCAATTGCGGCGCCACCGTCACAGAAGGATGCGGGATGAGGTTCGAAGTGATCGAGACAGACATCACGCTGCTGGCCGTCGACGCCATCGTCAATGCCGCCAACGAATCCCTGCTGGGCGGCGGGGGCGTAGACGGTGCCATCCACCGGGCGGCGGGACCGGCCCTGCTGGCGGCCTGCCGGGCGCTGCCCGAGACGAGCCCGGGCGTACGCTGCCCGACCGGGGAGGCGCGCGTCACCGGGGGCTTCGGCCTGCCCGCCCGATTCGTCATCCATACCGTCGGCCCGGTCTGGCATGGGGGCCGCCGTGGCGAGCCGGCACGGCTGGCCGACTGCTATAGGAATGTTCTCAAACTTGCCGAAATCCACGGTGTCGCATCCATCGCCTTTCCCGCCATAAGCGCCGGCGTATTCGGCTACCCCGCCGATGCCGCGGCGATGATCGCCGTAGAAACCCTGCGATCCGCACCGTGGCGGCCCGGACGCGTGGCCTTCTGTACCTTCGCGCCATCGATGACCGGGGTCTACGAGCGGTTGCTCGGGGACTAGCGCGGATAAAGCGGCGGCAGCCCCGAAGGTCCATCGTCCGCCGGCCTGACCGACCAGTCGAATCCACGCGCGAACGCGGCCTTCAGGGCCGCGCCATCCACAACCCCACCCGCGAATCGGGCGCGCTGCAGCATCGCGATCGCATCGCGTTGATCGCCGCTGGCAAGCGCCTCCGCCAGGGCACCCGTGCTGCGCAGCGAGGGCCGGATCGTTTGCGCCCAGGCGAGAAGCAGACGATCCGACGTCGCCGCGGTGCCGGAGGTCGACGAAAGAAACGCCTCACGTGCGGGGCGTTCGCGGACAGGCTCACGCGATATGGGGGCCACGGCGCTTTTCGGACGACGACGGCCAAACAGGAGCCATGCCGCGACGGTGGCCGCCCATAGCACCAGTACGGCCAGGAACAGCCAGCGCCAGGGTGTCGTCGGCGACGCGGATGCCGGTGCGGCAACGGCATCGGGTGCCGGGGGGGTTAGGGATGCCTGGGCAGCGGGGGCACCCGCGCCGGGCGCCGCCGACCCGGTGCCTGCGGCGATCTCGATGTCGTGGGCCGGCACCGTGGCGACTTCCGCCTTGTCGGTCACCACGTTCCACCAGTGCAGGGTGGTCGCGGGAATGTGCAGCGTGCCGGTGCGTGTCGGCACCACGGCGAAGCCCTGCTGGCGACGACCGGTCACCCAGGAGCCGCTGGTCCCGCCACCGGTAACCGCCTTGTCCGGGTAAACGTCCGCCCCGTCGATTTTCGGCAGTGACAAGGCGGGCAGCGCTTCGAACGGCATGCCCACTGCGTCGAGACGCATGGTCAGGGTAATCGGCTGGCCAACGCGTCCCTTGCCGTCGGGGGGAAGTCCCTCGAGGCCGAGTTTCAGCTCACGCGCCGGAATCCACGCGGCGTCGGGTGCCGACGACGACGGGCGCTCGCGAACCGTGACGTGAAGGCGTTCGGCGACCGCATTGACCGGCGCGCCTGCCCCGAAGAAGGAGCCTGCGTCGGTGGGATCGACCGCCGTACCCTGGAAGGCCGGTGGCTGGATCTCGAGGCTGCCCGCGCGTTGGGGAAAAATGGCGTAGTGGCGTTCGATCACATTGAAGCGACGTCCACCCCGTACGTTCTGGTAGTTCGCATCCTGTCCGACCCGACGAACCTCGGCACCTTCCGCCGAAGGATCGCCCAACTGGCCGTCGGCAAGATTCACCGCGAAATACAGCCGAAGCGTGTAGTCGATCTGTTGGCCGACATAGGCCTGGGTCGGCTCAGCCTTGCCTTCCAACACCACGGGCCGGTCGCCGGCGGTGGCGCTGGTGTCGGACGAGGCAGCCACCTCGAGCGATACGGGCTGTGTCCGCTGGGCGCCTACCGCCAGTGCGGGAATGGTCAGATGCCCTTCCCGCCGCGGTCGTAGCGCCACGCCGAGAATGGTGTGCGCTTCACGTCGCCCGTTGACGATGCTCAGGGAGTGATTGGTCGAGGTTCCAAGGATGACGAAGTCGTTCTGCAGCGGCGAGAGATCGGGCTCGTCCGCGGACTCGTCGCCGACTTCGATGTTCAACGTCACCGTTTCGCCCACGCCGACCGTGCTGCGGTCGAGCGAGGCGACCGGTCCCGTCGCTTGCGCCACGGCCAGGGAGGGTATCGCCAGCGCGAGGACCAGCAGCAGGTAACGCATCCTCACTCCTCCGGCTCGGCGCCGTGACGACGCTGGTATTCGAGCATGAATTTTCTCCGTAGCAGGCCACCCGGATCATCGGGAACGCGCATCAGTGCCCGCCGCACATCGGGCGGCAACTTCGACGATGCATCGTCCGCCGAGATGGCACCGAGATCGTGCCCTTTATCGTCCGCCGGCCTGGCTTGCTTACCTGCGAGTGCCGCGTCCATCTGTTGTTTCAGTGCCGCCTGCGCCTGCGCCGCCTGCTGGCGTTCGGCGGCCGACTTGGCGTCGGCGTCGCCTTGTGGCGCCTGCGACTTGCCGGCTTCCTTGCCCTTGTCGCCACCCTCGCCTTCGCCTGCCTTGTCCTGCGAGCCTTGCTGGCCTTGTTGTCCATCCTTTCCGTCGGCGCCGGGTTGCTGGCCACTGTCGCCCTTCTTTTGATCGTCGCCCTGCTGCCCTTGCTGGCCCTGCTGATCCTTGCCCTGGTCGCCGGACTGGCCCTGCTTCTTGTCCTGCTGTCCCTTGCCATCCTTCTTGTCGTTCTTCTTGTCCTGGTCCTGCTGCTTCTGCTTCTGCAGGAAATCGGCGACCGCCTTGCGGTTGGCAGCGGCGTCCGCGTTGGCCGGATTCGCTTTCAGCGCACGATCGTAAGCCGCGATCGCGTCGTCATAGCGTTGTTGTTTCGCCAGCGCGTTACCGAGGTTGTATTGGGAATCGGTGTCCGCGTCATGCGCGAGTGCGGTCGCGGAGGCCGCGTAATCGCCTGCGCGATACGCCGCGGCGCCACGCAACGTATTGCTCGCCGCCAACGACTGCGCGCGCTGCGCATCCCCCTCGGACAAGGCTTTCGCGGCCTGCTGGTCGCGCGTGCGAAAGAGGTCCGCGAGGCCGTCGGCGCGCGCGGGTGACAGCGGCAGGAAGGCCAGGGCAAGCACGAGCAACCACCCACGCCGGAAGGCCAGCGCCACGATCGGCAGGAGCGGAAGCAACAACCATGGCCCGCGATCCTGCCATTGGCCGGAGGCGGCGCCAGCGACCGCCTTGCCTTCGCCATCGCCATGCAGTGCCGAAGCCAGCGAAGCCACGTCGGACTGATCGTCCGAGGTGGTGACGTAGCGTCCGCCGCCAGCCGATGCCACTGCCGTGAGCGACGCATCGTTGCGCGGTGCCATGACGATCGCGCCTTGCTCGTCCTTGAGGAAGCCACCGTCGTCGCTGGGGACCGGGCCCCCTCGTGTCGTGCCCAGGCCGAGCACCGACACGGTATCGCCCGCCGCACGCGCACGTCCCGCCGCAGCGGCCGCTGCGGCATCCGCGTGATCGGTGACCAGGACGATCGAACCGCCGCGTACGTCGGCGTGGCGAATCAGGTCGGCAGCCATGTCGATCGCCTTGCCCGGGTCATCGCCGGCCACCGGCATGGTGTCGGGGGAGAGCGCGGTCAGAAGGTCGTCGACGCTATGCGCATCCGTCGTCAGTGGTGCCACGGTGAAGGCCTCACCGGTGTACGCGATCAAGGCGTTCATGCCATCGCGATTCGCAGCATAGAGTTCGCGCACCTTGTAACGTGCACGACTGAGTCGGTCCGGGACGACGTCGTGGGCAAGCATGTGCGGCGACATCGAGACGACCACGACCTGCGCGGCGCGCTCGGCGAAGAGCTGCTGCGACTGCCGATCCCAGGTAGGACCGGCAAGGGCCAGCACGGCGAGTGCCGCGGCGATGACGAAGGCAACGACCGGTGCGCGCGACGCCCCGGGCTTGCCGTCGAGCAGATGCGGAAGCAGCAAGGGGTCCGCTAGCTTGGTCAGCACACGCACTTCGGCCGAACGCCTGCCGACCAGCCACGCTAGCAGCGGCACGAGCGCAAGCAGCCAGAGCCAGCGCGGCTCGATGAAATGGAGGTTGCCAGCCCACGCCATCATGCGAACGCCCTCTGGCCGAGGTAGCGCGGCAGTGCGGCGATGGCGAACAGGGCGAGCGAGGCCAGCAGCGGCCATCGGAACAGTTCGAAGCGCGGCCTGAGCGCGGCACCCTGCTGGGGCACAGGCTCGAGCGCATCGATCGCACGATAGGCCTGCGCGAGCTCATTGCTGTCGGTCGCGCGGAAGAACCGACCACCGGTCTGGTTGGCGATATCGGTAAGCATCGCGACATCGAGATCGGCGGACGGATTGACCACGCGACTTCCGAAGAAATCCGGAACACGCATGGCGTTCGCACCGATACCGATGGTATAGACGCGGACACCAGCGGCCTTGGCGGCACGAGCCGCTTCGCGGGGCGCGATGGAGCCGGCGTTGTTCACCCCGTCGGTAAGCAGGACGACGACACGCGCCTGCTCGGGCATATCGGCCAGGCGCTTGACCGCTACCGCGAGCGCGTCGCCGATCGCGGTTTCACGTCCGGGCAAGCCGACGACGGCGCCATGCAACTGCGCGCGCACGGCATCCAGGTCGTAGGTCAGCGGCGTGACGAGGTACGCCTGCGAACCAAACAAAATGAGGCCGAGTTCGTCGCCTGCGCGACGATCGATGAAGTCGCCGGCGATCGCTTCGACGGCGGCGAAACGCGTCACGTTACGACCCGCCAGCTCCATGTCGTCGAGCGACATGCTTCCCGAAAGGTCGACCGCGAGCATCGTGGCGCGCCCGCTACGCTGTTGCGGTTCGGGGGGGCCGAGCCGCTGCGGCCTGGCTGCGGCGGTGACCAGGCACAGCCATGCCAGCGCCAGAACCAGGGTTGCCGCGAAGGGCGCACGCGTCACGGATGCGGCCACCAGCGCCAGGCCCGGCTGGGGAAGGTTCATCGCCTGAGCGGGCTTCAGCGGGCGCAATACATGACGCAGCAGCCACGGTAATGGCAGGGCAGCGAAAAGCCAGGGCCACGCGAATTCAGGCAGTGACATGCGCCGGCCTCCTGCGTAGCGCCGCACGCACCCACGCTTCGACATCGCGCGCGGTCGGTATCACGTCGAGTGTCGCATCGGGACGGTAGATGGCATCGTCGATAGCGAGCAGGCGGTCGATGTCCTGAGCAGGTGCCATGGCCGCAAGGGCGTCACGCCACGCCAGATCCCTGAGGACCACGCTGCGTGAATCGCGCGTGCGTGCAACCCGGCGCAGCAGCTGACTGGCGACGGAGGCGAACGCCGCGAGGTCGCCATCCTGTGCGTAGCGGGCGGTGGCGTCGTGCAGATCGACCAACGTGGCGTCGACACGACGCTTCCACGCAGCACGGCGGCGAAGCAGGATCACGCCGACGACGACCGCCGCCGACAGCAGCGCGATGAGCAGCCACCAGCCGGGGGCCAGGGGCCACCACATCGAGACGTGGGGAACATGGATGTCGCGCAACTCGGGGCCGGCCGTCGGCATCAGCGCGCCCTCCCCGTCCCGAGCAGGGCGACGATCGCGTCGAGCGGATCGGCCGCGGTATCGATGGTGCGCTCGCGCAGGTTGAGGCCGGTCGCCAGGGCGGACAGTCGCCGCACACCGTCACCCAGCGCGCGGGCGAACTCCGCGCGCTGCCGATCGCCCTGGAGCACGACGTCGTAGTGCACGCCGCCGTGCGCGAAGGGATAACGTCCGGCCGGTGGCTGGGCGAGTTCGAGTGCATCCGCCACCGTGAGCACGGACACCTCCGCCTTGCCGACGAGACCGAGCATGCGTCCACGGGCGGCATCGTCGACCGCGAAGCCATCGCTGACGATGAGTACGCGCGATGCGCCATGCATCAGGCGCCCGGCGCGCTGCAGGGCCGACGACAGGGTTTCGTCCGCACCGGGCGGCAAGGCATCCCACGCAGCGATCGCGCCCGCCACGGCCAGCGCGCCACGCGCACCGCCCAGGGGTCGAAGCAGCTGCCGCTGACCACCGAAAGCAAGCACACCGACACGATCGCCGCCACGCACGGCATACCAGGCAGCCATGGCCGCGGCGCGCGCCGCCTGGACCGACTTGAAGCGCGTGCGTGTGCCGAAGCGCATGCTGGCGTTGCTATCGAGAAGGATCAGGAGTCGTCCTTCGCGCTCTTCCTGGAAGAGTTTGGTGTGTGCGACGCCACTGCGCGCGGTCAATCGCCAATCCATGCGGCGCACGTCGTCGCCAGCCTGGTAGACCCGGGATTCGGCGTAGTCCATGCCACGGCCGTGCAGGCGGCCGGGTCGCTGGCCACTGCGCTGCACTCGCGACACCACCGGTGGCGCGGGCGCGCGGGCTACGCGTGCGCGCAACGCGATCAATTCAGGCAGCGACACATGGACGCGCCCATCCGGGATGGGGACGGCGGCACTCACGGCAGCGGCACGAGATCCAGCAGGCGATCGATCACCGAGTCGATACGCACGCCTTCGGCTTCGGCCTCGTAGCTGGGCAATACGCGGTGACGCAGGACTTCGTGCGCGATGACATGAATGTCTTCAGGTATCACGTAATCGCGGCCGGCCAGCCAGGCGTGCGCACGGGCGCAGCGATCCAGCGCGATGGTCGCGCGCGGGCTGGCACCCCAGGCAATCCAGCGGGCAAGCTCCGGCCCGTACTTCGCGGCGTTGCGCGTGGCGACCACGAGTTGGGTGATGTAGAGCTCGAGCGGAGCGGCCATATGCACGGCAAGAACGGCGTCTCTCGCTGCGAAGACGTCAGCCGGACGCAGCACGTGTGCCGGCGGCGCGACCGGGTGCATGGCTTCACGAGCCTGCTCACGCGCGAGCCTGAGGATCGCCAGCTCGGCGTCGGCATCGGGATAGCCGATCGTGACATGCATCAGAAAGCGATCGAGCTGGGCCTCCGGCAGGGCGAAAGTGCCTTCCTGCTCGATGGGATTCTGCGTCGCCATCACCATGAACAGGTCCGGCAGCGGCCAGGTGCGGCGGCCAATGGTGATCTGCCGCTCGGCCATGGCCTCAAGCAGGGCCGACTGGACCTTGGCCGGCGCGCGATTGATCTCATCGGCAAGGACGATGTTGTGGAACAACGGCCCCCGCTCGAATTCGAAGGTGCCGGTCTGCGGACGGAAGATGTCGGTGCCGGTGAGATCGGCCGGGAGCAGGTCGGGCGTGAACTGGATCCGGTGGAAATCCGCCTCCACACGGGTCGCCAGGGCCTTGATCGCCGTGGTCTTGGCCAGGCCAGGCGCGCCCTCGACGAGGAGGTGGCCGTCGGCCAGCAGAGCGATCAGCAGGCATTCGACCAGGTGCGGCTGACCGATGATGCCGCGGGACAACTCCCCACGCAGGCGGACGAACGCTTCCTGGAGGGGCGTCGTGGCAATCGGCAGCTCGGACATCGGCGGTTCTCGTACGGGTAGAGGGACGATGAGACCACAGCCGGCCGGAGAAGTTTAGGTCCATGAGTCATCCGTGGCGGCGGGCCAAAAAAAAGGGCGGCCCGAAGGCCGCCCTTTTCACTCACTGCAATCGCGCTTAACGCAAGGAATCGGAGAGGATTCGTGGCGTCACGAAGATCAGCAGCTCGGCCTTGTTGTTGCTGCGGTTCGTGCGGCGGAAGAGCACGCCCAGACCCGGGATATCGCCCAGACCCGGCACCTTGTCCGTCGTATTGGACTTGGTGATCTCGTAGATACCGCCCAGGACCACCGTCTGACCGTTGTCGACCAGCACCGAGGTGTTGATCTCGCGGGTGTCGATCGAGGGCACGAAGCCACCGCCCGGCGACGGGGTCTGGCTGGCCAGCGCGTCCTTCTTGACGTTGATCTTCAGGTACACGCGGCTGTCGGCCGTGATCGTCGGCGTGACGCGGAGTTCGAGCACGGCGTCCTTGAACTGCACCGTCGCGTTCTGCGCACCACCGCCCGAGCTCGAGGCCTGGTAGGTCACGTAGCCGATCTGGGTACCCTGCTTGATCACCGCTTCCTGCTGGTTGGCGGTAATCACGCGGGGGCTGGAGATGACTTCGCTGCGGCCTTCGGTCTGCGCGGCCGAGAGCTCGAGGTCAACCAGGTAGTTGGCACCCAGGATCGCCAGGCCAATGCTGCCGGCCGGGTTCGCCACCGGCAGGTTGACGTTGTAGCCGCCCGGATAGGTGAGCGTGTTGTCCGTCTGCGAGCCGTTGTTGATGTTGTGGACGTTAGTCACCAGGCCCGAGGTACCCAGCTGCGTGCCGGTACCGCTGGTCAGATCCGGCGTCGTGCCGATGATCTGGCCGCTCGGGTTCGTGTTGAACGCCTGCGCACCCCAGCGAACACCGAGCTGACGGGTGAACTGGTCGGTGGCGACGACAATGCGCGACTCGATCAACACCTGCTGCACGGGGCGGTCGAGCGTCCCGATCAGTTCACGCAGGTCACGGATCTTGTCCGGCGTGTCGTTGACGAGCAGGGTGTTGGTGCGGTCGTCGAACGAGACGCTGCCACGAGCGGAGAGGAAGCCCTTCTGGCCATTACCCGTCGTACCGCCGCCCGTGCTCTGCAGCGCGCCCTGGGTCAACAGCTTGGCGATGTCCTCGGCCTTGCCATAGCTGATCGGGATGTAGTCGGAGATCAGCTCAGCCGATTCCTCAGCCTTCTGGCGCGCATCGGCCAGGCTCTGCTCGTAGTTGGCGAGTTCGGCCTGCGGTGCGATCCAGATGACGTTGCCGCTGCGACGCTTGTCGAGGCCCTTGGCGCGAAGGATTACGTCGAGCGCCTGATCCCACGGCGTATTGACCAGGCGCAAGGTGACACTGCCACCCACGCTGTCGGAGGCAACCAGGTTCAGCTTGGCTTCGTCGGCGATCAGCTGCAGTGCCGAACGGACCGGGATGTCCTGGAAGTTGAAGGTCAGGCGGGAACCCGAATACGTCGGTTCCTGACCCTTCGCGGCCTTACCCGTCGGCGCGGCAGCCTTCTTGGCGGCCACTTCGATCACGTACTCGCTACCGCTCTGGTAGGCCGAGGTCTCGATCTCACCCTTGGTACGGATGTCGAGGCGAGCGCCGCCCGGTGAGGCCTTCGAGTCGATCGACTGGACCGGCGTGGCGAAGTCGAGCACGTCGAGGCGCTGGGCCAGCTTCGCCGGCAGGCTGGAACCCGCCAGGCTGACGATGACGTGATCGCCCTCGCGGTGCATTTCCGGCGTCGTCGCTGAGCTACCGAGGGTGACCAGCACACGGCCTTCGCCGTTCGGGCCGCGGCGGAAGTCGATGTTCGACACCGGCGTGCCAGCACTCGAGGGGAGTGCCTTGGTCGGGTCGGACACGATGGCCGTGGTCGTCGTTGCACCGGTCGGGCCGTTGTTCACCGTAACGATGAGGTTCTTGCCCTCAGCGCGGGTGCGGTAGGCCGATTCGCGGAACAGCTCGATGGTGACGCGGGTGCGCCCACCGGCCGCGACTACCGACACGCCGGCCGTGGAGCCCTTGGCGATGTCGATGTGACGGCTGCTGAACGCGTTGGTCGTGTCCGGCAGGTCGATGGCGATCCGCGGCGGATTGTTGGTCGTGAAGACCTTCGGATCCGGCGCGGCGTCGGAGAACGCGAGGGTCAGTTCGATGCGGCCCCCGGGCTGTGCGTCGTAGCTGACATTCTGCAGGGCGTTCGCCGCCGATGCGGTGCCAGCGAACACGCCGGTGAAAGCGAGCGTGGCACCGAGCACCCAACGGCGCGCGCGATGGCGCGCGTTACCCGGCAGATGATGGAAGTTGGTCGTCATGTGCGTCATCCCCGAGTTCTTATTTTTCGCCGACCGCGATGCTTGCCGGACGCTCCATCCACCCGCCCTGGCCGTTAGGCACCAGTTCGACCAGATCGATCCGATCCTCCCCGACGGTCGTCACGCGACCGTAGGCCTGCCCCATGTATTCATTGCGGTGGATGCGATGGATCACCCCACCCGGATCTTTTACGAGTGCCTCGAGACTGGAACCAGCACCCACCGTGCCAACCATCTTGAGGGTGTCGAGCGAGAACATCTCGAGCGGCTCCTTCGGACGGTTTTCATCCGGTCGCGGGCCCGAAGACGTGTTCGTGTCCATTTCAGCCGTGCTCGGGCTGAACGGGTCACGGGCGCCCTGGTCCTGGTAAGCGAACGTCTCGAACGTGCGAATGACCGGGAGCACCGGAATCGGCTCTCCCTTCTTGTGCTTTTCGGCATCGACCCACTCGCGCAGGTCGGATGTTCCCTTGGTGCAGCCAGCCAGGGCCAGAGCGACGAAGAGCAGGGAAGCGGCGGGCCGCAACTTGATGTGCGTAGCGTTCATCACTTGCCCCCCTTGACCGGAGTAGCCGGGGTCGTGGTCTCGTCGTCTTCCAGATAGCGATAGGTTTTCACCGTACCCTGGAGGACCAGCTGACCGGAGCTGACGCCGTTCTTGTCGGCGGTTTTCGGCGACAACGAGACGTCATGCAGGGTCAGGATGACGACGCGCGGCAACGAGGCCACACCACTGATAAACGTACCGAACTGGTGGTAAGTGCCGACCATGCGCAGCGTGATCGGCTTCTCCGCGTAGAAATCCTTCGGCGTTTCCGGACCCGGCTGGAACAACTCCGTCTCGATGCCCGCGGCCAGCGCGGTCTGCGAGATGTCGATGAGCAGTTCGGGCATTTCCGTGCGGCTGGGCAGCTGGCGCAACAGGGTGCG
This sequence comes from Luteibacter rhizovicinus DSM 16549, assembly GCF_001887595.1. Classification (NCBI taxonomy): domain Bacteria; kingdom Pseudomonadati; phylum Pseudomonadota; class Gammaproteobacteria; order Lysobacterales; family Rhodanobacteraceae; genus Luteibacter; species Luteibacter rhizovicinus. The sequence goes on from NZ_CP017480.1 coordinate 959,835, forward strand.
CAGCATGTCCTGCATTTCGGTCAGCTGCTGCTCGAGGGCTTCGAGGTTGGCGGACTTGGCCTGCTTCGTCGAGAACTCGCTCTTGAGAGCGATTTCCTTACTCTCCGCGGAAGCCAGGTCGTCCTGTTGCGAGCTGATTTCGAAGTACCAGCCGGCGAGCACCACGACCACGAACAGCAGGCCGGTGAAGAACAGCTTGATCGCTTTCGGCCAGCCGCCGACGTTATGGCGATCGAGATTGCGCAGATCGTCAAAGAACTTCATGGCTTGGCTCCTGCCGTGGTGGCGGAAGCCGGTCGCGGAGCGGCCGGAACGGCGGCAGGAGCGGCGGCGGGCGTCGGTGCGGGAGCCACGGCGGGCTTGCCGATCGCCGCATTAGCCCCGTTGGCCAGCACGGCCGGGACGGCTGCGACGCTCGAAGCCGATGCCGGAGCGGCACTGCTCGACGAACCTGCCGGCGCGCCATCCGGGCCATCGCCAGGATGGTTAAGGCGAACGTCGAGACCGAACGAGTAAGGCATGCGCGAGGCGTCGTGCGTGTTCTCCGTCTTGCGCAGGTCGGCATGGCCCATCCAGGGCGAGGCTTCGATGTTCCGCATGTACTCGGCCACGCTGGAGTTGGACTGCGACACGCCGTCGAGGGACATGGAGTCACCCGACTGCTTCATGCCGCCCAGGCGCGCGCTCGCCGGAATGGTCTTCACCAGCTCGTCGAACAGATGAACCATCTGCGATCGATTGGCCTGCAGTTGCTCGATGATCTGCTTGCGCTGCAGGAGGCCCGCGCGGACCCGGTCCAGGTCCTTGATCTTCGCGATACGGTCGTCGAGCTGCTTGATCTCGGCCTGCAGGTAGGTGTTGCGCTCGGCCTGGTTGTCGATGCGCGCGTCCATCCAGAACGACCACGCGATCAGCACCACGAGGGCAGCGCCGAAAGCCATGCCGAGCTGGATATAGAACTCGCGTTCTCGCAGCTTGCGGCGCTCGGCGCGCCAGGGCAGTAGGTTGATATGAGCCATCAGTCGAAGCTCCTCATGGCGAGGCCGACGGCAATCATCAGCGCGGGCGCGTCCTGGGCCAGGGTCTGGGCCTGGACACGACTGGAAAGCGCCATGCGGGCGAGCGGATTGGCGACGACGCAGGGCACGCCGAGCTGCTGTTCTAGCAGTTCGGTGATGCCTTCGATCGAGGCACAACCACCGGCCAGGACGACCTGGTCGACGCGGCTGTACTCGCTGCCTGCAAAGAAGAACTGGAGCAGACGACTCACCTGCTGGACCAGCGACTCCTTGAACGGCTCCAGCGCCTCCATCTCGTAGGATTCGGGCAGGCCGCCCTTGCGCTTGGCCCGACCGGCTTCCTCGTAGGAAAGGCCATAGCGACGCATGATCTCGTCGGTGAGCTGCTTGCCGCCGAAGACCTGCTCGCGAGAGTAGATCGTCCGCTGGTTCTTCAGCACGGCCAGGGTCGTCATGGTGGCGCCGATATCGACGACCGCCACCAGGGCGTCCCGGGAGACAGCCAACTGGTCGGCCACCATGGCGAACGCGTTCTCCATGGCGAACGCCTCGACGTCGACTACCCGGGCGGTCAAGCCGCCGAGGTCGAGGGCGGCGATGCGCATGTCCACGTTCTCGGTCCGCGAGGCGGCGAGCAGGATGTTGTTCATCTCGGGATTGTCGCGAACCGGCCCGACAACCTCGAAATCGAGGCTAACTTCCTCGATCGGGTAGGGAATGTACTGGTTCGCCTCGACCTGGATCTGACCCTCGAGGTCATCCTCCGAGAGGTCGGCCGACATGGGAATGATGCGGGTGATCACGGCGGAGCCGGCCACGGCAGCAGCGCCGTGTTTGAGTTTGGATCCGGATCGGGCCAATGCCCGCCGAATAGCCTCGCCCACCGCTTCGACTTCAACGATGTTCTTTTCGACGACGGCATTGGGCGGCAGCGGCTCGACGGCATAGTGTTCGACGCGATAGCGCCCCCCTGCCTGACTGAGCTGCAGCAGCTTTACTGCGGTCGAACTGATGTCGACGCCAATTAAAGGCGCCGCCTTGGGTGTAAAGAGCCCCACGTTGTCCCCCTTCCCCGCGCCTTTGTCGGAATTGGTCTTCGGCGCGAAGGCATTAGATCTAAAACTTAACGGATTGGCAACGGGCCATTTCGGGCCCTTACCGGCACTAATTCACAAATCCAGTCACTGGGTTAGCGAAAACCCTTCAGGACGGGTCGAGCGTCACCCAGCCGCGCCCCTCCCCGCCTTGGCTCTATACTCCGCCACGACCCACACGGCGGCGACCCCTCCCCCTTCATGCGAATCCTCAAGCGTTTGCTGCGCATTGCGCTGTACCTCGCCCTGGCAGGCATCCTCTTCGTGGCAGGCGCCATCGGCGTCGCCTACTGGCTGCTGGCCCCGCGCCTGCCGTCGGTCGCTGTCCTGCGCGACTATCACATGCAAGTTCCGCTCCGGGTACTGAGTTCGGACGGACGGCTCATCGCTTCCTTCGGCGAGACCCGACGCATTCCCGTGCACATCGCCGACGTACCTGCACGCTTGAAGAATGCTGTCTTATCGGCCGAAGATGCCGATTTCTACAGCCATCCGGGCATCGACTGGCACGGTATCGCCCGCGCCGGCATCCACGTCATCGTCTCCGGCGGCGACAAGGGACCCGGCGGGTCGACGATCACGCAGCAGGTCGCGCGCAACTTCTTCCTCAGCCCCGAAAAGCTTTATTCGCGCAAACTGACGGAAGTGTTTATCGCTCTGCGCATGGAAAACGAGCTCACCAAGGATCAGATCCTCGAGCTCTACATCAATAAGATGTTCCTCGGTCATCGCGCCTACGGCCTCGCCGCCGCCGCGTCGTACTACTACGGCAAGACGCTCGACCAGCTGACCGTCGCCGAGAGTGCCACCCTGGCCTCGACCTTCCAGCTGCCCTCGGTCGTCAATCCACTGAACAACCCCAAGCGCATGATCGCCCGCCGTGACTGGGTGCTCGGTCAGATGCTCTCGAACCGTTTCATCACGCAGGCCGAGTACGACGAGGCCATCAAGGAACCGAACGACGCGTTCCCGCACGAACAGCAGATCGAGGTGGACGCGCCCTACCTTGCCGAAATGGTGCGCCAGCAGGTCCTCGAGAAACTCGGTAACGATGCCCTTACCGAGGGCTACGTGGTCCACACCACGGTACCCAGCGACAGCCAGGCCGCAGCGAACGATGCCCTCCGCGGGCGCCTGTCCGCCTACGATCGACGCCACGGCTATCGCGGCCCGGAAGGTCACGAGGAACTCCCGGCGCAGGCCGGCCCCGATGATTACGATCGCGTTCTCGCCGGCTACACGAGCGTCGCTGGCATGATGCCAGCCATCGTCACCGAGACCGGGGCGAAGGAAGCGACGGTGTACCTGTCCGCAAAGGAGACGGCGACCTTGAGCCTGGAGTCGATTGCCTGGGCGCGCCCCTACGTCAACGAAGGTCGCGCCGGAGCGGCACCGACGCGAGTCGACGCCGTCCTCAAGCGCGGTGACGTGATTCGCCTCATCCGCAGCGAGAAGGACGACATCAACGAAGACGCCAAGGCCTCGGACACCGCGAAGGCGACGACGGAAGCCAAGCCCGATTCGGGCAAGGGTGCCTGGCACCTCACCCAGATTCCTGCCGTACAGGCCGCCCTGGTTTCGGTCGACCCCGAAGATGGTGCCGTTCGTGCGCTTGTGGGTGGTTTCAGCTTCCTTCGTTCGAAATTCAACCGCGCCGTGATGGCGGCACGCCAGCCGGGCTCGAGCTTCAAGCCTTACCTGTATTCGGCTGCCTTCGAACGAGGCTTCACGCCTGCCTCGATCGTCAACGATGCACCGGTCGCCTTCCCCGATCCGTCACGTCCGGACGGCATGTGGACGCCGGCGAACGACGACAACAAGTTCGCCGGGCCGATGCGCCTGCGCGAGGCGCTGGTGCAGTCGAAGAACCTGGTTTCGGTCCGTCTGCTCGATGCCATCGGCGTGCGCTACGCCCGCGAGTACATCACCCGCTTCGGCTTCACACCGGATGCCCTGCCGCAGAACCTGTCGCTCGCGTTGGGGACGGCGTCCGTCTCGCCGATGAGCATGGCTCGCGGCTACGCCGTGTTCGCCAACGGCGGCTATCTGGTCACGCCCTATTTCATCGCGCGGATCGACGACCGCGACGGCAACCCCGTCTACGTTGCCAACCCCGAACGCGCCTGTGCGGACTGTCAGGAACGCCTGCTCAACCCGACGCCTGCCGGGCCGCCGACGCAGGCCTCCACGGCGCTGATTCCCGCCAAGCCGGCGGTGGCCAGCAGCACCGGTGGCAACGGAACCGGCGACGCCGTCCTTCCCGCCGATGCCCACGCCGACCAGACGAAGCTGCCGAAGCTGGCGCCGCATGTCATCGACGTCCGCAACGACTACCTCGTCACCTCGCTGATGCAGGACGTGATCAAGCGCGGCACGGGCTCGGCCGCACGGGCACTCGGCCGCGACGATCTCGCCGGCAAGACAGGTTCGACCAACGACCATCGCGACGCCTGGTTCGTCGGCTTCAATGGCGACGTATCGACGGCCGTCTGGGTCGGCTTCGACGACTTCAGTTCGCTCGGTCGCGGCGAGTTCGGCGCCAAGGCGGCCTTGCCGATCTGGATGGATTACATGGGTGCGGTCCTGAAGGACAAGTCATCGCATACCCTGGCCATGCCGCCCGGTATCGCCAATGTGCAGATCGATCCGGGCTCGGGCCTGCCTTCGTCCGGCGGCATGAGCGAAATCATGAAGGTCGAGGACGTCGACCGTCTTCGCGAACAGGCGACACAGAAGCAACAGGAGGAACAGCAGGATCACGCCTACGACATCTTCTGACGACCACATACACACCACACGGGGGTGAGTCATGGCACGAGGCGAGCATCACAAACTCCACGCACAGGACCGGACGCAGCGTCACCGCGCCCTTGTCGCCCAGGAAGCGGCCCGCCTGATGAGCGAGCACGGTATTCGCGACTTCCATCATGCAAAGGTGAAGGCCGCGGAGCGACTCGGCATTGCCGACGCCCAGGCGTTGCCTCGCAACAACGAGATCGAAGACGCGCTGCGCGAACACCAACGCATCTTCAAGGCCGATTCGCAACCCCTGGCCTTGCGTGCACGGCGCGAGGCCGCCGTCGAGGCGATGCGATTCCTGCGCGGATTCGACGCCCGCCTGGTCGGTGCCGTCCTTGAAGGCACGGCCGACGAGCATTCCGCCGTCTGCCTGCATGTCTTCAGTGACGACCCGGAAGCCCCGGTGCTGTTCCTCCAGGAACAAGGCATTCCGCTGGAGACGCAGACACGACGCCTGCGCTGGCCGGGCAACGAGCAAAGCGAATATCCCGTCCTGCTGTTCGGTGCCGACGGCATCCCGTTCGACCTGACCGTGCTACCGCTGGACGCCCTGCGCCAGGCGCCCCTGGATCGCATCGATGAACGACCGATGCGCCGGGCCACCGCCTCGATGGTGCAGGCATTGCTGGCCGAGGAAGATATTCAGATGTTCGATGCGTCGACGCCAACACCTGCCCGGTAGGAGCCGATTCAAAAAAAACCCCGCTTTCGCGGGGTTTTTCTTTCTCAGCGCTTATCGCTCGGCGCGTAGTCGCGAACGTCGGCACCCGTGTAGATCTGACGAGGACGGCCGATGCGCGCCCCCGGGGTTTCGTGCTGTTCGATCCAGTGCGAGATCCAGCCGGACGTGCGCGCGATGGCGAACATCACGGTGAACATCTCGGTCGGGATACCCAGCGCCTTGTAGATGATGCCGGAGTAGAAGTCGACGTTCGGGTAGAGCTTGCGCTCGACGAAGTAGTCGTCCTTCAGGGCCGCTTCTTCCAGCTTCATCGCGACGTCGAGCAGCGGGTCGTTGACGCCCAGCTCCTCGAGCACCTTGTGGCACATTTCGCGAATGATCTTCGCGCGCGGGTCGAAGTTCTTGTACACGCGATGACCGAAGCCCATCAGGCGGAACGAGTCGTTCTTGTCCTTCGCGCGCTTGACCGCGGTCTCGACCTTGTCGGCGGTACCGATCTCTTCGAGCTGCTTGAGCACGGCTTCGTTCGCACCACCATGCGCCGGACCCCAGAGCGCGGTAATACCGGCGGCGATCGAGGCATACGGGTTGGCACCGGTCGAACCGACCAGGCGCACCGTCGAGGTCGACGCGTTCTGCTCGTGGTCGGCGTGCAGGATGAACAGCAGGTCGAGCGCCTTGGCGACGACCGGGTTCAACTCGAGCGGCTCGCTCGGCACTTCGAACATCATGTGCAGGAAGCGGGTGACGTACTCGAGGTTGTTGCGCGGATAACGCGTCGGCCAGCCGATCGAATGACGGTAAATGGCAGCGGAGATCGTCGGCATCTTCGCGATGAGGCGGATGGCGGCGAGCTTGCGGTCTTCCGGGTTATCGACATCGAGCTTGTCGTGGTAGAACGCCGACAGCGAGGCGATCGAGCCGGCGAGCATGGCCATCGGATGCGCGTCGTGGTTGAAGCCACGCAGGAAGAACTTGAGGTTCTCGTGCATCATCGAGTGATGCGTGATGTCGTGCTCGAACTTCGCGAACTCGGTCTTGTTCGGCAGTTCACCGTTGAGCAGCAGGTACGAGGTCTCGAGGAAGGTGGACTTCTCGGCGAGCTGCTCGATCGGGTAGCCGCGGTACAGCAGGACGCCCTTGTCGCCATCGATATAGGTGATGGCACTCTTGGTGCTGGCGGTGCTGCCGTAACCCGGATCGTAAGTGAAGTAGCCGGTGTCCTTGTAGAGCGTGCCGATGTCGACGCACTCGGCGCCGAGCGTGCCGCCGATGACCGGCAGTTCGCTTACGGGCTTGTTGGATTCATCGACCAATTTGACGGTTTTGGCGTCGGACACGGCGAGCTCCTCTGTCTTTCTGTACCCGTTCCGCCAGGGGCTGGCGAAACGTAGCGATGTTGGGATTAACGACACCGGGGGAGAGGTGCCGTACCGGTCGCCGCGTGCGACCGAAGTTCCCCATTATCACACAGAGGTTATTCAAACGTCCGTTCGTTGGCCGCCAGATCGCACGCACAAAAAGACACGGGGCAAGCCTTGGGCTCGCCCCGTGTCTGTCTATCCTCGCGAAACGCCACCCCGCAGGCGGCGCGCGGATGGAGCCGTCTTACTTCTGGCCGTAGCGCTGACGGAACTTGTCGACGCGACCGCCGACGTCCAGCGTCTTCTGCTTGCCGGTGTAGAACGGGTGCGAATGGCTCGAGATATCGAGCTTGATCACCGGGTATTCGTTACCGTCTTCCCACTTGACCGTCTCCTTGCTGGACATCGTCGAACGCGTCAGGAACGCGAAATCGGACGACAGGTCCTGGAAAACGACGGACTGGTACTTCGGGTGGATGTTCTCTTTCATGGCGTGACTCTAAGAATTAGCGGGGTGAAAAGAGCGGCATTGTAACCAGCGAGCCGGAGGACGGCAAGTCTCGGCAAGCACCGCGCGGCCGGGCTCCTGTGGGAGCCGCTTCAGCGGCGATTGCCTCTCATGCAGCCCCCAGGGCTCCAGCGATCAGCTGGCCGAAGCGATCCTGGTCGACCCCAAGGACGATCCGGGCGTTCGGGGTGCCGCCGAGGCGGCCTTGCCAGTCGACCACCGTCGCACCACGGGTGAGCCGGCCATCCAGCTCGATCGCCACATGACGGGTCTCGGCACGGGTGACCATGCCAGGATCCAGCGCCACCGCCATGGCCAGGGCATCGGCGGCGATGAAGCCGGTCCGCTCGTGCTCGGCGTTGAAGCGCCGGGCCGTGCCGAATATCTTCTCGAAGAAGGCCGCCCGCGCATCCCCCGCTGCGACCCAGCCGTCGTAGCTTTCGTCCGGGAACGCGTGGCGTACCGTCGCTTCCCAGTCGACCAGATCGAACATCGGGAAGGCTTCGAAAACCACGTGCGCCGCCTCCGGATCGAACCCGATGTTGAACTCGGCCGGGATCTTTCCGGTGTTTCCATGCCCGGTCACCGCACCCCCCATGACAACGAGGCGCTTCACGCGCTGTGGCAGATCGGGATCGAGCCGGACAGCGAGGGCGAGATTGGTCAGCGGACCGAGGGCGACGAGCGTCAGTTCGCCAGGCCGCTCGCGCGTCAGGCGGATCAGGGCGAGGGCCGCGTGCTCGGCCTCGACCGGATGCTTCGGCTCAGCGAAACCCACATCGCCAAAGCCGTCGGCACCATGGACGAAGGCCGCGTCCTCGTCCGGCGCGCGCACCAGGGGCGAGGGACAGCCACCGAACACTGGCGTGCCCGCCCCGATCAGCTCGACCAGCGTGCGCGCATTGCGCACCGTATGACCCAGGCCGACGTTGCCGGCGGCTACCGTGAGCGCGGCCACGTCGGCGTGCTCGTGCGCCATCAGGATGGCGAGGGCATCGTCCACGCCGGGGTCGGTGTCGATCAACAACGAGGGTCGGGTCATCGCAGGTCAGGTCCGTGAACGGCCGGACAGCATAGCGCCGGCCGCGCGCTTCAGACAGCCTGTGAGGCGGGAGCGTCGGCGCCCTGCAGCTCGAAGCCCAACTCACTCGCCACTTGGAGCACGCCAGCGCACGCAGCGTCGAGCGCCGGCGTGCGCTGGGCGATTCGCGACCGAAGATCCAGCGTGCACGCCAACCCCATCTGCAACAGATCGGCATGCGCCACATGGAGGGTGTCGGCCTGCAATTGACTGAACAGACCGACCGAACGCAGCGCATCGATCAGCGTGCTGCTCGCCGTCGTGTCGAGGATCGTCGGATGCTCCGCCGCGTGCGCCAGCACCATGCCCTGAAGCAGGAACTCGATATCGATGAGCGCACCCGCGCCCTGCTTGAGGTCGAGACGCAGGGTATCCGAACGGTCGCGCTCGGCCCGCCAGCGCCGCCGCATCGCACTGACCTCGGCGATGACGCGCGCGCCATCGCGCGGTGTGCAGAGGATGTCCCGGCGTATGCCGGCCAGCACACCGCCCAGCCGGACATCGCCGGCCACCGGTCGCGCGCGCAGCAAGGCCTGATGCTCCCAGGTCCAGGCGCGATCGCGCTGGTAGGCCTCGAAGGCATCGGCACTGGCGACAAGCAGTCCTTTGGAGCCGTCGGGCCGCAGGCGCGTATCGACGTCGTATAGCTTGCCGGCATGGGTCTGCGCGCTCAGCCAGTGCATGACGCGCTGGGCGAGGCGCTGGTACCAGCGTGTCCCGTCGACCGGTCGCGCGCCGTCGCTCATCGCATTGGCCAGCTTGCCGTCGTAAACGAAAACCAGATCGAGGTCCGAAGCGAATCCGAGCTCCTCGCCGCCCAGACTGCCATAGCCCAGGACAGCGAACCCCCCGCCGTCGCCCGGCAGGCGCCCGTGTTGCGCCGTCAGCTCGCGCGTGGCGAGCGCCAGCACGGCGGCGACGATCGCCTCGGCAAGGCCGGCAAGCCGCCGCGCCGTGGCCGGCGCGTCGGCCCGCCCGTCGTTGAAGGCCAGGCCGAGACGAAACGCGATGCTCGAACGGAACTCGTTGAGTCGCTCGAGTTCGCGCTCCGCGTCACGCTCATCCAGCGTGCCAAGCGTCCGCGCAATCTCCGCGGAAATATCGGCACGCTTCAGCGGAAGCTGGTCGATGCGTGGATCGAGAACGTCGTCCAGCAGCAAGGGCTGGGCGATCACCCGCTCCGCCAGGAACGCGCTGTCGGAAAAGACACCCGCAACACGACGCCGTGCATTCGGCTGCTCGTCGAGCAAGGCAAGGTACGAGGATCGCCGAGCGACGGCCTGGACCAGGCGCACCATGCGCAGCAGACTGGCGGACGGCGACGCACTGGCCCGCGCGGCGCCGATGAGTTGCGGCATGAGCCGCTCGAGTCGTTCCCCGGAGCGGGCGGACATGGATCGTACGGCCGCCGCCTGCGGAAGCTTGGTCAGTTGCTCCACGGCGTCGGCACCGCCGGCAAAGCCCGAGGCCTCCAGCGTCGCCGCGCTCAACGAGCCGTCACGAGCGGCAGCCCACAGCTCGACATCGGCGACCGGCGCCGTCGCGGTCTGCCCGGCCTCCGGCACGAGCACGGCGGCGAACTCGGCCGACACGGCGGCGCGATGCGCCGCCAGCTCCACCGCCAACGCATCCCACGACGGGTAATCCAGGCCCAACGCCAGCCTCTCGCGTGAAAGCTCGTCGTCGGGAATGTCATGCGTCTGCGCATCGCGCAGCATCTGCACGCGATTCTCCACGCGACGCAGGAACAGGTAGGCCGCGCGAAGAAGCTTGGCCCGTGCCGTCGGAATGTACCCGCGCGCCTCGCACGCGCGCAGTGCCGGCAGCAACCCGCGCACGCGCAGCGCGGGATCGCGACCGCCACGGATCATCTGGGTCAGCTGGACGACGAATTCGATTTCGCGAATGCCGCCGGGCCCCAGCTTGAGGTTACCGGCAAGGTCCTTGCGCGCCACTTCCGCATCGATCAGCGACTTCATCTCGCGCAGGCCGGCGAAGGCGGTGTAATCGAGGTAACGCCGGTACACGAAGGGCCGCAGCATGTCCTGCAGTTCGCGCCCGGCGGCGCGATCGCCGGCCACGGGGCGCGCCTTGATCCATGCATAACGTTCCCAGTCGCGACCTTCGCGCTGGTAGTACTGCTCCATCGCCGCGAACGGCAGCGCAAGACGGCCGGCGTTGCCGAACGGACGCAGCCGCAGGTCCACGCGCGCGCAGATCCCGTCCACCGTGGGCTCGGCAAGGAGTCGCACGAGTTGGCGCGCCTCGCGGATGAAGTACTCCCCGTTGTCGAGCGAGCGCGTGCCATCGGTATCGCCAGCCGAGGCATAGGCGAGGATCAGGTCGATATCCGATGAGAAATTCAGCTCGTTGCCGCCCAGCTTGCCGAAGCCGACCACGACCATGCGCTGCTCGACGCCGGCGGCGTCGCGCGGACGGCCGAAGCGTGCGTGCAAGGAATGTTCGGACCAGCGCAAGGCCGCGCTCAGCAGGGTTTCGTAGAGGGCACTGGTCGACGCCAGCGTCTCGTCGATGTCGTCGAGCCCGTTCACGTCGCGAAACACCAGGCGAACCGCCTCGGCATGACGGAAACGGCGCAGGATCGACATGCAGCGGTCTTCATCGGCCGGCAGGTCCAGCATGCTGCCCCGCGTCGCCGCGTCCGCGCTGGCGCGGAAGCGCTCGAGGCCGGCAGGAGCGAGCAATTCCGGCTGGCGACGAAAGACGTCGAAGGCGAAGTCCGAAGCCAGCAGCGTGCGGCGGATGCGTTCGGCCACGCCCGCATCGTCGTGAACGGGAATACGGGCCGCCCGACATGCCGCCATCACATCGGCATAACGGTGATCGATGAGTGCCCGTAGTTCGGGGCTTTCGCGCAGGGCTGGCGTAGGGACATTCATGAGGAGGCCATTGTGCCTGAAGCGGCAATTTGCGAAGAATCGTATGAAAAACCGGCGCTTTCGGTGACAACCGATTCATGTCCGTTCCGTTACAGTCCCTATCCCCTCGGGACTGGACGCGGAAGTCGGCTCTTATGACCAGCGCTTCGAAAACCTGGCGTGACCGCGCGGGACGCGCTGTGCTGCCGCTCATCACGGCGGTCCTGTTCGTCCTGCTCACGGGGCTGATCGACGGCAACCCGGGCGTGGGCACGGACCAGTGGCTTGCCCGCCCGGGCCACCTGATCGCCAACGCCATGCCCGGACTGATGCTGGCTACCCTCCTGCTGACGCTCACACGTCGCACCTGGCTCTCCTTTGGTATCGCCTTCCTGGCCCAGGGCGCGGTCTTCGCGGTGAGCGCCATCAAGGTGAAAAACCTGGGCACGCCGTTGCTGCCGGCCGACTTCGGCCTCGTCGGGCAACTGAGCAACGGCGGCCTGTCGCTGCTTTCCGGCTACCTACCGCGGCAGGTCGCTCCCTACCTGGCCATCGCCGCGCTGATCGGCCTGGTCGTCGTCCTGGTTCGCTTCGAGCCTCCCGTGTTCGCACGACGCACCTACGGCCGCCGGATCGTCGCTACCTTCGCGCTCGGCATGCTTTTCGTCACCCTCTTCGCGGGTACGCCGGGCTGGGCGAAGATCTACAACGGCCAGCGCCTCGGCATGATGCCGTGGTCGCCGTCGGAGAACGCCGGATACAACGGCGTCATGTCCAACCTCATGCAGTTTCATCTGCAGGCCTCGCGCAACAAACCCAAGGACGACCCCAAGGCCGCCCTCCAACTCATCGGCGACAACGACGCTGCGTTACGTGAGCACATGGCGCAGGCCGCGCAGCACACCCGGCAACCGCCGGACATCGTCATCATCCAGAGCGAATCGTTTTTCGATCCGTCCGCGGTGAACGGCTACGACGCGGATGTCGCGCCCAACCTGCATCGCCTCACGCAGCAAGGCAGTGGTGGCGGCCTGCACGTGCCGACCTTCGGTGGCGGCACCATCCGCACCGAGTTCGAAGTACTGACAGGCCTTTCACTGCGCTACTTCGGCAACATGCGTTATCCGTACCTGGACCTGCACAACCAGGTGGTGCCGAGCATGGTGCGTGCCCTGCGTTCGCATGGCTACGACACGGTCGCCGTGCACGGGCACAACCCGAATTTCTGGAATCGCCCGGCGGCCTTCAAGGCGATCGGCTTCGACCGCTTCGTCTCGCGTGACGGCTTCCCCGCGGACGCGAAGAACGACGGCACGTACATGGCCGATAGCGCCATGACCGACGAGATCATGGCGCAGTTGCCGGATGCCGGACCGTCCCGCCTGGTCTTCGCGATCAGCATCGAGGCGCATGGTCCTTACGATGGCTCCGACAACACGAATGTCGCCGAGCGCGATGCCATTCCCGTCCCCGCCGGCGTCGAAGGCAAGGACAAGATCGAGTGGCAGAACTACGTCTATCACATGCATCACGCGGACGCCGAACTCGGCCGCCTTGCCGATCTGCTGGCCAGGCGTGAACGCCCGACCATCCTGCTGTTCTACGGCGACCACCTTCCGGCACTGACCAACACGTACAACCACGCCGGCTTCCGCGACGGCCAGCCGTTCGATACGCAGATGGTCCCGTGGGTGCTGGTAGACGCACACAACGACGGCCCCCCGCCGGTCCACGGCGACATGGCGTCATGGATGCTTCCGGGTCTCGTGCTGGAGCGCGCCGGCATTCACGACGACGCGTATTTCGCCCTCACCCAGGTACTCGGCGGCCAGCTCGCCGCGCTCACCCGCTCGCCGGATGCCAACACGGCTGCGGAAGACGCGAACACGAAGCTGACCGATACAGCGATGGGCAATGTCGCCCTGCTTCGCCTGAAGAACAAACTCGATCCCCTGCTCGCCCGCTACGCGCTGCCCGACGCAGGCATCGATGTCGCTCGCCAGCCAGGCGATGCCGAACATGACGCCGAGGCGGGCGCGGGCCAATAGCTTTCCTCAGCGCTTGCGTTGGGGTGTGAGGCGCAGAGCCTTCGGTGCCCACCCTCGCTGGGGGCTCGAGGCAAAGAGCCTTCGGTGCCCACCCTCGCTGCTCAGACAGGTCCTCCGCGTTTCGTACCGGAAAGGCCGCTAACGCGGCCCATGTTCTTACTTGGCCTTCGGCCGCTCCACTTGTGCGGAACTCGCCTCGAGGGTGGGCACCGAAGACTCTTCTCATCCTTGAGGTGCGTGCGGGTCGAGCCGACGAAGCAACGCCGCTTTGGCTGCTGGCTCGTCGCTAGCGCCATCGCCATCGGCATCGCCAAACGGTGACTCGGCGCGCTAGTCGCGATCGTCCGCGCGAGACAGCGCGAGACAGCGCAGCGTCGCTGAATGAGTTCACCGAGCCGGAGTGGATGTACCCGCACGACTGCCGTAGTGGCCCGCTTCGGCGACCGCACCCACGGCTCGCCGTCCCGCTAACCGTATCGTCGTGAGAGACCTTGGTGTCCACCCTCGAGGCGAGTTCCGCACAAGTGGAGCGGCCGTAGGCCAGATAGGCACACGGGCCGCGTCAGCGGCCTTTCCTATACGGAACGCGGAGGACCTGTCTGAGCAGCGAGGGTGGACACCAAGGTCTCCCCGCGAGACGCCCAAGTGTACGGAGCGATGGCGAAGCCGAGCCGCCCCACGAGGTCGACGAGCGAGCCCGCGAACGAAGCACGGCACGTACGCCCGGACATGCGCGAAGAAGCCAAAAAAAAGACCCCGCTTGCGCGGGGCCTTTCGTGTAGCAAGCCAGGTGGCTGGACTTAGAAGTCCATACCGCCCATGCCGCCCATGCCACCGCCACCACCGCCATGGCCGTGGCCGTCGTCCTTCTTCGGCACTTCCGTCACGGCCGCTTCGGTCGTGATGATCGAGCCGGCAACCGACGCGGCGAACTGCAGTGCCGAGCGGGTGACCTTGGTCGGGTCCAGGATGCCGAAGGCGATCATGTCGCCGAACTCACCGGTCGCCGCGTTGTAACCGTAGTTACCTTCGCCAGCCTTGACCTGGTTGACGATGACCGAAGCCTCTTCACCGGCGTTGGTGACGATGGCGCGGAGCGGGGCTTCGAGCGTGCGACGGGTGATCGCGATGCCGAGGTCCTGGTCCGTGTTCTTGCCCTTCAGGCCTTCGAGCGCCTTCAGTGCACGGATCAGGGCGACGCCGCCGCCCGGGACCACGCCCTCTTCGACGGCTGCGCGCGTAGCGTGCAGGGCGTCTTCGACGCGGGCCTTCTTTTCCTTCATCTCGACTTCCGTCGCGGCGCCGACCTTGATGACGGCAACGCCGCCGGCAAGCTTGGCAACACGCTCCTGCAGCTTCTCGCGGTCGTAGTCCGAAGAGGTCTCTTCGATCTGCGCCTTGATCTGCTTGATGCGCGACTGGATGCCTTCGGCATCGCCGGCACCGTCGATGATCGTGGTGTTTTCCTTGGTGATCACGACGCGCTTGGCATGGCCAAGATCGGTGATCGTGGCCTTGTCGAGCGCCAGGCCGACTTCCTCGGAAATGACCGTGCCGCCGGTGAGGACAGCGATGTCTTCCAGGATGGCCTTGCGACGATCGCCGAAGCCCGGCGCCTTGACGGCGGCGACCTTGACGATGCCACGGATCGTGTTGACGACGAGGGTGGCCAGGGCTTCGCCCTCGACTTCCTCGGCAACGATCAGCAGCGGCTTGCCAGCCTTGGCGACAGCCTCGAGCACCGGCAGCAGCTCACGCACGTTCGAGATCTTCTTGTCGTGGATGAGGATGAACGGGTCGTCCAGCTCAACCTGCTGCGACTGCTGGTTGTTGATGAAGTACGGCGACAGGTAGCCGCGGTCGAACTGCATGCCTTCGACGACGTCGAGCTCGTTCTCGAGGCCCGAACCTTCTTCAACCGTGATCACGCCTTCCTTGCCGACCTTGCCCATCGCCGTGGCGATGATGTCACCGATGTTGGAATCGGAGTTGGCCGAGATCGTGCCGACCTGGGCGATCGCCTTGTCGTCGGCGGTCGGGTTGGACAGCTTCTTCAGTTCGGCAACGGCGGCGATGACAGCCTGGTCGATACCGCGCTTGAGGTCCATCGGGTTGATGCCGGCGGCAACAGCCTTGAGGCCTTCCTGGATGAATGCCTGGGCGAGGACGGTCGCGGTCGTGGTGCCGTCACCGGCGACGTCGGAGGTCTTCGAGGCGGCTTCCTTCACGATCTGCGCGCCGATGTTCTCGTACTTGTCGGCGAGTTCGATTTCCTTCGCGACCGAGACGCCGTCCTTGGTGACGGTCGGGACGCCGAAGCTCTTCTCGAGCACGACATTGCGGCCCTTCGGGCCCAGGGTGACCTTGACCGCGTTGGCGAGGGTGTTGACACCCTTCAGCATGCGGGCGCGGACGTCTTCGCCGAAGCGGACTTCTTTCGATGCCATGGTCTTTGAATCCTTAAATGATTAGTAAGTGAGATCGGGGGGAACGGGGCGAGCGAAAGCTCAGCCTTCCAGGACCGCCACGATGTCGTCTTCCTTCAGGAAGACCAGATCTTCGCCGTCGACCTTGATTTCCTGGCCGGCATACTTGCCGAACAGGACCACGTCGCCTTCCTTCACGCCCATCGGACGGAGCTGGCCACTGGCCAGGAGGAGGCCGGTACCGGCAGCGAGCACCTTGCCGCGGGTGGGCTTCTCGGTGGCGCTGTCCGGGATGACGATGCCACCGGCGGAAACGCGCTCTTCTTCGAGACGCTTGACGATGACGCGGTCGTGCAGCGGGCGCAGTTTGCTCATGACTTCTCCAAACATGTGTTTGACGGATAAGGAAAAAGGTCCACCCTGTTAGCACTTGATCAGGGTGAGTGCCAGAATTTTAGCCCTAAGCTTTCCTGATTCGGAAGAGCTGCGGATGGTCGACAGATGGCGGCGCCACGAAACCGTTCAAGGCCCCGGGTTCAAAAAAGGGCGCAAGAGGCCACAATCGACCCATGTCCGAACCCATCGTCGTCCTCATCGCCTGCCCGACGGGCGAACCCGCCGACACCCTCGCCCGCGCCATCGTCGAAGCGGGCCTCGCCGCCTGCGTGAACCGACTGCCCGGCGTGCGGTCCACTTACCGCTGGAAGGGCGAGGTCGTGACCGACGACGAAGACCTGCTGGTTGCAAAGACGACCCGCGAGGCCTTCGCGGCGCTGGAACGCTTCGTCCTGGCACACCATCCCTACGAGGTGCCGGAAATCGTCGCCCTGCCGGTCGTTGCCGGCCATGCCCCCTACCTGGCGTGGCTGGAAGCGAGTGTCGACGCAAGCTAACCCGGGTTCGCCCGGTCATAATGATCGACGCCCCACGCGCCTCGTCACCGCATCGCTCCACGGAGATCACCATGTCGTCGCTTCGCCGCCTTGCGCGGAACCTGGTCGCCGCGTTCGGCCTGTTGCTCGTTGCCCTGCCCGCATTCGCCCAGGGCGACGACGATCTGCTGCCCGTCACCGAGGCGTTTCACCTCACCACGGACGCCAGCCAGCCCGGCATGGTCAAGCTGCATTGGCGCATCGCGCCCGACTATTACCTCTATCGGGGCCGGATCAAGATCAAGGCGGCCGATGCCGGCGCGGTCTCGCTCGGTGAGCCGACCTTGCCGGATGGCCTGAAGAAGCACGACGAATACCTCGGCGACGTGGAGATCTACCACGGCGATATCGAAGCCAGCGTGCCGTACACGCTGCTCGCCGCCGGCACGACCACCCTGGCCCTCGACGTCCAGTACCAGGGTTGCCACGAAGTCGAGCCGAAGATCTGCTACCCGCCGAACACCGAGCACCTGAAGCTCACCATCGGTGGCGCCTCGACCATTCCGACGGGACCCGCTCCGACGGCCGCTGCCGCCACGCCACCCACTGGCGCGACCGCCGCCAATGGCGCCTCGCTGCTCGGCGCCCCGGCCGCGACCCCGGGCACCGATGCCGCCGCCCTGCCGGCCGAGCAGGCGTTCCGCTTCGAAGCCCTGGTCAAGTCACGCGACGCCCTGCTGCTGCGCTGGACCATGCCGAAGGACTACTACCTCTACCGCGACAAGACCGAGATCACGGTCGCCTCGCCCGCTGGTGTCACCACCGGTGAGCCGGAGTGGCCGAGCGGCGTCGCCCACCACGACGAACATTTCGGCGACACCATCGTCTATTTCGATCAGGTGGAGTTGCCCGTGCCGGTCAAGGGCGCGGCGGACGCAAAGACGACCGAACTCGAGGTCGCCTACCAGGGCTGCCTCGAGAACGGCATCTGCTATCCGGTAATGAAGCGTCATATCAGCGTCGACTTCGGCGCCGGTACGGCGACGGTCGGCGCCCCGGCCTCCGCCGCGCCCGCGACGGCCGCCGCCGTGAAGGACGTCGCGCCGACACCCCCGCCTCCGGGCCTCATGCCGAAGAACGAGGCGCCGCTCGGCTTCGTCGCCGCCATCGGCCTGGCGCTGCTCGGCGGCCTCGTGCTGAACCTGATGCCTTGCGTGCTGCCGGTGCTGTCGCTGAAGGCGATCACCGTGCTGGAGAGTGGCGAGAGCCAGGGAGCCGCCCGTCGGCACGCGCTCTGGTACACCGCCGGCGTGCTCGTCGCCTTTGCCGCCCTGGGCGTGATCATCGTCGGCATCCGCGCTGCCGGCCATGGAATCCAGTGGGGCGCGCAGTTCCAGCAGCCGCTGGCGATCGGCATCCTCGTCTACGTGATGCTCGCCGTGGGCCTGTCGATGTCGGGCGTGTTCGAGATCGGCGGCTCGCTGGGTAACGTCGGCAGCGGCCTGGCGTCGCGCTCGGGTCCGTCGGGCGACTTCTTTACCGGGGTCCTTGCCGTCGTCGTCGCCAGCCCCTGCACGGCGCCCTTCATGGGTTCGGCGATCGCCTTCGCCTTCGCCGCCCCGGTCGCCGTGGCCTTCCTGATTTTCCTCGCCCTCGGCCTTGGCCTCGCACTGCCCTTCCTGTTGATCGGCTTCGTGCCGGCGATCGCCCGGCTGTTGCCGCGCCCCGGTCGCTGGATGGAGACGCTGAAGCAGGCGTTGGCCTTCCCGATGTATCTCACGGCGGTGTGGCTGCTGTGGGTGCTGACCAAGCAGCGGGGCGCGGACGCGACGGCCCTCGTGCTGGCCGGTGCCGTCCTGTTGGCCATGGCGCTGTGGTGGTATGGCCGCCACGCCAACCGCGACCGCGGCCTGTCCTGGATCTTCACCGCCGTGCTCGCGGTGGGCGCCGTGGCGGCCCTGTGGACCGTGCACGGCCTGCCGGCGCCGACCGCGGCCACGGTCGCCAGTGACGGCATCGTGCCGTACTCGCCGGAGAAACTCGCCGAGCTGCGTGCCGCCGGCACACCCGTGCTGGTCGACATGACCGCGGACTGGTGCATCACCTGCAAGGCCAACGAACACGCGGTGCTCGACACGGACGACTTCAAGGCGCTGCTCAAGCGCACCGGCACCGTGTACATGCGCGGCGACTGGACCGACGTGAACGCGACCATCGCCGCCTTCCTGGAGCAGTACCACTCGGTGGGCGTGCCGCTGTACGTGGTCTACCCGAAAGGAGGTGGCGACGGCCATAAGCTCTCCACCGTGCTTACCTACGACACCGTCAAGCAGGCACTCGAGGCCGCCGCGTCGCCATGACACGCGGCCCGACCTTCTGGATCGTCGTACTGGCGATCCTCGGGGCGACGGGCGGATTGTGGGTCGAGCACCGGCGCCTGCATCCGCCACCGCCCCCAGGCGTGACGGTGGCCGACATCGGCGACCCGGCACCGGAAGCCAGCTTCGTGACCGTCGAAGGTAAGGCACGTCAGCTGTCGGACTGGCACGGCAAACGCGTGCTCATCAATTACTGGGCGAGCTGGTGCGGGCCGTGCAGGCAGGAGATGCCCCTGCTCGACGCGGCGTATTCGCGCTACCGGGACCGCAGCATCGTGGTGCTCGGGCTGGCCGAAGACACGGCAACCGGCGTCCGCGGTTATCTCGCCCGGCGGCCGGTGAGCTACCCCATCATGCTCGTGGATGCCGACGCGCCCGGCGGGTCCCTCTCGCTCGGCAATACGCGTCGCGTCCTGCCCTATAGCGTCCTGATCGGTGAAGACGGGCGTATCCTGCGCCGCAAAGTGGGCACGTTTACCGGGCCCGAACTCGACGAATGGCTCGCCCCCGCACGATGAAGGACACCCCCATGGATGGTCTGCCGACCCCCGACGAAGCGATCGCACGCAGCCAGGCATGGCTGGAGAAGGCCGTGATCGGCCTCAACCTGTGCCCGTTCGCCAAGGCCGTGCACAAGAAAGGCCAGGTCCGTTACGTGGTCAGCGCCGCCACCCAGCCGTTGGAACTGCTCGACGATCTCAAGCGGGAACTCGAACACCTGCGCGACGTGAGTCCCGAGGTGACCGATACCACGCTGCTTATCCACCCCGGCGTGCTGGGCGACTTCGATGACTTCAACGAGTTTCTTGAAGTAGCCGACCTGGCCGTCGATGACCTTGGGCTCGACGGCGACATCCAGGTGGCCAGCTTCCACCCTGACTTCCAGTTCGAGGGCACCGGTCCCGACGACATCACCAACTACACCAATCGTTCGCCCTACCCGACCCTGCACCTCCTCCGCGAGGACAGCATCGACAAGGCCGTGGCCGCTTTCCCCGAGGCCTCGACGATTTTCGAAGCGAACATGGCGACGTTGGATGAGCTGGGTATCGAGGGCTGGAAGAAGCTGTTCCCGGAGGGGTGAGGTTGTGAGAGCCCCTGTGGGAACCCCTGTGGGAGCCGCTTCAGCGGCGATGCTCTTCCTTTGGCGGGAACCGAGGCAAGCACCTCAAGGTCGCGGCTGCGCCGCGGGTGTATTCACCATTCGCCGATGAATCGGCTCCCACCCCGCCTATGCCCTCGTAACGTTGTTCGGGGCGAATGCGCTGAGGGTCTACCATACGCTGCAGTGTGGAAAGTCACGATCTCCAGCGATCTACGGCGATCTTCACCGAACTGGACAAGTCCGGGGGACAGGCGCACACTGCGCGGCGTTCCGGAACCCCGGATACAAGGCACAGGTGAACAGTGGCCAGGATCCTCGTCCTGCACGGACCCAACCTCAATTTGCTCGGCGTGCGCGAACCGTCGGTCTACGGGCATGAGACCCTCTCCGACATCAATGTCTCGCTGCAGGCCCGCGCCCAGGCGGCCGGCCACGAACTGAGCTGGTTCCAGTCCAACGCCGAGCACGAGTTGATCGCCCGCATCCATCAGGCACGCGACGAAGGCGTCGCCTGGATCCTGATCAACCCGGCTGCGTTCACGCACACGTCCATTGCCATCCGCGACGCCCTTGCCGGCGTGTCGATCCCGTTCATCGAGATCCACCTGTCCAATCCGCATGCGCGCGAGGCGTTCCGCCATCACTCGTATCTGTCCGACCTGGCCACCGGCGTGATCTGCGGCTTTGGCGGTGACAGCTACCGCCTGGCGCTAGAAGCCACCCTGCTCCGCCTGGCGGTGCCCGCGGCCTGACTCCCATTGGCGGTTCGCCCAGCCGGCGGACCGCATCCACCACCAGAAGGTTTGTCCCATGGACCTGCGCAAGATCAAGAAACTCATCGACCTGCTCGAGGAATCGAACCTCGCCGAGCTGGAAATCAAGGAAGGCGAAGAAGTCGTACGCCTGTCCCGCGTGCCGAAGGGCACCGCTGCGCCGCAGATGTACGCCGCCCCGATGCAGCAAGTCGCTCCGGTGGCCGCCGCTCCCGTCGCCGTCGCGCCCGCCGCCGCTGCACCGGTCGAAACCGGTCTCCCGGCTGGCCACGTGACCAAGGCGCCGATGGTCGGCACCTTCTACGCCTCGTCGACGCCGGGCGCCCCGGCGTTCGCCACGGTCGGCAAGCAGGTCAAGGCAGGTGAAACGCTGGGCATCATCGAAGCGATGAAGATGTTCAACCAGATCGAGGCCGACGTCTCGGGCACCGTCGTCGCTGTCCTGGTCGAGAACGGCCAGCCGGTCGAATTCGACGAACCCATGTTCGTCATCGCCTGAGGCCTGACACCATGCTCGAGAAGGTAGTCATCGCCAACCGCGGCGAAATCGCGCTGCGGGTGCTGCGCGCGTGCCACGCGCTCGGCATCAAGACGGTCGCGGTGCACTCCACCGTGGATCGCAACCTCAAGCACGTCGGCCTGGCCGACGAATCGGTATGCATCGGCCCGGGTCCCTCGGCCGACAGCTACCTCAACATTCCCCGGATCATCGCCGCCGCCGAGATCACCGACGCCCAGGCGATCCATCCGGGCTACGGCTTCCTCTCGGAGAACGCCAACTTCGCCGAACAGGTCGAGACCTCGGGCTTCATCTTCATCGGCCCGACCGCCGATGTGATCCGCCTGATGGGCGACAAGGTCGAAGCCATCCGCGCCATGAAGGCGGCCGGCGTGCCGTGCGTGCCCGGCTCGGGCGGCCCGTTGGGCGACGACACCGACGAGAACATCCGCATCGCCCGTGAGATCGGCTACCCGGTCATCATCAAGGCGTCGGGCGGCGGCGGTGGTCGCGGTATGCGCGTCGTGCGCACTGAGGCCCACCTCGCCAACTCCATCGTCATGACGAAGCAGGAAGCCAAGGCGGCTTTCAGCAACGATCAGGTCTACATGGAGAAGTTCCTGGAGAATCCGCGCCACGTGGAGATCCAGGTGCTTGCCGACGGCCAGGGCAATGCGATCCACCTCGGTGAACGCGACTGCTCCATGCAGCGCCGCCACCAGAAGGTTGTCGAAGAAGCACCGGCGCCCGGCATCACCCCGGAAATGCGCGCCCAGATCGGCAAGGTCTGCGTCGACGCCTGCCTGCGCATCGGTTATCGCGGCGCAGGCACCTTCGAATTCCTGTTCGAGGGCGGCCGCTTCTACTTCATCGAGATGAACACCCGTATCCAGGTGGAGCATCCGGTGACCGAGCTGGTGACCGGCATCGACCTCGTTCGCGAGCAGTTGCTCATCGCTGGCGGCGAGAAGCTCTCGATCCGCCAGGAAGACATCGTGTTCACCGGTCACGCCATCGAGTGCCGCGTGAATGCCGAGGATCCCGACACCTTCATGCCGAGCCCCGGCACGGTGAAGCGTTTCGAGGCGCCGGGTGGCCCGGGCGTACGCGTCGACACCCATCTCTACGATGGCTACCGCATCCCGCCGAACTACGATTCGATGATCGGCAAGATCATCGTGCACGGCCCGGATCGTGCCACCGCCATCGCGCGCATGCGCATGGCGTTGAACGAGACCGTGATCGAAGGCGTGAAGTGCAATATCCCGCTGCAGCAGCGCATCATGGCCGACGTCGGTTTCCAGCAGGGTGGACAGAACATCCACTATCTGGAAAAGCGCATGGCGGAGCAGAAAGAAACGCCGCCTCCGGTGTGAGGTTTCGATAAGAAGGCCGGAGTCACGCGGTGATCTCACTGCGTGACTTCGGCCTTTTTTGTTGCACCTGTGGCATCCGCGGCACCTGTGGGAGCCGCCCGACCCCTGTGGGAGCCGCTTCAGCGGCGAACCCTCAGGCTATCGGACCTTCGAGTGAGGCCTTGTGTTGCATCGGGTGAGCGGTTGAACCTCCTGCACGATGCGATGTTCGGCCTCGTTCGCGATATCAGCGCTGAGGATTCGCCGATGAATCGGCTCCTACAACAGCAGCGCCTCGAGCTTGTGGGCGGTGCGCGCGACCGCACGCAACCGCAGCGTGCGGTGGCGCGAGGGGCAAGGCCCTTGGGGCCGCATAAGCTGAGGGCGGCCCCGACTCCCTGACGGAGCGAGAGAGAAGCTACCGCCCGCCTCGAAGAGCTGCGCCGGCGGCCCCAAGGGCCTTGCCCCTCGCGGCTTTCGCTAGCGATGACTGCACTGGCTTCTTTGCTCTGTCGGCTTTTCGCCGCTGAAGCGGCTCCCACATGGTTTGATCACCGCTGAAGCGGCTTCCACATTTAACAGCTGTCCGATTCAGCTACGGCGACGACCGCTGATGCGCACCCAGTCTTCCAGCGTGCGCACTTCGAGATCCTCGAACCATTCCGCATAGCGCACCAGCAATTCCTCGTGCTGCCCATGAAGGATGCCCGACAGCGCGAACGGTGCACCCGGCTTCACGGCGGCGGCAAAGGTCGGGGCAAGCTCACCCAGCGGCCCTGCGAGGATATTCGCGACAAGCACATCGGCGAGCTCGGTCGGCGCCTCGCCCGGCAGATAGACGGCCAGATCCGCATGCACGCCGTTACGCTCGGCGTTGTCGTGCGAGGAAATGAGCGCTTGCGGATCGTTGTCGATGCCGACGGCGCGGGCGGCGCCCAACTTCAGTGCCGCGATCGCAAGGATGCCGGAGCCGCAGCCGTAGTCGAGAACCAGCTTGTCGGCCATCTGCTGGCCATCCAGCCACTCCAGGCACATCGCGGTGGTCGGGTGCGTGCCCGTGCCGAAGGCCAGGCCGGGGTCGAGGCGGACGACGACGATGTCGCCCTCCACCGGCGGCTCGATATTCCAGGGATAGACCCAGAGGCGTCGACCGAAGGGCATCGGTTTGAACTGGTCCATCCAGGCGCGCGTCCAGTCCTGGTCGTCGACCACACGCCATGTGATCTGCGCTGGCTCGATGAAGGGCAGGTCGTCGGCGATGGCGGCCGTGAGTCCGCGCTTGTCGGCATCGGCGTCGAACAAGGCGTTCAGGACGATCTGGTTCCACAACGGAAGTTCACCCACGCCGGGCTCGAAGATGGCCTCTTCGTCAGGTGTTTCAGCGTCGGCATCCTGAAGGGTGATGGACAGCGCGCCCAGGTCTTCGAGAGCGGTTTCGACTCGCGGCTGCTCGGCGGCGCGGATCGTCAGGGAGAGTTCGAGCCAGGGCATCGGGACGGCCATTGGGTGAGCGGATAGACGATTCTACCGGTCACGCACGTTATGATCGAACGATGTATACGCAGTGTCCCGAGTGCCTCACCGTCTACAAACTGGAAGCCGAGCTTCTGGTGCCGGCGTGCGGCTGCGTGCGCTGCGGCCACTGCGAGGGCGTCTTCAACGCCCTTGGCACGCTTGCCGCACAACTGCCACCGGAGCCCTTCACGCGCCTTCCGGAACGGGCACTCGACCAGGAACCACCCCTCGCCGACGTGGCCGTCTTCCGGCCACGCCCGGTGCCGCGCCTGCCCGATGACGTCAGCGGCGAGCCGACTCACGACGAGGCGCCCGCTGAGGATTTCTCCCAGCTGACCTTCACGCCGAAGTTCGCCAAGACACGTCGACGCTCCTGGCAGAGCGCCATCTGGGTGACCGTCTGCCTCACGCTGATGCTCGGCCTGGGTGCCCAGCTCGCCTGGGCCAAGCGCGACTCGCTCATCGCCGACCCGACCATCGGCCCAGCGCTGCAAGCCGGCTGCTCCGTCGTCGGCTGTCGCCTGCCCCTGGTGGCCGAACCGACACGCCTGCGCCTGCTCGCTCGTGACGTCGAGCAGCATCCGGCCGTGCGTGACGGCCTGCTGATCACTGCGAGCGTACGAAACGATGCGTCGTTCGCGCAGCCTTATCCCGTCGTCACCATCGTGCTTTCGGATGCCAATGGCCAGCGCCTGGCCATGCGCCGCTTCGAACCCGCCGACTATGTCGGTGACCCCGGCGTGCGTGCACGCGGGCTGGATGGCGGGGCCACGACGGCGATGGTGTTCGAGGTGCAAGACCCGGGCCAGCGGGCCGTCGCCTTCGCATTCAGCTTCGATTGACCGTTCGAAAAAATTTCTTTTTACAAGCCTGCACATCCCCTTCCGGGACGAGTACACTCGATTCCCTTCGCGACGATCGACCCCCTTCCATGGTGTGGCCGTGTCGCAATCCAAGCGACCACATTAAAAGAACCGACCGGGAACTCGTGTCCCGGCCTGCGAGAGGGGAATGCCTTGAACGCTGTGAGACTGACTGCCGGTGAGGCCGCCAACGAGACCTCCATGCAGAGTGCCCTCAGCGAATGCGTCAGCCGCACCGTCCGTCGTTACCTGGCGGATATCGGCGATACGGAAGGCGGCGAAGGTCTTCACGCCCTGGTGATCCGTGAAGTCGAAGGCCCCCTGTTGCGTGAAGTGCTCGCTTTCCACGAAGGCAACCAGAGCCGCGCCGCCGTCGCCCTCGGCATCAACCGTGCCACCCTGCGCAAGAAGCTGGCCGCCCACGGCATTTCCTAAAGGGCCGCTATAATGGAGCGCTTTCCTCCCCGGAAGTGCCCATGCCCACGCCCGATCTCGTTTCCGTCCGCCGCGCGCTCGTCAGCGTTTCCGACAAGCAGGGCCTGACCGAACTCGCCCGACGCCTCGTCGCGGCCAACGTCGACATCCTCTCCACGGGCGGCTCCGCGAAAGCACTGCGCGATGCCGGCATCCCGGTGCGCGATGTCGGCGATCTCACCGGCTTCCCCGAGATCATGGACGGGCGCGTGAAGACGCTGCATCCGCGCGTGCATGGTGGCCTGCTCGGCCGTCGTGGCACCGACGACGCGGTCATGGCCGAACACGGCATCGTCCCGATCGATCTTCTCGTGCTGAACCTCTATCCGTTCGAACGCACCGTGGCCGATCCGACGTGCACGCTGGAGAACGCGATCGAGAACATCGACATCGGCGGTCCTGCGATGCTCCGCGCGGCAGCGAAGAACTGGAACGATGTCGCCGTCCTCACCGATCCGGCACAGTACGAAGGCGCGCTGGCCGAGATCGAAACCAAGGGCGGGCTTTCGCGCGCAACGCGTTTCAAGCTCTCGGTCGCCGCGTTCAATCGCGTCTCCAACTATGACGCGGCGATCAGCGACTATCTCTCGGGCGTCACGCTCGACCAGACGCACACGGCCGTCGCCTCGCACGCCGAATTCCCGGAGCAGTCCAACGGCCGTTTCGTGAAGGTGATGGATCTGCGCTACGGCGAAAACCCGCACCAGGCCGGCGCGTTCTACCGTGACCTGTATCCCGCGCCGGGCACGCTGGCAACCTTCCGTCAGCTGCAGGGCAAGGAACTCTCCTTCAACAACATCGCCGATGCCGATGCGGCGTGGGAATGCGTGCGCCAGTTCGACGCGCCAGCCTGCGTCATCGTCAAGCATGCCAATCCCTGCGGCGTCGCCGTCGCCGCCGACCCCCTCGCGGCCTATGAACTCGCGTACGCCACCGACCCCACCTCGGCCTTCGGCGGCATCATCGCTTTCAACCGCCCGCTGGATGCGGAAACGGCGAAGGCGATCCTCAAGCGCCAGTTCGTCGAAGTGTTGATTGCGCCGGTCGTCGATGCCGGCGCCGTCGAGGAAGCGACGAAGAAGGCCAACGTGCGCGTGCTCGAGATCCCGCTGGGTGAAGGCCGCAACACGCACGATATCAAGCGCGTCGGCTCCGGCCTGCTCGTGCAGACCGCGGACGATCGCCAGGTGCAGCGCGACGAACTCAAGGTCGTCAGCAAGCGCCAGCCGACGTCCGCCGAACTCGATGACCTCCTGTTCGCCTGGCGCGTCGCCAAGATGGTCAAATCCAACGCCATCGTCTATGCCCGCGACAACCGCACCGTGGGTATCGGCGCCGGCCAGATGAGCCGCGTGGTCAGCGCGAAGATCGCCGGCCTCAAGGCCGAGGAAGCCGGCCTCGTGGTGCCGGGCAGCGCGATGGCGTCCGACGCGTTCTTCCCGTTCCGTGACGGCATCGATGCCGCTGCGGCGGCCGGCATTCGTGCCGTGATCCAGCCGGGTGGTTCGATGCGCGATAGCGAAGTGATTGCCGCTGCGGATGAGCACGATATGGCGATGGTCTTTACCGGCGTTCGCCACTTCCGCCACTAAGCGCGCGACTGTGGGAGCCGCTTCAGCGGCGATGGGTGCTCGCGAAGAGCATCGCCGCTGAATCGGCTCCCACAAACAGCCAGCCCCAACCTACGAGGCGACCGTTGTGGGAGCCGCTTCAGCGGCGATTCCTCGCAGCGCATACCTGCGCGCCAGCACCGCGCACGTCATCAGCTGGATCTGATGGAACAGCATGATCGGCAACACGATCAGCCCCAGCGGATGCCCGGCGAACAGCACCTTCGCCATCGGCACGCCTGAGGCCAGGCTCTTCTTCGAGCCGCAGAACACGATGGTGATTTCATCCTCGCGAGCGAAGCCCAGGGCACGCGCACCGTAACGCGTCGCCAGCAGGGCGCAGGCCAGCAGCACCACGTTGACGACGACCAGTCCGCCCAGCACCGGCAGCGGCAACTGCTTCCACAGGCCTTGCAAAACCGCCGCGCTGAAAGCGGTATAGACCACCAGCAGGATCGATCCGCGATCGACGAAGGTCAGCAGCACGGCGTGCTTGCGCACCCAACCGCCGATCCAGCGCTGAGCGATCTGGCCGGCCACGAAAGGCACGAACAGCTGCAGCACGATCGCGCCGATGGCATGCCATGACAACCCACCCTGCCCCGAGCCCGCGATCATCACGCCGACCAGCAGGGGCGTGATGAAGATACCGAGCATGCTCGACGCGGATGCCGACACGATGGCAGCCGGCACGTTGCCCCGCGCCATCGAGGTGAACGCGATCGACGACTGCACGGTCGACGGCAAGGTGCACAGGAACAGGATGCCAAGGTACAGATCCGGGGACACCAGGGGCGAAAGCACGGGCTTGAGCAGCAGCCCCAGCAACGGGAACAGGAGGAACGTGCTGGCGAGCACGGTGAGGTGCAGCCGCCAGTGGGTCATGCCCGCCACCACCGCCTCACGCGACAGCTTGGCGCCATGCAGGAAGAACAGCAGGGCGATGGCGACGTCCGTCAGCCCACCGAAGACCTCGGCCGTCGCGCCGCGGCAGGGAAGAAAGCTCGCCAGCAGCACGGTGCCAATCAGCGAAAGAGTGAATCCGTCGGGAAGGAAGCGGCGCATGGGCGTAACCGGCAGGAGAGTGGGATGACGCTATTTCATGCCGATACGACTGATAAGACAAATCGTTTTATCTTATCCGGTGATACATTAATCACATGAATGTCTCGATGCGCCAGCTTCGCGCCTTCCTCGCCGTGGCCCATCACCGGCACTTCCGCCGTGCCGCGGAGGCGTTGCACCTGACCCAGCCTGCGGTCAGCCGCCTGATTGCCGACCTCGAAGCCGAGCTCGACGTGCGTCTTTTCGACCGCAGTACGCGCGAGGTCGTGCCGACCGAGGCCGGCCGTTACCTCGAACAGGCCGCCGCCCGTGTGCTAGACGAGCTGGACGGCGTCCTGACGCACGTAAGGACGCAGTCCGACCCCCTGCGCGGCCGTGTACGCCTGGCCGCCGTCCCGACGCTATCGGCCGGTCTCGTGCCCCCGTGCATCGCGCGATGCGCGATCGACCACCCGGCCATCGAGATCATCC
This sequence comes from Luteibacter rhizovicinus DSM 16549, assembly GCF_001887595.1. Taxonomy (NCBI): domain Bacteria; kingdom Pseudomonadati; phylum Pseudomonadota; class Gammaproteobacteria; order Lysobacterales; family Rhodanobacteraceae; genus Luteibacter; species Luteibacter rhizovicinus. The sequence continues at coordinate 988,715 of NZ_CP017480.1, forward strand.
TGCGCGACCAGAACCAGGCGCAGGTGCTGGATGCGGTCCGCGGCGGCGAAGTGGACTTCGGACTTACGGTCGAGCCGGCTACGCCCGAAGAGTTCGATACCGAAACGATCCTGCGCGATCCGTTTCGCGTGGTCTGTCGCGCCGACCACCCATTCGCGAGCCAACGCCACGTCAGCTGGACACGCCTCGGGCACGAGCCGCTGATCCTGCTCGACTACGCCTCGGGCTCGCGCCGGCTGATCGACGCCGCCTTCGCCGCGCGGGGCATTCCGATGCAGGTGACACTCGAGGTGGGTCATCCGCACACCGCTTTCCGGATGGTGGAGGCAGGCCTTGGCGTCACGGTCACGCCAGCGCTGTCGCTGGATGCCTTGCGCCCCGGCCTCGTCGCCGTGAACGTGTCGCCCGAGGTCGTCCGCGAGGTCACGCTGCTGCGTCGGCGCGCACGGTCGCTTTCACCCCCCGCGCAGACCGTGTGGAATGCGTTCCGCGACGTCGCGCTCACGTTGGCTTGAACGACACCCCGGCATGATCGCGGCCTTCGACGAGGGAGGCATGCGATGAGCTACAAGCTGTACTACTGGACAGGCTTGCAGGGGCGCGGCGAATTCGTGCGGCTATGCCTGGAAGACGTGGGCGCCGACTATACGGATGTCGCACGCATCGAGGGCGACGACGTCATGACGCCCTTCCTCGACGGCGAACACCAGGGCGCCGTTCCCTACGCCCCACCTTTCCTCACGTCCGGCCGGCTGGTCATCGCACAGGTGGCGAACATCCTGCAGTACCTCGGCCCCCGTCACGGGCTGGTCCCCGAGGGCGAGGCAAAGCGCCTGCATGCCCACCAGCTCGAACTCACGATCAGCGACCTCGTGGCCGAGGTGCACGACACACACCACCCGGTGGCCTCGGAGCTGTACTACGAAGACCAGAAGGCCGAAGCGAAAAAACGCTCGAAGGACTTCCGGGAAAATCGCATCCCCAAGTTCCTGGATTACTTCGAGAAGACCATCGAACGCGGCGGCGGAAGGTTCCCGCTACGCGAGCACTCCTATGTCGACCTCTCGCTGTTCCAGGTCATGTCCGGTCTGGCATACGCGTTTCCCAAGGCGATGGCGAAGCAGAAGCTACCCCTGCTCCGCGACCTGCAAAAGCGCGTGGCGGACCGACCGAATATCTCGGCTTACCTGTCGTCGGAGCGGCGGATACCGTTCAACACGACGGGGATCTTCCGCCATTACCCCGAACTGGACGGCTGAGAGCCGCTCAGTTCGAGTCGACCGGCTTGGGTGCCGCACCCCACTCGTAAACCTTGTAATAGACCGGATCGACGGGGCCGTTCTTGGGGTCGTGCAGTTTGCCTTCGGGATCGGCCATATAGGTCTGCGGCACGCCATGCTTCGGCGTCACCACGATCATCGTCAGCTTGCCGCCCGAACGAAATTCCTGAACCTGGTCGTCGCCCTGCTGGCGGATCGTCACCTGGGGGATCTCCTGAGCGGGGGCATTGCTGCCGTTGTCCTGCATGGAGGGCAAGGCGACCGGTGAGCGCGGTGCTCCCTGGGCATCCGACGTGGCGGGCGTGGTGCGACCGTCCTGGGCCTCGTCATAGGTCACCGGGCGGGGAATCGGCTTCTGCCCGGAGCGATCCGGCTCGCCTGCCTTGACGCCCGGATCGTTCAGTCCCGGCGGAGGCGGCAGCGGCGTCAGCTTCGGGTCCGTAGCGGTCTGGGCGGCCACGGGGAGTGCCAGCGCCAGGGCGAGCGCGGCAACGAGGGCGTGCGTGCGGTTCATGGGAAATCTCCGTGCGGGGTGACGAGGATAGCAAGCCGCATGCCGCTTTCCACGTGAACGGACGGCTCCGGTTCGGCCATGAGAGAATCGGGGGTATGCCTACGCTCACGCTCATCGACGGGTCGTCGTACCTGTATCGCGCGTTCCACGCGCTACCTCCCCTGACCAATGCCTTCGGCGAGCCCACGGGCGCGCTCTTCGGTATCGTCAACATGCTGCGCACGACCATGAAAGCCGGCTCGGATTACGTAGCTTTCGTCTGCGATGCGCCGGGACGGACCTTCCGCGACGATCTGTACCCCGAGTACAAGGCCAACCGGCCGTCGATGCCGGACGATCTCCGCGCCCAGGTCGAGCCGATGATGAAGATCGTCGGCGCGCTGGGCTTTCCCATACTCTGCGTTCCCGGTGTGGAAGCCGATGACGTGATCGGCACGCTCGCCCGACAGGCATCGGAAGAAGGTATCCACACCACCATCTCGACGGGCGACAAGGATTTCGCGCAGATGGTTGGCCCGCATACCTTGCTGGTCAACACGATGACCAACACCACGATGGACGTGGACGGCGTGTTCGCCAAGTTCGGCGTACGTCCCGACCAGATCGTCGATTACCTGACCCTCATGGGCGACAGCATCGACAACGTGCCCGGCGTGGAGAAATGCGGCCCCAAGACCGCCGCGAAGTGGCTCGGCGAGTACCACAACCTCGAGAACCTGTTCGCCAACGCCGACCGCATCGGCGGCAAGATCGGCGAAAACCTGCGTGCGGCCATGCCGCGCCTGCCGCTGTCACGCGAACTGGTGACCATTCGCACCGACGTGCCGCTCGAATACCGGCCCACCGGACTGGCCATGCGCGAGCGCGATACCGACGCGCTGCGCGAGCTCTACGCGCGCTACGACTTCAAGGCGGCATTGAAGGATCTCGACCAGGCCGGCACCCCGGCCGCGCCGGCCCCTGCTGCTGCCACGCCCGTCGCCGCGCACACGCCGCCCGATGCCTCGCTCTCCGCCGAAGGCGACTACGAGCTCATCGTCACTGAAGATCGCTTTGCTGCCTGGTTGGAGAAGCTCGAGACCGCGCCGCTGATCGCCTTCGATACCGAGACCACCAGCATCGACGCCATGCTGGCCGATATCGTCGGTGTGTCCCTGTCCGTGGAACCCGGCAAGGCCGCCTACATCCCGCTGGGCCATGACTATCCCGGCGCCCCGGCGCAGCTCCCGCGCGACCACGTGCTTGGCGCCCTGAAACCGATCTTCGAGGATGCCTCGCGCCCGAAGGTCGGCCAGCACGGCAAGTACGACATCAACATCCTGTCGCACTACGGCGTTGACGTGAAAGGCCTGCTGCACGACACCATGCTCGAGTCGTACATCTACAATGCGACAGCGACGCGCCACGACATGGACTCGCTGGCGACGCGTTACCTCGGCTACACGACCATCAAGTACGAGCAGGTCGCCGGCAAGGGAGCGAAGCAGATCTCGTTCTCGCAGGTGGATTGCGACACGGCGTGCCGCTATGCCGCGGAAGATGCGGACGTCACGTTACGCCTGCACCATGCCCTGTGGCCGAAGCTCGAAGCCGAACCCTCGCTGCGCGCGGTGTATGCGGACATCGAAATCCCGCTGGTGCCCGTGCTGGCGAAGATGGAGCGCACCGGCGTGCTCATCGACGCCAACGTCCTTCGCCTGCAGAGCCAGCAGCTCGGCAAGCGCATGGTCGAACTGCAGCAGCTCGCCCATGCCTCGGCGGGTCACGAGTTCAACCTCGACTCACCCAAGCAGTTGCAGGCCGTGCTGTTCGACGAGCTCGGCCTCGCCGCGAAGATCAAGACCCCGACCGGCCAGCCCTCGACCAACGAGGAAGCGCTGGAGGCCATCGCCGAAACGCACGAGCTGCCACGACTGATCCTCGAGTATCGCGGCCTCGCCAAGCTCCGTTCGACGTATACCGACAAGCTCGCCGGCATCGTCAACCCGCGCACCGGCCGCGTGCACACCAGCTATCACCAGGGTGCCGTCGCGACGGGACGCATCAGCTCGTCCGATCCGAACCTGCAGAACATCCCGGTGCGTACCGAAGAAGGGCGGCGCATTCGCCAGGCCTTCATCGCCCCGGAGGGCTGGCGCATCGTCGCGGCCGACTACTCGCAGATCGAACTGCGCATCATGGCCCACCTTTCCAACGACGAAGGCCTCGTCCGCGCGTTCCAGGAAGGGGGCGACGTGCATCGCGCGACCGCGGCGGAAGTGTTCGGCGTGCCTGCCGCGGAGGTCACGACCAATCAGCGCCGCGCGGCGAAGGCGATCAACTTCGGCCTGATGTATGGCATGAGCGCCTTCGGCCTGGCCAAGCAGCTCGGCGTGGACCGTGGCGAAGCCTCCGACTACATGGGCCGCTACTTCTCGCGTTACCCAGGCGTGCGCGCCTTCATGGATGCCACGCGCGAGCAGGCGCACCGCGATGGCTACGTCCAGACCCTGTTCGGCCGCCGCCTGTACCTGGAGAACCTCAACTCGCGCAACCAGGCGTTCCGCGCCGGCGCCGAGCGCGCCGCCATCAACGCCCCCATGCAGGGCACGGCGGCCGACATCATCAAGCGCGCGATGATCGCGGTCTCGGCATGGATCGAGCCGCGCGACGACGTGCGCATGCTGATGCAGGTGCACGATGAACTGGTCTTCGAAGTGCGCGCCGATGCGGTCGACGACATTCGCGCGGGGATCGAAAAACACATGACGGGCGCGGCGTCACTGAGCGTGCCGCTGCAGGTGGATATCGGCGTAGGCATGAACTGGGATGAGGCGCACTAAGCCAAAGCTAAGACTTTCTGGCCACTTTTGGCCGTCCAAACGTGAGTTTTCCGTTTAGTCGTACATATCCTGCCCAGCAAGTCGTTGAAAAATCAGCCCATGAACACGGGCTGATTTTTTTTGCGTCGGCGATGCAACTTTGCCCCGTTTTGTCCGTCTATATATTCGGACGCACGCAACGGCGTCCCATCGGTGGGTCTCACCTCCCTGAGGCCCCCTCAAGGTGGACCGGTTCTTCCCCTGGTTCCGGTCTTCCACCCCGCCCCGAGAGCTCCCCTGGCTCTCGGGGTTTTTTTTGCGCACAAAACCTGCACATTCGTCCCCGCATTCTCGGCGCCACTTGGAACGGGAGGAAATCACCATGCGTGCAGGTCTCATCATCGTCGGCGTCATCCTTATCGGGCTCGGCCTCTGGGTCACCCTCGGCAACGGCAGCTACCAGAAGACCGATACGGTCGCCTCGATCGGCTCGGCCAAGCTCGAGGCCACGCACGACAAGGCCATCCCGCAGTGGGCCGGTATCGCCGGGATCGTCATCGGCGGCATCGTCGCCGTGGCTGGCTTCTCCCGGAAGAACTGAGTCCCCAGCCGGTACAATGGGGGGATGGATGTTTCCCATCTCCTCGATTCCCTCAACGACGCCCAGCGCGAGGCCGTCAGTGCCCCGCCCGGGCACTATCTGATCCTCGCTGGCGCCGGCTCCGGTAAGACCCGTGTCCTGATCAACCGTATCGGTTGGCTGACCCAGGTCGAGCGGGTGCCGCCGTGGGCGATTCTCGCCGTGACCTTTACCAACAAGGCCGCCGGCGAGATGCGCACACGGCTGGACGGGATCATCCCCGGCGGCACGCAGGGCCTCACGGTCGGCACCTTCCACGGCATCGCCCACCGGCTCCTCCGGCGCCACTGGCGCGAGGCGGGGCTGGTCGAAGGCTTCCAGATCCTCGATTCCGACGACCAGCAACGGCTGATCAAACGCATCATCGCGGGACTGGGGCTCGACGAGGCCCGGTTCCCGCCGCGCCAGGCCAGCTGGCAGATCAACAACTGGAAGGACGAAGGCAAACGGCCGGACGGCATCGAGCATCGCGACCATCCGGTGACGCGTACCTTCGTCGAGATCTACAAGGCCTACGAGCAGCAGTGCCAGCGTGCCGGCCTGGTCGACTTCGCCGAGCTGCTGCTGCGCGCGCACGAGCTGTGGCTGAAGGATCCCCAGGTGCTCAAGCACTACCAGGATCGCTGGCGCTACCTGCTGATCGACGAGTTCCAGGACACCAACACGCTGCAATACGCGTGGATCCGCGTGCTCGCCGGCAGCACCGGCCAGGCCTTCGTGGTCGGCGACGACGATCAGGCCATCTACGGCTGGCGCGGCGCGAAGGTCGAGAACGTGCAGCAGTTCCTCAACGATTTCCCCGGTGCGAAGACGATCCGCCTGGAGCAGAACTATCGCTCCACCTCGACGATCCTCAATGCCGCGAACGCGGTCATCTCGCGCAACGGCGGCCGCCTCGGCAAGCAGCTCTGGACAGATGGCGGCGAGGGCGAGCGCATTGCGCTGTACGCCGCCTACAACGAACAGGACGAAGCTCGCTTCGTCATCGAGCGCATTCGCGAACACATCGCCGAGACCGGCAACGCGCGCGATTGCGCCATCCTCTACCGTTCCAACGCGCAGTCACGCAACTTCGAAGAACAGCTGATCCAGCGCGACCTGCCCTACCGTGTCTATGGCGGCCTGCGCTTCTTCGAGCGCGCCGAAATCAAGGACGCCCTGGCTTACCTGCGCCTGGCGTCGAACCGCCATGACGACGCCGCCTTCGAGCGCGCCGTGAATACGCCGCCACGCGGAATCGGTGACCGCACGCTCGACGAGTTGCGTCGCCGCGCGCGGAACGACAGTAGCTCGATGTGGGAGGCCATGCTCACCGAAGCCTCCATCGGCGGTCTCGCCGGACGCGCGAAGAACGCGCTCAAGGCGTTCATCGGCATGATCGACAACCTGGCGCGCACGTTTGGCGGTCACGACAAACTCGACGGTGACGAATCACCGACGGCGCTGAGCCTCGCCGAGCAGATCGAGCACGCCATCCTCCACACCGGCTTGCGCGACTTCTACGAAAACGACAAGCGCGGCAACGGCGAGGCGCGCGTCGAGAACCTCGACGAACTGGTCAACGTCGCCAGCCGCTTCGAAATGACGCCGGAAGATGTCGACGCCGGCCTCAACGAACTCTCGGCCTTCCTTTCCCACGCCTCACTGGAAGCCGGTGAAGGCCAGGGCGAGGCCTGGGACGACTGCGTCCAGCTCATGACGCTGCATTCGGCCAAAGGGCTCGAGTTTCCCATCGTGTTCCTCGTCGGCATGGAAGAAGGCCTGTTCCCCAGCCAGCGTTCCACCGAGGAAGAGAATCGCCTCGAGGAAGAACGGCGTCTGGCCTATGTGGGCATCACACGGGCTCGCGAGCGCCTGTACGTCTCCCACGCGGAGTCGCGCCGCATGCACGGCACGGAGATGCTGGCGCGGCCTTCCCGGTTCCTTGGCGAGATCCCGCCGGAACTGATCGACGAGTTGCGCCCCCGCGTGCAGGTGTCGCGACCGGCCTACGCCGACCGCTATGCGGGCGGAGGCGGCAGCAGTTCGCTGGTGGAAGCATCCCCCATCGCGCTCGGTCAGCGCGTGAGCCATCCGAAATTCGGCGAAGGCACGGTGGTCAGTGCCGAGGGCGCCGGCGCCCACATGCGGCTCCAGGTGAACTTCGAGGATGCCGGGAGCAAGTGGTTGGTTTACGCTTACGCGAATCTGACCGCGTTGTAAGGGGCTCCAACGCGCCACGCTCCCTCCCAGGGGAGCGTCATGGCGTGCCCTGCGAGCGGCGACGCCATCCGTACCAGGGACAGACACGCATGATCGTGGGGATCGACCTCGGCACCACCAACAGCCTCGTCGCGGCGTGGATCGACGGCGCGCCACGCCTCATCCCGAATGTCCTCGGCTCGGTTCTCACGCCCTCCTGTGTCGGCATCGATCAGGACGGTAGCGTGTTGGTGGGCGAGGCGGCTCGCGAGCGCCTGCAGACGCATCCCGCGCAGACCGCCTCGCTGTTCAAGCGCTACATGGGCAGTGCCAGGACCGTCCGCCTGGGCGATCGCGATTATCGGGCGGAAGAGCTTTCCGCCTTGGTCCTGCGCTCGCTGAAGGCCGATGCCGAGGCCGCCCTGGGCGTCCCGATCACCGAAGCGATCATCACGGTTCCTGCCTATTTTTCCGACGCGCAGCGTAAAGCGACGCGCACCGCCGGCGAACTGGCCGGCCTCCGGGTCGAGCGGCTCCTCAACGAACCGACGGCGGCCGCACTGGCTTATGGTCTGCACGATGCCCAGGGCGAGACCCAGTTCCTCGTCTTCGATCTCGGTGGCGGCACCTTCGATGTCTCGATCCTTGAGATGTTCGACGGCGTGATGGAAGTCCGTGCCAGCGCTGGAGACAACATGCTCGGCGGCGAAGACTTCGTGAGCCTGATCGCCGAGCTCGCGTTCAAACAAGGCATCCCCGAAGCGGCACGCGACGACGCGGTGTTCATGCAACGCCTGTTGGCGCGTGCGGAGACCGCCAAGCGCCAGCTCGGAAGCCTGTCGAGCACCGCGTTCGAGGTGTCCTGGCGCGGCAGCGACGTACGCGTCGACCTGGCGGCCGACGCCTTCGAGACGTTGTCGCAGCCCTTGCTGACGCGACTATGGCGCCCGATCGAGCGCGCGCTGCGCGATGCGCGCATCCGCGCCGCGGACCTCGACAACGTCGTCCTCGCCGGTGGTGCGACCCGCATGCCGATGATCCGCTCCCTTGCGACGCGCATGTTCGGCCGCTTCCCCGCCATGGGCCAGAATCCGGACGAAGTCGTCGCGCTCGGCGCCGCCGTCCAGGCCGGCCTCAAGATGAAGGACAAGGCACTCGACGAGATGGTGATGACGGACGTCTGTCCGTACACGCTCGGTACCGCCGTCTCGCGCCGCATGGAAGGTGGTACACGGGCGGACGGCCTTTATTCGCCGATCATCCAGCGCAATACCGTGGTGCCGGTCAGTCGCGTGCAACGCTGTGTACCGATCGACCCCAGCCAGGCGTCCCTTCGTATCGACGTCTACCAGGGCGAGTCGCGACTGGTGCGCGACAACATCCTCCTTGGTGACCTCACCGTGGCCCTGCCGTCCGGCCCGGGGCATGCGGAAGGTGTGGACGTACGATTCACCTACGACGTCAACGGCTTGCTGGAAGTCGAGGTGACTATCGTGGCCACCTCGGAGACACGCCGCCTGGTGATCGCCGGGAGCGAAGGAAGCCTGGCCCCCGCGGATATCGCACGCCGGCTCGAGGCGCTGGCCTCGCTCAAGATCCATCCGCGCGACACGCTGGAAAACCGCACCCTGCTCGCCAGGGCGGAACGCCTCTACGAACAGTTGCTCGGTGAGAGCCGCGACCATCTCGGACAGATGATCCTGCGCTTCGAGCAAACGCTGACGACCCAGGATGCGCGCCTCGTCGCACGCGACGCTGGCTTGTTCCGCGAAGCGCTGCAAAGCATCGAGGCGAACGATCATTTCGCGCCCGACATGGCTGACTGAGGCGCCCGCATGCCGTTGCCATGGTTCCTTGAGCTGCTTTCGCTCCCGCCGCACGCGGATGAGCGTGCCGTGCGCCGTGCCTACGCCACACGCGTCAAACTGATCGATCCGGCAACCGATCCGGCAGCCTTTGCACGCTTGCGCGAAGCCTACGAGGCGGCGCGAGCATGGGCTGCCGACGAGGAGCACGGTCTGGATCACGACGCGGCCGCGGCGCCACCTCCGGTTCTGACGGAGCCCGTTCCTTCTGTCGACACTCCTTCTGCTGACTCCACGGCGCAGCCTTACGCGGCGATCAATCCCCAGGAACAGGCCGTGCGTCTCGTCGACCGCCTGACCACACGCATCGCCAGTGGCGAGGCGGCGGATATCCGTGACGAACTGGACGCGTGCACGGCCGAGCTTCGGCTGCAATACATCGATGCGCCAGGGATTTTCGAGGACGTCTTCATCGATCGCCTGGCGAGGGGTCTGTTCGACAAACGGCCTTACGTGTTCACCCTGGCCATGGAGCATTTCCACTGGCAGGAAATCGGTCATCTCGCCGCGCTCGGCCCCAAGGGCATGTGGATCGAAGCGGTCGAATCGCAGCGCATGGCGTGGAACAGCCTGCCTCCCCTGCTTCGCGCGAACCGCCTCTCGCTGATCGCGGCCGCCGACGCAGCGAAGGGAAACCTCTCGACAGCGCTCGTCAGGCGCTGGTTCGAAGTCCGTGACGACTTCCATCGCTTTCCGGCGTATCTCGGGCTCTACCTGACCATGCCCCAGCAGCATGCATGGGCTACCTCGTATGACGCGCTACCCGCGACGGAAAGACAGGCCCTCGAAGCTCCGGCGAAAACGCCGAGATGGCGTTGGCCGACCCGGGAGTCGATCCGTCGCGCCTGGGGTTTTTTCTTCATCGCGTTCGTTGGCGGTTTGATCTACCTCCTCGAATCGGCGGCCACGATCCCGCGGTCGACGCCGCCGACGCCGACGCCCGTCCCGGCGGCAGTCCACAACGCCGAAACAAGCGATCTGGAGGTCACCCTCAGTGAGCCGTCCGGTTCAGCGGAACAGGACAAGGGATGGATCGTCGTCACGCTGACCAATCGCGGTCGCGTGACGCTCTATCTGAGGAAGATGCTTACCCCGCCGATGACGCCGGGGGAGCATCTTGCCCGCCCCCTTTTCACCGTTCACGATTTCCGCGGCCACCCGGCGGCGTTCGCGCGCGGCGTCGAACCCATCGACCCGGACGACGCCCGGGACGCGGCGACCTTCTATCGTCGGCTTGAGCCCGGCCAGTCGATATCGAACCGCGTCGACCTCGGCAGCGACTACGACCTGGATCCGCGCTTCAACTATTGGGTCGGGTACCGGCAACCGGTCGCGCGGACCTACCGTGTCGATGCGGACGGGACGATCCACGACGACGACGTTTACGTGGACAGCAACCGACTCATGGTGAGAGCCGTGGCACCCCATGCTGATCGCGCTCTTCCACCGCGGTAACGCGCGTGTCGATGCGATGATTACGCGACTCGGGCAAAGCCTCGGTCGCTTCACCACGCGCCAGCGCCAGTGCATTGCGATAGCAACGCTGTGCGAGTTCGGGATGGGCCTCGCCAACGAAGACGTCACCCAGCGCCTCCCAGGCATCGGCATTCGGCGCAATCGCGAGTGCGCGCTCGAGCAGGGGCTTCGCCTTGCCCCATAGGCGCGCACGTACGCACATGCGACCGACCGCCGTCAGCAACGCGGCATCGTTCGGATGCGTATCGACCCAGCTTTCCGCACGACGCAGGCGCTGTTCGAGATCTTCCGCACCCATGCCACCGTAGGTGGCGACAAGCGACGGCGACCATTCGCGACGCAAGGCCGTTTCGATTTCGTCCATGGCCGCCATGCTCTGGCCGAACTGCGACGCACGGCGCGCATACGCATCGACGGCGGCCGGGAGGCGGCGCTGACTCTTCGGCAGCTGTGACCACAGTGACGAGAGCGAAACGCCGTCCGGCGCGCTGGCGATGTACGCCGCGACCGTCCGGCTCTCCAGATCGGAAAACGCACGCGTGCCCAGTTCACCACTCTTCTGTAGGGGATCCAGCGCACGCACGGCGCTACGGGCATCGCCGGCTTCGAGCGACGCCTCGGCATATTCGATCCAGCCCGAGGGCGTGAGCGACGCACTGTTGGCTTCCGGCGCCAGCAACGCGGCCGCTTCGGTCGCGCGGCCTGCACGGCGTAGAAGACGGGCACGCAGCACGCGCGCGGCGCGCGGGGTTTCCTGGGCGGCCTGGTCGAGGGTCTCCAAAGCGCGCGTGGATTCGCCGTGGCGCTCGGCCGCTTCGGCGGCTGCCAGCAACGCGGGCCCACGGACCGACGGATAGCGCGCAGCACGGTTGAGGTCACGCTCGGCTTCGCCGTGACGACCTTCGATCAAGGCCACGAGGCCATCGGCCAGACGCCGGCGACTGAGCCGGCGATGACGACGGTTCAACGCACCGAACGGCCAGCGAATCAGGGTGACCAGCGCGGCGATCACGGCCCAGGCGAGCAGCAGCAACACCACGGCACTGACCACGGTCATCTGCAAGGTGGTGCCACGCAGACGGATAAGCACCGAGCCCGGATCGTCCGCGACCCAGTGCCAGGCAAACGCCGCGAGCACCGCGACGAGAATGAGGCCGACGATCCAGCGCCAGAGCTTCATGGCGTCGCCTTCGTGGCGGATGTCGACGACGGAGCCGGCGTGGTCGCGGCAGCCGGTGCGACGGACGCGGCCGATGCCGGGTGCGCCACGGAGCCGGCATGCGCCGGTGTCGCCGGCGCACCGGGCCGCAGCGCGTGCACCGAACGCAGGTCATGCAGTTCGGCCAGCGCGGCACCCAGTTTCGGCTCGGACCCCTTGGCCTGGCTGGCGAGCAACCCGGCAAGGCGAGCGTGTGCCGACTGCACGCTTGGCGAAGTCGGATTGAAACGCGCGGTGAGAGTGGCGTCGACGCGCTTCAGCGCGGCGGCACGGCCCAGGTCGTCGTAAGCCAACACGGCGGCCTCGGCGTGGGCGACATCCAGCGCGGCGAGTTCGCGCGCGATGCGATCGTCGGCGAGTCCCAACGGCGTACCGTCGTCGTGGCTCACCTTGACGATGCTGCCAAGCGCATCGCCGGCGCGCTGCCAGAAACCTCGCGCTTCGTTCTCGCCCACCGGCGCATCGAGATCCTTGAGCGGCAAACCGGGAATCTGCGCACGCAGGTCGGCGAGCGTAGCGAGGTCGCTCGCACGTGCCGTGGGCGCCACCGAGGCGAGCGCATCGCGCTCTGCCTTCAGGCTCTGGCGAACGGCGGCGAAGGCACTATCGCCCACGGCCGCCAGTGTCGTGTCGGCAAGGTCATAGGCGGCGAGCGCGCCGCTGGCATCGCCGAACAGGGCGAAACGCTCCTTGGCCATGCGCAGCAGGGACTCGGCTTCGTCGAGGAGCATCGCGTCGTGGCCGCTGAGGCTGCGCTCGGAGAGATTGGCGACGGCGTCTTCAAGATTTTTCGTACGTTCCGACACGCCAAGCACCTCTTCGCGCGCCGAGCGGTTCACGCCATCGGCGTCGCTGATGCGACGACGCAGGTTGGCGTTGTCGTCGCGCAGGCCATCGACCGTGCCCTGCAGCGTGTCGACCTGGCCACGAAGGCCGTTGGCCGCACCGACGTCCTGGCGCATGGCCCAGACGGTGTAAGCGGTGTAGCCAGCGGCTCCGAGCGCGGCCAGCGAGATCAGGATGGCCACGGCAAGCGCACCACCTCCGCGACGCGGTAGCGGGTCGGCAGGCCGACGCGGGCTGGTGGAGACGGGCGCGGCGGCCGGGGCCGGCGTCGCCGGGATGGGTGCGGTCGGTGGGGTCTCGGTCGTCATGCGCAGCATGCTAGCAGGCCATACGCGAACGCATGGAATAGATCGCTCAACGGCCCGTGAACGACACCCCGGCGGCGGCCGCGAGCAGGTCGCCCGGAAGGGCCGAGCGCGCCACGACGACCCGCTCGAAACCGGTCTCGAGAGCGATATCGCGAAGCCGCTCGCTGCTGACCACGGCGACAGCCTGAACCAGCCGGCGCCAGGCGGGCGCGATCAGGGCCCGATGCAGGTGGTCGAGCGCCTCGGCGCTGGACAGCAGTACGGCCGAGCGGCGGCTCAACTTCAGCAGGGGGTCGATATGACGGCGGTCGATCCGGGGAGCCACCCGGTGATAGACATGGACTTCGTCCAGCATGGCGCCGCGGGCGAGCAGCTGTTCACGCAAGAGGCCCCGACCGCCTGGCGCACCGATCAGGGCGATACGCTTTCCCTCTACCCTGGCCAGCTCAGGGAGGCCAAGCACCCCCTCGCTGTCCTGGGAGGTCTCCGGAAAACGGACGTCGGTGAGGTTGGCCGTTCGCAGGGCCCGTGCCGTGCCACGACCCACGGCGATCACCGTGGCCCGCGTGGCCAGGGGCAGCACGTCGGCCGCGAAGCGCACGGCGGCCGGGCTGGTGAAGACCAGCAGGTCGCCCCCCAGCGCGCTACGGAGCGCGGCGTCGACCGCCGAGGCGTCTTCGATGGCGCGAAGCGAAAGCCCGGGCACGCTGACCGGGATGCCGCCCAGCTTGCGAACCCGCCGGGAAAGCGGCCCCGCGGTACCCGCAGGGCGAGTGATGACGACGGTAACGTTGCGAAGAGGGTGGCTACGGCTCACGGAAGCATCCTGCTACTGAGCGCTCAGGATAGGAAGCGACGTCCGCCCGGACCACTGCCGAAGGTCGTGGTTCAGCCATACGGGTGCGAACGGTTTGCCTTGCCTCGTAGACTTCGCTGCTTATGACTCCCAACGACATCTCCCTCGCCGATCTCGAGCGCTTCATCCTCGATGGCATTCCCCTCGCGCGGGCCATGGCGGTGAGCATCGACAGCTTCGATGGCATGCGTCTGGTCATGACGGCACCGCTGCTGCCCAACATCAACGACAAGGCCTGCGCCTTCGGCGGAAGCATCGTCGCGCTCATGACCCTGACCTGCTGGGCCCTGGTCGAAGCGGTGCTGCGCCAGCGTGGAGAGGATTGCGACGTCTTCGTCGCCGACTCCACGGTGCGCTACCTGGATCCCATCTGGAACGACCTGCGCGCCGAGGCCACACTGGCGCCAGGCGCCAACTGGAAGGGTTTCTTCGGCATGCTGAAGGCCCGCGGACGGGCTCGCGGGGACTTCACCTGCGTGGTCCCCGGTGCGGACGGAAAGCCGATGGCCAGCCTGGATGCGCGTTTCGTCGCCAAACGCCGGGCATAATGCCGGCCGACGCCACGATGGAACCCGCCATGCGCCGTATCGCCCTGCTCGTCCTCGCTCTTGCCGTATCGCTCCTGTCCGGCTGCGCCACCGACGTACGTAACGAAGCGCTCACCCGCGCCACCAATTCCTATGCATCGGCGGTCCGCTGGGGCGACTGGGAAGGCGCGCAGAGCTTCATCGACAAGGACTATGCCAAGGACCACCCGCTGAGCTCGATCGAGATCAGTCGTCTGGGCCAGCTCCGTATCACCGGCTACGACGAAGGTGGCGGCCCGCGGCCCGACGGCGACAACGACATGGCCCAGGTCGTCCAGATCAACGTGGTCAACGTCAACACCCAGTCCGAGCGCACCGTGGTGGACCGCCAGCGCTGGCACTACGACGCGGAAAAGAAGAAGTGGTGGCTGATGACCGGCCTGCCCGACTTCTCGCCGAAGTAAAGCCTATATAATCGGCCGTTTATCCCCACTGGGACGCGCAAGAACACGATGAACGACGTACTGCACAAGTTGCCCGAATTCGCGAGCAACCACCTGGCGCTGGTCGCGCTGTTCGTAGCGATCCTGCTTGCCCTGCTGGGCGGCGAAGTGATGACCCTCTTCCGCAAGTGGAAGACCCTCACCCCAGCCGGCCTCACCCAGCTGATCAACCGCGATACGCCGCTTATCATCGACCTCTCGGCCAGTGCCGACTTCGAAAAGGCCCACGTCCCGGGTGCCAAGAACGTGGCCATGAGCCAGTTCGACCCGGAAACGCAGAAGGACCTGAGCAAGGCCAAGGACCTCCCGGTCGTCCTGATCGACAAGGACGGCCGCGGCGTGGGCAAGGCGGCCAACCGCCTGATCAAGGCAGGCTTCCAGAAGGTCTTCGTGCTCGACGGCGGCACCTACGCCTGGCAGACCGCCCAGCTCCCGGTCGCCAAAGGCAAAAAGTAAGAAAATGTAGGAGCCGATTCATCGGCGAAAAGCCAACAAAGCGGTGACGCCGGCCCCTTTCCTAGGGCCTAAAGCCCGTGAATCCCCGCCCGCCCCCGCAAAATCGCATCCAGCACGTCGGGCGCCACATCGAACGAATCGAAGTACAGCCGGTCCTCCGGCAGGTTCGCATCGATGAAGAGCTGGCGTCCGGCGGCGACCATCGCCGGCGGGCCGCTCATGTAGAGATCGAAGTCCGCCAGGTCCGGGAAGTCTTCCAGCAGGGCCTCGTGGATCAGGCCTTCGCGTAGCCCGCTGGCGCGCGCCGCTTCCGGATCGGACAGCACCGGCGTGAAGGTGATCGTCGGCACATCCGCCGCCCATCCCCGGGCGAGGTCGGCCAGATAGAGGTCTTCGGCGATCCGCGCACCCCAGTAGATGTGCATGGGCCGCCGCGTGCCGAGCGCGATGAAGTGCTCGACGATCGCCTTCACCGGCGCGAAGCCCGTACCGCCGGCCATGAACAGCATCGGTCGCTCGGAATCCTCGCGCGGCACGAAGGTACCTAGCGGGACCTCGATGGTCAGCCGGTCGCCGACCTTCAGCGATTCATACACCCACGAGGTAAACCCGCCACCCGGCACGTGCCGCACGTGCAACTCGACCGCGCCGTCGGCGCGTGGGCCGCTGGCGATCGAGAAAGGTCGATGCTTGCCGTCCTCGAGAATGACGTCGAGGTACTGGCCGGGCAGCCAGTTGAGCCGGTCGTCGCCGAGCGGCTTGAGCCAGATGCCGACCACGTCGGGCGCCAGCATGCGGCGCTCGATGACGACCGTCTCGGCACGGCGGTGCGGGATGTCTTCCACGGAGGCGATCTCGCGCGCCTGGATGGCGATATCGCCACGGGGAACGGCCTGGCAGAGCAGGATCGCGTGACGCATGCGCGCCGGGCCGGAGAGGGCCGTCGGCGGATTGCGCGGGTACGAACACTCACCCTCGACGAGGGTCGCCTTGCAACTTCCGCACACACCGCCCCGGCACGAATACGGGAGGGCGATTCCCGCGCGCTGGGCGGCTTCGAGCACGGTTTCGTCGGCAGCGGCGTCGAATCGCTTGCCGGACGATGTCAGGGTTACGGTGGGCACCCGCGCATTGTAGGACAATGACGGCTGATCCATTAGACGACGCCTGCCCATGGCCATCTGGAAGCAACCCATCGATCTCGCGCGGATCAACGGCTGGAGCCGCGGCACGATGATGGAGACGCTCGACATCCGCATCCTCGACGCCGGCGACGACTGGCTTCGCGGCACGATGCCCGTCGACCACCGCACGCAGCAACCGTTCGGCCTGCTGCACGGCGGCGCGTCCGTGGTCCTGGCCGAGACGCTCGGCAGCACGGCCGCCCTGCTCACCCTCGATGTGGAGAAGGAAGTCGCCGTCGGCCTGGATATCAATGCGAACCACATCCGCGGTCCACGCAGTGGCCTGGTCACCGGCACTGCCAAGGCCATCCACCTGGGGCGGACCACCCAGGTTTGGGAAATCCGCATCGAAGACGAAGCCGGCAAGCTGGTCTGCCTCGCGCGCCTGACCATGGCGGTGATCCCCTCGCCGGGCGGCGCGCCGGGAAATCTCCGCTCGTGACGGAAGGTGCGCCGTATGCGGCGCTGTCGCCCGACGTCGTCCTTGCCGCGGTGGATGAAGCCGGATCCTGGAGCGACGGCCGCCTGCTGACGCTCAACAGCTACGAGAACCGCGTCTTCCAGGTCGGCCTCGAGGACGGCGGCTTCGTCGTCGCCAAGTTCTACCGCCCGGGGCGCTGGACGGACGCCGCCATCATGGAGGAGCACGCCTTCGCCCTCGAACTGGCGGCGGCCGAATTGCCGATGGTCGCGCCGCTCGCGTTCGACGGCCAGACCATGCTGCGTCACGCCGGCTACCGTTATGCGGTGTATCCGCGACGCGGCGGGCGCGCGCCCTCGCTGGAATCGGCGGACGAGCTGGAATGGCTGGGCCGCCTCCTGGCTCGCATGCATGCCGTAGGCGCGCGCAGCCGTTTCCAGGCCCGCGGGGTTCTGGACCGGCCGACCATGATCGACGCGCCGATGCGCGCGACCCTGGGCTCGGCCTTGCTACCCGCGCACCTGTTCGACGCCTACCGCCATGCGGCCGGCCGCGTGGACGACGCGGTCGCCAACCGGATCGAAGCGGTCGGCCCGGTGCAGCGCATCCGGCTGCACGGCGACTGTCATCCCGGCAACGTGCTGTGGACCGATGCCGGCCCGCACTTCGTCGACCTGGATGATGCACGCACCGGCCCGGCCGTCCAGGACCTGTGGATGCTGGCGGGCGACGACGCCATGATGACCGCGCTGCTCGAAGGCTATGGCCAGTTCCGCGATTTCGATCCCACCGAACTGGCCCTGATTCCGGTGTTGCGTGCGATGCGTCAGGTCCACTACGCCGGATGGATCGCCGAGCGCTGGCACGATCCCGCTTTCCCCGCCGCGTTTCCCTTCGCCGCCGAGGCGCGCTGGTGGGAACAGCACATCGCCGATCTCCATGAGATCGCCGACGACCTTTAGACCCCGGAGCATCCATGCATTCGTTTTTTACCCGCGTCATCGCCGTCTTTGAAATCGCCGGTGGCCTGTTCGGCCTGGTCCATCAGTTCGATCGACTCCTCGGCGGCCGGTTCAGCGGTGTCGACGCCATCGTCGCCGTGCTCGGCGTGCTGCTTTTCGCCTTCATCCTGATCGCCGGTATTTTGCTGGCGAGCAACGACGGTCGCGGTGCACAGATGTCGATCTGGGCGCAGTTCCTCCAGGCGCCGCTCATCGCGACGCCGGTCTTCAGCTATGCCTTGTCGAGCGGCGCGTTCGTCAATCTGTTCATCACCCTGCAGCACTCGCCGCGACTCGGCTTCGACTGGTCCATCGCGACGCATGGCTGGCTGCTCTCCCTGGGCGGACCCTCGCCGGCGCACCTGGGCATCAACCTGCTGGCCCTGGTTTCCTGGCTGATCCTGCGCTTCGGCCGCTGAGCCCCGGTATCATTCACCGATGAATAGCCCTGCCCTGCCCAGCATCCGCCTGAAAACCGACCGTGTCCCCGGCCACCCGTGGGTCTGGTCGGCCCAGATCGTCAAGCCCGAAGAACGCCTGCCGCCCGGGAGCGTCGTCGACGTGCTCGATGCCAAGGGCCGCTTTGTCGGGCGCGGATTCTGGAACGGTCACGCGCGCGTCGCGCTGCGCCTGCTCACCACGGACGCCGATGAAGCCATCGACAACGACTGGATCGCCTCGCGACTGGCCCGGGCTGTCGAGCTGCGTCGCGAACTGCTTCGCCTGGACGAGGTGAGTGACGCCTGGCGCGTGGTCCACAGCGAAGGCGACGGCCTCTCCGGCCTGGTCGTCGATCGCTATGCGAACCATCTCGTCGTCGAGTATTTCGCCGCCGGCATGTGGCGCTTCCGCGAAGCGATCCACGCCGAACTTCAGCGCCACTTCCCCGGTGCGTCCCTCTATTGGTTCGCCGAGGAGCACGTGCAGCGGCAGGAATCGTTCGACGTGCGCTCCAACGAGGCGCCCACCGCGGTCGACGTCCATGAGCACGGCCTGGCGTTCCACGCCGCACCGGGCCTCGGTCACAAGACCGGCTTCTTCGCCGACCAGCGCGACAACCGCCGCCGGTTCGCCCAGCTGGCGCGTGGCCGCCGGGTGCTCGATCTCTGCTGCAATGCCGGCGGTTTTGCCGTGCATGCGATGAAGGCCGGCGCGAGCCACGCCACCGGCGTCGACGCCGATGCCGCCATCCTCGAGGTCGCCCGCGAGAACGCTCGCCTGAACAGTGTCGAGGCGACCTTCGAGCAGGGCGACGTCTTCGAATGGTTGCGCGCAGCGATCGCACGCGGGGAGACCTGGGACGCCGTCGTGCTCGACCCGCCCAAGCTCACCCGTGACCGCAACCAGGTCGTGAACGCGCTGAAAAAGTACTTCGCCATGAACCGGACGGCACTCGACGTCGTCGCTCCCGGCGGCATCCTCCTCACCTGCTCGTGCACGGGCCTGGTCGGCGAAGACGATTTCCTCGAGATGATCCGCCGGGTCGCCCTCAATGCCGGTCGCAACATCCAGGTCCTTCACGTCGATGGCGCCGGCGCGGACCATCCGGTAGCGAGCAATGTTCCGGAAAACCGTTACCTCAAGGCCGTGTACTGTCGCGTCGACTGACGCCGCGTTCACCATGTCTTGATCGCGGGCCGGCACACACTGCCGGCCATGTCCAGAAAGCCGCCCGATGCCGCCCTTGAAGTGCCCGATGTGGAACGGGCCCACGCGAAAGCGGCGGGCCTGGTCTACGTCTGCGACACCGACAACGGCATCACGCGCTGCAAGCGGGGACGAGGGTTTCACTACCTCGACATCGACGGCAAGCGGGTGACCGACGAGGACGTGCTCACGCGCATCCGTGCGCTGGCTATCCCGCCGGCCTATACGAAGGTGTGGATCTGTCCCAACGAGCGCGGCCACCTCCAGGCGACCGGACGCGATGCCCGTCTGCGCAAGCAATACCGGTATCACGCCAAATGGCGCAGCGTGCGCGACCGCGACAAGTTCGAACGGATCCTCGAGTTCGGCGAGGCGCTGCCCCGGCTGCGTCGCCGGCTGCGCAAGGATCTCGCCCTGCCTGGCCTGCCCCGGGAAAAAGTGCTGGCGCTGGTGGTCAGCCTGCTGGAAGAAACCATGATCCGCGTGGGCAACGATGCCTACGCCAGGGAGAACAATTCGTTCGGCCTGACCACGCTGCGCTCGCGACACGTCGCGGCGCGCCAGGGCCGCATCGAATTTCACTTCCGCGGGAAGAGCGGTCAGTGGCGTGACGTGACGCTCGACGACCGCCGTCTGGTCAAGGCCATACGCAAGGTCCAGGAACTGCCCGGCCAGCGTCTCTTTCAGTACCTGGACGACGACGGGCAACGCCAGCCTATCGACTCCGGCATGGTGAACGATTACCTGCGCGAGGTGACCGGCGGCGAGTTCACCGCGAAGGACTTCCGGACCTGGGGCGGCACGATCAATGCGGTTGCCGTGCTGGCCGCCCGAACGGTTCCCGACGAGGGTGGCGAACGCGCTGTGAAAGCGACCCTGGCGGAGGCCGTGAAAGAGGTGGCCGCCGTGCTCGGCAATACTCCCGCTGTCTGTCGTGCGTCCTACATCCATCCGGAGGTCTTCGCCGGCTGGCTCGACGGCGAATTGCATCGTCGCGTGCCGGAATCGGGCGTCGCCTTCCCCCGAAAATTGGAAACATCGACCCTGGCTTTTCTCCGTCGCCGGCTCCATGTATCCCGACGCTCCCGTTGAGGCGAACGGGTGGCTATAGTGCGCATACGGGGTTCGCGTTCGATTTTCCAGGGGTTGTGTTGACGATGTTGCGGTGGAAGGTGATTCCCGTCTTGATCGGCCTGACGGCAGGCCTGGATGTGTATGCGCAGGAGGCGCCAGCGGCGCCGCCATTCGCTCTTCCGGCCGCCGGAAGCCATCGCGGGGTGGTGGACGACACCTGGATTATCGCGCCGAAGCGGCTATCCGATGCCACGCTCTCTGCGGTGAAGAACTACGCCGACGAGGGCGACATCGCCGCTGGCGTGTCACTGCGTTATCGCATCGACCACGCCGAGTGGATCATCGCCGACGTCTTCATTTACCCCGCCGGCCAGGGTGACAACACGAAGATGCTGCGCCAGGCGACCGATGATTTTCGCGAGTCGGTGGCGTACGCCGAGCGCCAGGAAATCTATCGCAACGTCTGGTGGGGGGACGAAGGGGCATACACCGCGTCCCTCAGTGGCGGAAAGAAGATCGAAGGGCGCTTCCTGCCGATCGTGTTCGACGCACAGCAGGACATGCTGACCTCGCGAACCTATGTGTTCTACCGCAAGCTGTACTTCGTGAAGATCCGGCTGACCACCACCGTCGATGCCGTCGATTCGCTCGCGGAAAATGCGGATCCTTTCATCAGCGGCTTGCTGGATGGCGTCGAAGTGATCAGCGCGGGTAGCTGCGGCCGCCAGATGGATATCGTGGCGATTCAACCCGGGGAATCGCTGCCGGGCGATCTTCCCGACGGCGTGAGCGCCGACGGTTACCGCATGGCGCTGAAGCTCACGAAAGCGGGGACACCGGCTTACGGTGCGCAGATGGCAAAGGCGATGGCCCTGGCATCGAAGCGGCAGATCGCCAGTGGTTGCACCACGCTCGACTACCATCCGCCCCTGGAAGATGGCAGCCGCACCGTGCTGCACCTGTCGTTCACGCCGGGCGATTGGGGTTCGTCGGCCAAGCCCTGAGCGAAGAACGGCCGGGACGCGTCCCACGCCCCGGCCGTTGCCGCGCAGGTGCCTACGGGAAGCCGCCGACCTGCATCGACCGGGGCATGATGCGGGAATCAACGACTCCCGCCCATGGAAGGATTCTGAAAAGCCGCGCGAATCCTTACTTCAGATGCGGCGCCAGCAATGGCATGTCCGCCGGACCCAGGCGGTCCGACGCCGTCATCAGCTGGTGCCAGTACGGGTAGAGCACCGGCGGCGCACTGACCTCGTCCAGCCGCTGACGCTCTTCGGCCGTGAGCTTCAGCTCGGCGGCGGCGAGGTTGTCCTTGAACTGCGCCTCGGTACGACCGCCGATGACCAGGGAGGTCACCGCGGGACGCTCGAGCAGCCAGGCCAGCGCGACCTGTGCACCCGACACGCCGCGCGCTTCGGCGATGGCCACCAGCACGTCGACGATGCGCCAAAGGCGCTCTTCGTCGCGGATCGGCGGCTCGGTCCAGCCCTCCAGCTGACGTGAGCCCTCCGGTGCCTTGCCAT
Organism: Luteibacter rhizovicinus DSM 16549; assembly: GCF_001887595.1. Lineage (NCBI taxonomy): Bacteria > Pseudomonadati > Pseudomonadota > Gammaproteobacteria > Lysobacterales > Rhodanobacteraceae > Luteibacter > Luteibacter rhizovicinus. The sequence goes on from NZ_CP017480.1 coordinate 1,011,040, forward strand.
CGCGACGGTGCTTGCCCGAAAGCAGGCCACCGGCAAGCGGACTCCAGACGAGGACGCCGAGGCCCTGGTCGATCGAGATCGGCAGCAGCTCGTATTCGGCCTCGCGCGCCTCCAGCGTGTAATGGATCTGTTGGCTGACGAACCGCTGGCGATGCTCGCGCTCACTGATGCCGAGCGCCTTCATCAGGTGCCACGCGGAATAGTTGGAGCAGCCCAGGTAACGCACCTTGCCGTCGCGAACCAGGGTGTCGAGCGCTTCCAGGGTTTCTTCCAGCGGGGTCAGGCCATCCCACTGGTGAACCTGGTAGAGATCGATCACGTCCGTGCGCAGGCGCTTCAGGCTCGCTTCGCACTCGCGAATCAGGTGATAGCGAGAGAGGCCGCCGTTGTTGGGGCCGTCGCCCATCGGAAAGCGTGCCTTGGTCGCGATCAGTACGTCCTTCGGACGCTTGCCGCCGAGCACTTCGCCGATGATTTCTTCCGAACGGCCATCGGAGTAGACGTTCGCCGTATCGATGAGATTGACGCCGGCATCGATGCACATGTCGATCAGCCGGCGTGCTTCGTCGACGCCGGAGTTGCCGACCGAGGCGAACTTGCCCTGGCCGCCGAAGGTCATCGTGCCCATCGTGAGGGTGGAGACTTTGAGGCCGGAGCGGCCAAGCAGTCGATATTCCATGGGGATTCCTTGTGGGGAGTGAACCGACCCACGTTAGCCTCCCGACCATTCATCTGTAAAATGGAAAATTCTGATCGAATTAAGCAGTCAAGGGACTCAATACGCCGTGGACCTCAAGCAGCTCGAATACTTCATCGCCGTCGCCGAGGAACGCCACTTCACGCGGGCCGCCCAGCGACTCAACGTGGTCCAGTCCGGCCTTTCGCAGACCATCCGCAGCCTGGAAGAAGAGCTCGGTGGCCCGTTGTTCGTCCGCACGACGCGCAGTGTCGCCTTGACCGCGGCAGGCACGGTCCTGCTCGAGGAAGCCCACCGGGTGCTCGACGCGGCGCGTTCGGCGCGCATGGCGGTGACCCAGGTGCACGGCCTCGCGCGGGGGAGGCTACGCATCGGTGCCATCCAGAGCCTCGCCCCCTTCATCGACCTGCCGACCACGCTGGGACGGTTCCGCGACGCCTTTGGCGGCATCGACATCGAGCTTCGTTTCGACGGTTCGGCGAATCTGCTGGAAGAGGTCCGCGATGGCCATCTGGATATCGCCTTCACCCAGCCACCCGCGGCACCGGTGGCCGACGTCGTCACCAAGCTGCTGGTCTGCGAAGGTCTCGTGGCCGTGTGCCCGCCGAAGCATCGACTGGCCGGCGCCCACGACGTGACGCTGGCCGACCTTGCGCAGGAGAGCTATGTCGATCTGCGCACCGACTGGGGCATGCGCCAGCTCATCGACAGCGCCTTCGCCGACGCGGGACTGAATCGTCGCACGCGTTTCGAGGTCAACGACATGGGCATGCTGCTCGAACTCGCGGCGCAGGGTCTCGGCCTTGCCCTGGTGCCGGAATCGATCGCGAAGATCCGTCGCGACGACCGTCATGCACGGCCGATCGCCTTCGCCGATATCGCCGAGAGCGAAGAACCCTGCTGGGAGATCGTCGTGGGCCATCGTGCCCGTAGCGGTGAAGCAGCAGGCCGCCTCGCCCAGGCCTTCCTCGACGTCCTCGTGCAACCGGCCGGTGCGCTCTAGGGCTCGCCGTCCCAATAATCCAGGCCGTTCTCCATCCGCTGCACAAAGCTGAAGCGCGAACCGTCTTCCTTCCTGACGATGGTCGAGTGCTTTCCCGAGTCCGGGTATTCGACGAACTCCGGCGACTCCTTCGTACTGATGGACAGATACTTCAGCGGCGCATCCGAGGTGTTGATGAACTGGTGCGGGTAGCCAGGCCCCGGTGGAATGAAAACGACATCGCCCGCGCGCACCGGCAGTCGTTCGCCCGCCACCCGCAGCGTGCCCTCCCCTTCCAGCACCACGAACATTTCTTCCTGCGCATAGTGGAAGTGGTAAGGGCAGGAAATCTTCCCCGGAGCGACGATATCGAAGGAGGCGCCGAGCTTCTCCGCGGCCGTGCCGGTACCGAGGCGAGCACCGAGCGCGTCGTACAACGGTTCGCGGACGAGGCGTTCGGTGGGCGCGTCATGGAAGTTGCGAATCAGCCGCGCGGCGAGTTCGGAAGCGCGTGAGGTCATGGGCCTGCCATCGTGCAAGGTGGGTCCACCGAGGCTAGCGCGATCCGCCGTTCGCGTCTTCCCGACCATCGTCCCTTGTAAACTGCCGCGACCACCCGCCCGAGCGAGCCCATGACCACGAAACCGCGACCGTTTTCCATGATCCGCGACTTCGCCCTGGCCGACTGGTTCACGCTGGGCAATGCAGCCAGCGGCGTCGGCGCCCTGTTTTCAACCATGACCTACCTCCAGGAGGGTGGGGTCTGGCACCTGTACATGGCGTCCGGCATGGTGCTGCTGGCACTGGTGTTCGACATCCTCGACGGACGCATCGCCCGGTGGCGCCAGCGCGCGTCCCTGCTCGGCCGGGAACTGGATTCCCTTGCCGACGTGATCTCCTTCGGCGTCGCGCCGGCGGTCATCGGCTACGGCTGCGGCATGCAGGGCGGACTCGACCGGGCGATCCTGCTCATGTTCGTCTGTTGTGGCGTGTCGCGCCTGGCACGCTACAACGTCACCGCCGAGTCCCACTCCAACGACGAGGGCAAGGTCACCTACTTCGAGGGGACGCCCATTCCGACGTCGATCGTCCTTGTCGCCGTGCTTTGTGCTGCCGCGTCGATGGGCGCGTTGCACGAGGACCTCTGGTTCGGCAGCGTCCGCATCGCCTCGCTCGGCTTCCACCCGCTGTCGCTGATGTTCGCCGCCTCAGGCGCCCTGATGGTCAGCCGACTCCGTATTCCGAAGCTATAACGACCCGCTCTCGTTGCCAGGCGCGCAAGCCGATCGCGGCAAGCACCACGAAACCGGCATACAACACTGCCGTGACCGGCAGCGATTTATAGACGTACTCGCCCACATAGATGACGTCGACGGCGATCCATAGCCACCAGGCGGCGGCGTGTCGCCGCGCTTGCCACCATTGAGCGACCAGACTGAATGCCGTGAGTGCGGCATCGAGCCACGGCAACGAGGCGTCGGTGTAACGGTGCATGGCGTAGCCCAGGGCCAACGCCGCAGCCGTGCCGATCGCGAGGTGCCGCGTCGCGCTTCGCGTGTCCAGCAAGGCGACGCGGACATGACCGCTGCCATCGAGATTGCGCGACCAGCGCTGCCAGCCATAAAGGATCAGGAAGGCAAAGATCACCTGCAGCATCGTGTCCGAATACAGCTTGGCATCGACAAAGATCCACGCGTAAGCGATTACCGAAACCAGGCCTACCGGCCAGCACCACGGACTGCGCCGCGCGGTCAGCCACACGCCGGCCGCGCTGACCAGCGCGGCGGACAGTTCGAACAGCGAAAGCTCAAAAGTCATAAGTCATCGACAGGCGGGCGAGTCGCGGCATGCCGGGGAACAGGTAGCTGTCACCACCCGAAGTGCCGGTATCGCGCCAGTAGAAATGATTGAACACGTTGTCCACGTTGAGCCGCCATGTCATCGCATGGCCGCCGACCGCCGTGATGAAACGAAGTCCGGCATCGAAGACATGGTACGCCGGGACGCGCGTGTCGCCGTTCGGCGTCGCCACATTGGTGCCGGCATAGCGCCAGCCACCGAGCAACGCCCATTTCGGCGCAAACGGCAAGGTGTAATCGGCGTACACCGCCGTCCGCCAGCGCGGCACGTTGACGACCTGATGGTCCTCGTAATCAGGCGTTCCGGTGTTCTCGGCGCGGGCGCGGATCACGTTGGCGCTGGCCGTGAGGCGAAGGTTGTCGGTCACCCGCCCGGCGAGGTTCAGCTCGATACCGGTGTGAACCTCCTGCCCCTGCTGGACGAAGGTGAAGCCTTCCGCGGTATCGTCAGGACGGGCGAACTGGTACGCCTGGCGAATGCGATACACCGCCGCCTGCAGGTCCAGCGCGTCGCTGAGCGCGTACTTCACGCCAGCCTCGACCTGACGCGACTGCAACGGCGCCAGCGTCGTGCCGCCGTTCGACGTCCAGTACGGCGCTTCGCGTCCCAGCGAAAGACCTTCACCGTAACTGATGTACGTGGTCAGGGGCACCGTCGGCTGCCAAAGCACGGCCGCCTGCGGAAGGGTTTTCGTCATCCGCGTATCGCGTTCGAGGGCGCCCGTGTCGTCGTAAGCACGCTCGTCAAGCTTGACCAGGCGGGCGCCGGCGAGCACCTGCCAGGTTTCGCCGAGATGGATGCGGTCGATCGCGAACAGCGTGCGCTGCCAACTGGTGAGGCGTCGTTCCGATGGGCCCGGCTCGTTTGGCGAGGGGTCGAAGTACGGCGGCGTCCGATCGTCGATGTTCGCCGTGCCGACGTAGTCGTACACATAGGCGCGCTGGTCCACGGTGCGGCGGAAGGCGCTCGCGCCCACGTTCACCTCGTGATCGATCGCACCCGTCGCGAAGCTTCCGGTAAGCACGGCGCGCACTTCGTCGTTCTGTCGCGTGTCGTCCGGGCTACGGAAATCGTAAACGTCGTAGTCGCCGTTGGGCGCGAAGAAGTAGCCCGGCGTCGCACCGGATGCGCAGGACGCGGCATAGAAACAACCGTAGGCGAAGGCGACGTTGTCGTCGATCACGGTATGGCTGTGGCCTGCCGACACCTGCGCATTCCAGCTGTCATTGAAGCGATAGTTGAAGCGCAGCGTCGTGTTGCTCGAATGGATGCCTACCGGGCGCTGCCAGGGCTCGTAGCCGAGCAGGCGCGTGCGGCTGGGGTGCTCGGGAATCTGCGTGCCGCCGAGCAACTGGTAGCCCGACGCCGATCGCTGGCCGCTGGTCTGGTAGTCGGTATCCAGCTGCACGGTGGCCTGTTCGTTGATCTTCCAGTCGGCACCGATCGATACGAAGCTGCGCCGTCCATCGGTGTGCTCGATCGCCGCGTGCGTCTTCTCGTTCGCCGCATTGACGCGCAGGCCGAACGATGGGGTAAACCATGCACCCAGGTCGACGGCCTCATAGTTGGAACCGTGCGAGTCCGTCCCGATCGTCACCGTGTGCACGTCGGCCGGGCGCTTGCTTACGTAGTTGATCAGGCCGCCGGGCTCGACGACGCCGGCTTCCAGGCCGCCGAGGCCCTTGAGCACCTCGACGCGTTCCTTGCCTTCCAGTCCGGGCAGCTGCTCGGCCGACATGATCATGCCGTTGAAACGGAAGCCCGTCGCCAGATCCAGCGGAAAACCGCGTATCGAGACGTCCTGGTAGTAGCCCGCCGGCGCGTAGTTGTCGTTGATCGCCGAATCGCCGCGCACCAGCTCGCTGAGCGTCCGCGGCTGGCGGTCGTCGATCTGCGCGCGGGTAATGACGGTGATCGCCGCCGGCGTGTCGTGCAGCGGCGCGTTGCCGAAGCTGCCGAACGTATCGAGCTGGGAATCGGCCGCCTGGTACCCGGTGGTCGTGGTGGCGTTCACATCCACGGTCGACAGGGTGCGGGCCTTCTGGGGCGCCGTATCGTCGGCGGCATGCGCCACGCCAAGCATCGAAAGCAGGGCCAGGGCAAGCGGAGTGCGGGAAAAAGTCATCGTCGTCTTCAGGTTCACGGACGAAGCGACGGCGAACCACGTCGTCCGGGGACGTCCGTGGTTCTGCAAGCTCCCTACGCCGGTACTAACCGGGTCAGGTTCCAAGGGACTCTCTCAGCCTGGCAACGCCAGGCACCCCCGCTTCTAGAACCGCTATTGAACCACGATTGGCGCGCCGGCGTCGCGGATGGCGTCCAGCAAGGCCTGCCCATGCGGCCCGGCGAACCAGGCGGCGTGCCCGCGCAGGAAGGTCTGATAGGCGACGTCGGCGTGATCGCGCCGCCGCGTCACGCCCTCGAAGTATTCGATCTCCGACAGGGCGAAGTCGAGATGGACGATCGGCAAGAGGTCGGCGAGCAGGCTCAGGTCGTCGGCCGTCAGGGGACTGACCTCGTGGTAGCCCTCGAGCAGCGCGAGGGCCAGGTCGGTACGGCCGATATCGCCCTGTGCGATATCCAGCCACGCGATGGCGTTGCGTTCGATCGCGGTGGCCAGATCGAACAGCCCGAATGTCAGGGCCGACAGGCCAAAGTCGAGGACATCGGTGATACGCGCCTCGTCGCCCGCATCGCTCCAGCACAGGTTCGATACGTGCCAATCGCCGTGGGTCCAGGACCGCGGCTGCCGCGCGATCCCGCCGACGGCACGTTCATGCCACGGCGCCATGGCCTCGCCGATCTCGGTGCGCCAGTCGCGATCGCGCAGGTAGCTGCCCAGTGAAGGTCGCGACCGCAACGACGCTTCGATGGCCTCGAGCGGATCCGCCGAGGAAAGGACCTCCGCGCGTGCAACCAGGATATGCGTCGAACGCTGCGGTGCGCGGTAATCACGGGCCGCCCGATGTAGGCGCGCAAGCATCGCACCCGCGGCTCGCGCGTGGGCGACGCCACCGATCGGCGACCACGAAAACGCGTTGCGGTAGACATCGGTGCCGACGGCCGGCCGATGCACTTCGTAGACCCACGCATCGATCGCGATCGCCGACTCACCGTCGACATCGTCCAGCACCTCCGGCACGGCGATGCCGCGCTCCCGCAGGTGGCTGGCAAACCGATGCTCCTCCGCCAGCATCACTGCGGAGCGCACGCTCCGGTGGTGGCGTTTGATGAAGACCTCGCCGATGGATGTCGCCACGAGAGCCGCCGCCGATAACGGCCGCGGACTGCGCCAGCGCACCGCCACCACGCCGCCCAGGCGAGGAAAGCGCGCAAGCAACCCCTCGACCTCGGTCAGCGTCAACGGCGGCCAGTCCGGCGGCAGCTCGTCGCCGGCGAGACCGTGGGTGAGGTGAGCATCGTCGTTCATCGGCGCATTCTAACCGCTGCCTTTTGAAACGGTTCCCACCCTCGCTGGTGGGCTTGAGGCAGAGAGCCTTCGGTGTCCACCCTCGCTGCTCAGACAGGTCCTCCGCGTTCCGTATCGGAAAGGCCGCTAACGCGGCCCATGGTTCTATTTGGCCTGCGGCCGCTCCACTTGTGCGGAACTCGCCTCGAGGGTGGACACCGAAGACTCTTCCCAACGCTGAGGTTCGTGTGGGTCGAGCCGACGAAGCAACGCCGCTTTGGCTGCGAGCTCATCGCCATCGCCAAACGGTCGACCCGGGCGCCGGTCGCGATCCTCCGCCCGAGACAGCGCCACGGCGACGAAGCCGCTCACTGAGCGAGATGTACGCACCAGCACGACTGCTGTGACGGCCCGCGTTGGCGGCCACCCTCACCCCAACGGCTCGCCGTCCAGCTGACCGTATCGTCGTGAGAGACCTTGGTGTCCACCCTCGAGGCGAGTTCCGCACAAGTGGAGCGGCCGTAGGCCAGATAAGTACACGGGCCGCGTTAGCGGCCTTTCCTTTACGGAACGCGGAGGACCTGTCTGAGCAGCGAGGGTGGGCACCAAGGTCTCCTGCGCGAGACGCCCAAGCGTACGCAGCGACAGCGACGGCGAAGCCGAGCCGCCCCCGTCCCGAAAACGCGCGGAGAACGGTTAAAAAGCGAGGTTCAGGCCGAGCGTGGCCCAATGCGACACCGGCAACGCATGTTCACGCTCACGCCCGACGACGAAGTCGACGCTGTTGCCGTCATCCTTGCCGAAGTAGTAACGCACGCCAGCCTGCGTGGTCTGCGACAGGCGTGACGCCCACAGTCGCTCCGCAAGCAACGCGACTTCCTTCGTGACGGCGAACTCGAAGCCGATACCTGCCAGGCGATGCCAGGCACCCTGCTCCGCCCGCGTCATGCCGAGATTGACGTTCGCCATCAGGCGGCGCTCGTCGTCGATACCGAAATTGCTCGCGGCGTATACGTTGGAGCCGATGCGGTGGCCATTCTGCAGCGTTGTGTCGGTGGCGACGGCGAGGCCGATGCCGGCGTCGTCGCCATTGCGGATCTGCCACTTGATCGAGGGATTCTGCAGGTTGTATCCCGGATGGGACTGACCGCCGAGACCGAGACCGAATTCCACCGGACCGACACCGCAGGCGGGCACCGTCCATGCGGTGTGCGTGCCGCCACGAAATACCTGCAGCCAGCTTTCCAGCTGGCAACGACCGGGTGTCGCGGTGGAGGCATCATCGACGAGATAGCTGCCGCCGGAAGCCAGCAACGGCGAGGTGACCAGGACGAGGATCGTCCCGACAAGGAAAAGGAGCATGTTGCGCATGGTGCATACCTCCCTGCCGAACGCTGCGGCCAGGGTAGAGGGAGGCGGGTCACGGAGTGACCGGCCGGTGGCCAGACTGGCTACCGGCCGCGAAACACGAACGGAGAGCCCACTAGCGGCGTCGAAACGGGTGCCTGGGGTCGTCGTCCATCGTGGTCTCGCAGAGCTTGAAGTGTGCGGATTGTCGGTGCGTCCGCGGGACGGGTCAACCTTTTTGGTCGCCCCGGCCGGCTTATCCCTGGCGCAGGCGCAGGATCAATCCATCCGCCACCCAGGTGCGCAGCAAGGCTCCCGCTTCGGCGGCGACGGACGTCGGTCCGTGCCGTCGAACGAGCAAGGCGCAGATCTCGCCGAACGTCGCGCCGGCCAGGGCCAGATCCAGACAGGCGCATTCATGGGCGTCCATGCTGGCGAATTGGGGGGAAAGGCCTCGACGCCAGACGCGCACGCCGTTTTCGCCTTGGTCGTCGGGCCGCATGGGGGCCGGTGGCATGGTCTCGTCGGCCAGCGCTTTCCAGATCGCCACCGCATGGCTGCGCATCGAACGAAACCGCAGGGTCGGGACAAACACGAACTCGACGGCATCCCAGTCGTCGGCGGTGAGCATGGCGGGATCGATCGCCTCGGCATCGGGGCCACTGAACGCGTCGCGCAGCGCACTATCCAGCCACGCGAGCTCGCTCACATCGGGATCGTCCGGATAGTCTGCCTCGAGCATGTCGGGGAAGAGCCGACCGTAAGCGTCGAGTGTCCACGACGACGGCGCGTGGCTGTCGACGTAGCGGCCGGCGGCGGCGTCGAAGTCGTCGTCGCCCAGCCACAGACGCGTTTTCGCATAGGTATCGCGCAGCGCCGTCACCAGCTGCCCACGATAGTTGTTGGCGTAGACGCGCATGCCCCGCGCCTCGAAGTCATCCGGATGACCGCCGCCGGTCACGGCGCTCGCAAAGCGACGTTGCAACGCGTCGAGGTTCATGCGGCGCGGGATGCAACAGCGGTGGCGATGTCGCGAGCCTGCTGCAGCTCGTCGAGGAGATCGCCGAGCGGTGGAAAGTGGTCGTCGCGCTCGATCATGGTGGCGACCGGACCGAGTCGCGACGCGAATCGCGCGTACAGTTTCCAGACCGGGGCGGGCACGGGTGCATCGTGGGTGTCGATCAACATGTCGCGACCCTGGCTGTGCCCGGCCAGATGCACCTGGCGAACGCGATCCAGCGGAAGGCCTTCCAGCCAGTCATCGGGGTTCAGGCCATGATTCGTGGCGCTGACGTAGATGTTGTTGACGTCGAGCAACAGATAGCAGCCCGTGCGTTCGCACAGCGCCGCAAGGAACGACGCCTCGGTCATCATCGCATCCGCGAAGGCGAGATAGGTCGAGGGATTCTCCAGCACCAGCGCACGACCGAGCACGTCCTGCGCGATCGACACGTTCGCCGCCAGTACGTCGAGGGCTTCTTCCGTATACGGAAGCGGCAGGAGATCATGGGACTGGAAGCCGTCGATGCCTGTCCAGCTGACATGATCGGATATCCATAACGGATCGACCCGACGCGCCAGCGCACGCAGGCGGCGAAGATAACCAGCGTCGACCTCGTCGACCGAGCCGAGGTTCATCGACACGCCGTGCAGGGCGACGGGATAGCGCTCGCGAACACGGTCGATGATGTCGAGCGGACGACCGCCGTCGACCATGAAGTTCTCCGACACCACTTCGACGAAGTCCACCGGCTGTTGTGTCGCCAGGAACTCGTCGTAGTGCGGAACGCGCAGGCCCAGACCGAAACCATGGAGCGCAGGAAGCGATTTAGCAGGCATGGCGTACTCCGGGAAGGGCCCGGTCGACGATGCGACCGGGCGAGGTGTCTTTACTGTGCCGGCGGCGTGGTGCTGCCACCCTGGGCCGAGCATTCCTTCATCGAAACCGCCTTGAAGCCCTGGCCCTTGCAGTCGTTCTGGCCCTTGCAGGCGTGGTTGCCGGACTTGCAGTCCGAGGTGCCTTTACAGGTATTGATGCCGTAGCAATGCACCGTCTTGCCGGCAGCCTGGTCGGCGGCCTGTGCCGGGACGGAGATCGCCGCGGCGGAGACGGCAAAGAGGGCAGCGGCAGCGGCGATGCTATGGGTGGCGGTATGCATGGTCGTTCTCCGGGGGTTGAGGTTTGCCGAAGTGGCATGAATGGATTCGCGCCAGTGACGCCATGGGTTACACGACGGCGCGATTTATTTTCAGTGCAGGCCGATGGCACGATCGACCGACAGGCGGCCACCGCCACGGGCGATGAGGTACAGCAGGATCGCCGCCCAGGACAAATGCGTCGGCCACGCATCGGGATAGACGAAGATCTCGATGATCGTCGTCATGCCGAGCAGGACAAAGGCCGACAAGCGCGTTGCGAGACCGAGCACGAGCAACACCGGTACGAACGTCTCGAGGTAGGCGGACATGTGCGCCGCGATCTCCGGTGGCACGAGCGGTAGCTTGTACTCGGTTCGGAACAGTTCGTACGTGCCGTCGGTGATCGTGAGGAAACCCTCCACCTTGGTCCGGCCCGACTGAAAGAAGATCGCAGCGATGGAGAGTCGTGCCACCAGAGCGAGGAACGAATGACCCACGAGTGCGCCGACGCGATCCGCCAACGCGTTCCAGCGCGAGATGAGCGTGGGACGACTGGCAAGGGGCTGGGTGAGCAAGTCCATGGTGAATCCTTCAGGGTGCGAATGCGCCAACCTGTAACAGGCTGGCCAGGTTGAGATCGATAGGAGCATCGGGATGCACGGTGAGCGTCGACAACGCCGCGTCGGCCAGCGAAGCGCCGGCGCCGATGGCTTCGAGGAGACGCAAGGTCGACGCGCTCACCGGCGTCACGACCACCTCGAGATCGGCCCGGGTGACGACAGCGCACTCGGCTTGCCACACGAGGTCGTCGCTCACGGCGACGCCGGCCCGACTGGCCTGCCAGATCGTCACGGCCGGTGTGGCGGCGGCAAACAGGCGCGTCGCAGGATGCAACTGCAGCCGGCGTGCACCGAGGGCATCCGGATCCAGGCCGGTGAGGCCTTCCGTGCGAAGGAAGCCGACATCGGCAGCGACGAGACTTTCCAGCGCCAGGCGGTCAAGACGCGCGACGTCCGCCAGGTACGGCAGCCCGGCGGCCGGCGGAAAGGCCTCGATGAATTCGGCAAAGTCGTCGCCGTAGACAAACAGGCGTGCATCCCGTGGCGGGGACTGTGCGACATGGATCGCGGCGGCGGCACGAAACCAGTCGCGCCCGACCAGGCAAACCACGGCGGGGTAATTGGCTTCCAGCGCATCCAGGCAGGCACGCATCGCCGTATTGCGGTAGATCGCGAAAGCGGCCTGCCCGGCGAGCGAAAAGGAACCCGCATCGTCGTGGAGCGCCTCCGCGAAATCGTCCTGAAAGCGCGCAAGCGTGGTCATGCCGCCACCGCTTCGTTCGTCAGCAAGACATTCGCGCGCTGACGTTCGGCGAGAAGGACCGGGAATACGGGCACCTCGCCGTCGCGCTCGATGAGCGTCGGCCGCGCACCGCCACGCGACAGCACGTGACGATAGAGCAACCACACCGGATCGGCGATCGGTGCATCGTGCGAGTCGATGAGAAGCGTGGTGTCGGTCTCGTCCACGGCATGGCCGGCGAGATGGATTTCTGTCACGGCGTGCAGCGGGAACGCATCCAGATAGTCGAGCGGATCGCTGCGCAGGTTGTGCGCGCTGACGTAGACATTGTTGATATCGAGCAGCAGGCCGCAGCCACTGCGCCGAACCAGTTCGGCGAGGAAATCCGTCTCGCTCCAGTCATGCCCGTCCAGGACCAGGTAATGCGAGGGATTCTCCAGCGAGATCTGCCGTCCCAGCCGCTCCTGGGTATGCATGACGTTGCGGACGAGATGTTCGAGCGCCTCGTGGGTTCGCGGAAAAGGCAACAGATCCGGCACATATCGGCCCGCCCAAGTCGACCAGGCCAGATGCTCGGACACGAGTCCGGGCTGCACCCGGTCGATGAGGCGCCTCAGGCGCTGCAGCTGCACGGCGTCGGGCAGTGCAGCGGCAGCGAGCGAGAGCGACACCCCGTGCAGGGAAAGCGGAAAGCGATCGGCAAGGGCGTCGAGCATCGCCAGTCGCGGACCACCGTCGACCATGTAGTTTTCCGGGTGGACCTCAAGCCACAGATCCGTCGGCGCCGAGCGAACGGCATCGTCGAAATGCTGCGGCTTGAAGCCGATGCCGGCGAGGGGCGCCATGCTCACGAGACGGCTCAGCCGACCTTGGTCAACGAACCATGGCCCTTGGGCGTCTGGATCGCGGTGCAGGTACCGGCAGGTACGTTCTTCCACGCGTTCTTCTGGTAATCCGCCTTCGCCGTGCCAGCGCAGGTGGTGCCCGGGCCGGCGGCGCAGTCGTTCTGGCCGGCCTTGGCGACGCCCCAGCATTTCTCGACGGCCGCTTTCGGCGCATCCTTCTGGGCGTCGGCATGCGCGACACCGGCGACCAGAGTGGCGAGACTGAAGGCGAGCGAGGCAACGTGACGATGGTTCATGGGAACTCCTTTCGGGGGAGGGACGGACACGATGTCCGGCTTCACGAAGGAGTTCGCGCACACGGTCCTATCGGTTACACGTCACCCGTTTCTTTTTTTTCGCGACGGTGTAACCGGATGCCTCGCACGAACGAACTACTGACACATGGCCCCCACGACCTCATCGCCCGGCTCGGGCCGCCGCTCTTGCGATCGTGAGGCCGACATGGCTATATCGCTGTCCATGAGCAGCCCCGCATTCACGGCGACATCTCCCACGGATCGGGCCACTGACGGGCTGTCGGCCACCGAGATCGAGCTGCGCGAGCGTTTCGTCCGCGGACTGGCGGGCGATGCCACGCAGTACCGCCACTTTCTCGACCGTCTCGGCGCTCATTTGCGTGCCTACCTGCGCCGGCGTCTGCCGCGCGCGCAGGCAGACGTCGAAGACATCCTCCAGGAGACCCTGCTCGCCGTGCACAACGCGCGCCACACCTACCGGGACGACCAGCCACTCACCGCCTGGGTGCATGCGATCGCGCGCTACAAGTTGATGGACTTTTTCCGTGCCCACGCGCGACGCGAGGCGCTTCACGAACCCTTCGAGGATGATGGCAGCCTGTTCGTCCAGTCCGATGTGGAACCGGCCGACGCGCGCCGCGACGTCGGTCGTTTGCTCGAAGCCCTGCCGGACCGGCATCGCCTCCCCATCGTCTTCGTCAAACTGCAAGGGTTGTCGGTGGCCGAAGCCGCGCAACGTTGCGGCATCTCCGAATCCGCGGTGAAGGTAGGCGTGCATCGCGGCCTGAAGGCCCTCGCGGCCCGACTCCGAGGCAGCGCATGAAGACCGACGATTTCATCGCCATGCTGGCGAACGAGGCGCCGCCGGTGGATCGCCGGGCACCGGGCCGTCGATTCGCACTGGCCCTGCTGATCGGCTTTGCCGCGGCCACCCTGCTCATGGCCGCCGGGCTGGGGCTGCGACCGGATATAGCTACCGCGATACACCTGCCGATGTTCTGGATGCGCCTGGGCTTCGCCGCGTGCATCGGCGCCGCTGCGTTGTTGCTCACGCTGCGACTGTCGCGCCCAGGCGTTCGCATCGGCGCACGCTGGGCGGGGCTGGCGGCACCCGTCGCCGCGGGCTGGGCCGGGATGGCGGTCGTGCTCGCCCAGGCACCCGCCGGTGCCCGCCTGCCCCTGCTGCTCGGCCATACCTGGCACGTCTGCGCCATCCTGATCGCCGTGCTCTCGACGCCGACCTTCCTGGCCATGCTCTGGGCCGTGCGCGGCATGGCACCGGTACGGCCCCGCGTTACCGGTGCCGCCGTGGGGATGCTCGCTGGCGCGACAGCCACCGTGGCCTATTGCCTGCACTGCCCCGAGATGTCGCCGGCCTTCTGGTCGACCTGGTATCTGCTCGGCATGGCCATCCCCGCCGCCGTCGGCGCCTTGATCGGCCCTCGCGTTTTCCGTTGGTAGACCACCGGCCACGCCGATTCTTTACACTGCGCGCTTCGCTCACGGGTGCTTCGCGCATGCTTCGTTCGACACCGCTTCGCTTCCTGGCCCTGCTCGCCCTCGCAACAACCTCAGCAGTCGCTGCCGAGGGCGCCGGCCTCAAGGTGGTTCCCGTCGACAACGGGGTCAACACGCTCACGTTGCTGGGCGAACCGGCGATGGCCGTGCGTGCCTGGCGCGAGAACTACAACGCGCATGGCTTCGATGTCGTGAGCTTCTACGTCCGCGACAAGGCCGCGGGCGAGAAGGCGTTCTGGAACCTCGTTCCCGTGTTCGGACAAGTCGGCAAGGGCGAGTTGTCCGAACGGCTCGAGATCACCATCGGCGGCGGCGCCGATTGCGTCCTGCACGACTTCCGCCTGCTCCGCTCCGACGACGACAAACGGGTGATGCTCGTGGTGGCCCAGCGCGACATGGGCGACAGCTTTGCCGACCCTGCCGCCGTGCATTTCACCTGGTACGACCTGGCGAAGAACGACGACGAGGCGCCCGGCGAACCCTGGCTGTCCTTTCGGCAGACACGCGTCACCCAGGCCGCGAAATCGTATTGCGATGTCGAGGAGGCCTTCGACAAGGAGCTCCATCTCGGGACCGCCGGTGGCAAGGGCGGTCCGGGCGACACCGACTGACAACGGCGCCCCAGGTTCTTGGTGCATGCGTGTGAGCAAAACTTGAGTCTGGCGCGGGGCCCTGCAAGGGTGAGAATGGAACCAACCTTTCCGCCCGGCGACCGCTCATGCCCAAGTTCGCGATGTTCTTCCTCGCCACCTTCGTTGCCTGGGCGGCACATGCCCAGGATGGCCAGCAGCGGGCAGCGGTGGCGGCACGTACCCTGGTCGGCAGTCCGGCGCCCGCCGTGATCCTGCACACGATCGATGGCAAGACGATCGATCTGTCCAAGGTCATCGGCAAGAAGGCCATCTACCTCAAGTTCTGGGCCACCTGGTGCGTACCGTGCCGCGAACAGATGCCGCACCTCGAGCGCGTGTATGAGCAAGCCGGCGACGACCTCGAAGTCGTTGCGATCGACGTGGGCTATGACGACAGCGTTGCGCGGGTTCGCGAACTGCAGAAGCAGGTCGGCCTGCGCATGCCCATCGTGTTCGACGACGGCAGCCTCGGCACCGCGTTCAACGTGCAGGTGACGCCGCAGCACATCGTCATCGGGCGCGACGGGCGCATCCAGTACGTCGGTCATGCCGCGAACGCCCAACTGGATGCAGCCTTGCTCGCCGCGCGTCGCGCACCCACCGCCGGTGCCGTCGCCATGACGACATTCACCGACCTGCCGGCCCTCGCGGTCGGCGACGCGATCCCTGCCCTGCCCAGCCCCGCACTCGCCAGCGAGCTTCCCGGCAAGGCGGATGCCGCCGGGCGGCCGACGGTCCTGTTCTTCCTCTCGCCCTGGTGCGAAAGCTACCTCGCCCAGAAACGCGACGGCAGCCGCCCTGAAGTAGCGGCCCAATGCCGCTCGGCGCGCGAACAGGTCGACGCGCTTTCGCGGAGCCGCCCGGATATCCATTGGGTAGGCGTCGCGTCACGCTTGTGGACCAGCCAGCAGGACCTCGTCGACTATCGCAAGCAGACACACATCGCGATGCCGATCGTCCTGGACGAGACCGGCGAGCTGTTCCGTCGCTTCCGCGTGGTCCATGAACCCACCTTCGTCGTGACGGATGCACAGGGGCGCATCGTGAGACGGATCGACCGGATCGATGCCCAACTCGGCACGCAATTGGTCGCACCGAAAGCGCCCTGAAAGCCTTCCCGCAAGAACTTGCGTCGCCGTCTTGCTATCCGCGTGCGGAATCGGCAAATGTCGGCATAGGCCCTGTATTCGATGGCGGCGTGGTCGTTAACCCTTCAAACTAGGCGCAACGGCGCAGAGGGGCGACCATGGGCTCAATCAGCAAGGATCCGGCAGTCTGGGGACGGCATCTCGCCGTCGCCGGGGCTTATGCCGCTTGCTACGAGCTCACCCGCAATGTGTCCTTCTCGCACTGGATGCTCCCCGCCGGCCTGCGCATGGCCTGCCTGTTCCTGGTGCCGCGACGTTACTGGCTCGCCCTGGCCCTGGGCGAGACACTCCCCATCGCTGAAATGGCCGCCCTCCATGCGTCGGCCTTCGGCATGCTCTGGGCGATCATCGTCTCGTTCCCGCCCATTGCGCTGATGATGCCGGCGGTCGGCTGGATGCGTCGCCGCTTCAGCCTGTTCCGCGACGATGGCCAGATCCACATGGGCTTGATCATGGCCGCGACCCTGGTCTGCGCGGTGATCAACGCCGGAGCGAACAGCGCCGCGCTCGCCAATGTCTCCATGGGCGACGGGTCCGAAGCACCGGGGGTCACGATTCCGCTGTTCCTGGCATGGTTCCTGGGTGCCTACCTGGGTGCGCTGACGCTCACCCCGATGATCCTCGCCCTGCGTGAGCGGCTTGCCCTGCAGCCGGGCGGCGTGGTGACGCCGAAAGCGATATGGCACAGCACCCTGACGCGCGATGCCTTATTCATCGCCCTGCCTTCGCTCGCCCTGTTGATGGTTGCCGCCTCCCAGCTGGACGGCATGGCGCTGCAGGGCGTGCGGATGGCCATGGCTATTCCCGTCGTCCTGCTCACCCTGCGGCACGGCTGGCACGGCACCGCCATCGGCGGCATGCTGGCGAGCATCGCGATGGCGTCGACTTCGTTCGAACTGCGCGATCCGGCCATGATCCAGGCGCAGGTCGTCCTTGCCTTCGTCATCTCGACCTCCCTGCTATTCGGGGTCAGGGTCGCCCGCCGCCTCGCGGCGAGCCACCCGCTGGTCGTCCACGCCAGCTCACAGCATCACGGTTGAGCCGTAGAGAGCGCTGGGCCCGTGCCCGGCGCCCGTTATCGCTCAGGGGCCGTGGGAGCTGCATTCCGCCGGGTTCTTGCAATCGCCCGGCGCCAGCATGAGCTGCATCGTGCCATTGGGCTGCGGTGCCACGAACACCTGGACCGAGTTGTCGGTATAGACCGTCTCGCCGGTGGTGACGGCAGGTGCCGGAAGGGGTTCGTCCGGCGTCGCAAGCCGGCTCGCATCCGAACCGATCGGTAGGCCCACCGCCTTGTAGGCAGTGACCGCGAATGCACCACGCACGGCGCCGCTGGCGTCGTTGACCTGGATGTAGCGTGTGCCGCCGCGGGTGAACACGTAGACGTGATAGTTCGCGCTCGAACTCACGTCACCGACGGCGCTGGTCGATGGTTGTCCCAGGCTGGAGAGGGCACTCTGTGCATGGACGGCGGTCACGCCCAACGGCAGCACGAGGAGGGAGGAAAGCAGAAAGCGTGTCGTAGTACGCATATCGAAGTCCCATGAGAGGTTGACGGCCCGAGCGGGAATCGCGTAGGACCGACGCCACTTTCTCTCATAGGCGGCGGCACTGCGACCGCCATGCCGAATCCGCTCATTCCTGCGGATGTCGGGGCATCAAACAAAATGGCTGGCGAAGTAGAGGTCCATGACCATCCAGGCGCCAAGAACAATCGCCCAGGTCACCATCAGGCTCCACCCCCTGTCGAGGATCACCCTGCGGACCGCGCCGACGAGCAGGATCAGGTTGATGATCGTGCACGCCGCCTCGAAGGGAAACGCGGTCAGGCCCCAGCTTATGGCGCCCGGCCCGTCATTGGCATACAGCACATCGCCAGGCATGCCGGCCCAGAGCTTCGAGATGAAGTGGAGATAGAAGCCAAGACCGACGGTATTGGCGAGCAGGCAGAACCAGGCTGCTTTCGACATCCTCATCGCGTTGCTCCCCGGGCATTCCCGCATCATGGCGGTGAGAGAGGGCAAGCTTGGGAAAGCGATGTGGCACGTATCGGGCGCGTGGCTGCGGACGTGCAACGGCGTCGTGTCCGATAACGCACGAAACATGTCGAATCCGACACTGAGCGAGCGCGCCTCCTTTCGATCCAATGGCGTCTCCTCCTATCGGACCGAGGCAAGACGATGCACACGAGACAGCTCGATATTTACGACGCCCTCGAGGACTTCGAGCCACGCAAGCTCGCATTCGACGACGTAACGAAGATGGTCCACGTGTCCGGCAAGGGCCCTGCCGTGATCGTGATTCCCGAGGTGCCCGGCATCAGTCCCCATGTGGCGCGATTCGCCCGCTGGGTGCGGGAAGCCGGATTCACCGTCTACATGCCCTCTCTCTACGGTCGCGACGGTGAGCCGGTGGATCTCGAGATCGGACAGGCCATCTTCAAGCGCGTGTGCATCAGTGCGGAATTCCGCGCCTTTGGCGCTGGCGGATCGGCACCGGTCACCCAATGGCTCCGTGCACTCGCACGGTTTGCGCATGAGGAAAGCGGCGGCCCCGGCGTTGGCGCAATCGGCATGTGCTTCTCAGGTAACTTCGCCCTGAGCATGATGCTGGAACCGTCCATGCTCGCGCCCGTGCTCGCCCAACCCGCCCTGCCCCTGGACGACGATGCGGGACTGCAGATCTCGCCGGAGGAATTGACGATGGTCAGGCAGCGCCTGGACAAGGAGGACCTTACGGTCATGGCCTATCGGTTCGAGGGCGACCGCTTCTGCAAGTCGCAGCGCTTCGCCGCCTATCAGCAAGCGCTCGGCGATCGTTTTGTCGGTCGCGCTCTTCCCGACAGCGCTGCCAACCCCGACATGCCGGAGTTCTTCGAGAAGGTGGTGCAAACGCCGCACAATGTCGTGACGATCCACCTCATCGATGAAGAGGGTCAACCGACGCGCAAGGCCCGCGACGAGATCCTCGAGTTCTTCGCCCGTCGCCTTGCGCCGGCTGCCGTGAACATCAACGACGACCCCCAAAGTGAAGACGACCGAGAATCGGCCATCATCCTGTATAGCGAGCTGATCGCGGAGGCCCAGGCGCTCGGTGCGGCCCTGCTGGAGCACGATGCGGACGAGGCAAGGTTCCGGGCGGCGCTCATTGGCGGACTGGCCCGATCGAGGGACCTGTCGGGCGTCGCCAGCCTAGCGGACGATTTGGAGAGGCGTTTAACCCTGAGGAGGGATCGACCTGCTATCGGGGTCGGGGCGTCCTACGAACGACTCAGCCGGGCACTCGATCAGCTGCTGGACGATGCCTAGATGTCGCTGAATCGCGCCACCCCGTTACTCCGCGACCGAGTCTAATCGCTCGATCCCAGAAGCCTGCCAAAGGTATAAGCGGGTTCTTTTCGGAGCCGCTCGATCGCCCGCAGTTCGTCCATGGCGGCCTTCATCATCTGGTGGCCAGTCTCTCCTTTGACATGAACCTCTAGGGTGCCATCGGCGCGCATGGCGATCGAGGCGGACCACACGATCGGAGACGGCGCCTCTCCAGCTTCCGCATCAGCGACCTGCGGAGCAATCAACTTAGTCTTTGCCATCACCACCCTCCTCTGATGCCGGCGCGCCGCCTAGGGGAATACGGAGCATTCGCGCATCCGATGCGATGAGGTCATAGCGCTCAACGAACGCGTGAATCTTCGCCCGGTCCTCATCGTAGGTTTCGAGCCACCGACCGCACGCGTGTCCGAACTCGATGATCAGCGCCTGTAGGTCGTAGTAGCCCGTTTTCCCATGATCGAGATTGACGCCTTCAGTCAGCTGCCCAACGTAGGCGACCAGCGGTCGAATCTCCCCTGACGCAACTTTCCGCGAGCGAAGGTTGCTCATGTGGAGCAAACCGTTCCGATGCTCCCACAACTCCTCGGCGGTGATGCCGATCGGTTCGAGCTGCGCGTAGCGCTTCAACCACTTAATGAAGGTCGCGTCCTTGTCGCCAAACTCCACGAAGCCGATGGAGTCAATCGCGACCATCAACAGCTTCGAAGCGGATACAAAGTATCCGGCCTGAAAAAGGATACGGACCGGCTGGAAGAAATCGTCGTTTAGCAGCCGAGAGAAATCGAACCCGTCGTCGGTGAAGTAGGTTCCAACATAGTCAACTGGCATCGCGATTCCTCGTTATCGTCTGGCGACGGAGGCTGAAATCGGTGCGCCGGCGTTCAATGGAGACAAAGTATCCGTCCCGTGTTTTCCGGCTTGACGGATTTTTTGGCCGTCCTAAGGTTTACCACCTGCCTCTGGCCACTTTGACCCCATGAACACTGAATCGTCCCCGTTCCACTCGCGTGTCGCATCATCAAACCATCAAGTTGACACCGAGGTCAGTTCCGAAGCCATTCGCTCCGAAAAGGAAGCTTTGCAACGCATTTTTTGGGGCGCCGTTTCGCCGTCCATCTGCCTCGTTTGCGGTATGCACATCTGGTTCGTCCTGCGTTAAAACGCCCCGAATGCAGCCGATATACCGACAAGCGCGATTAAGCCCATAAGGCTGAATCCCGACCATATCAACCGACCCGGCCACTGCCAGGTTGGCTCGTTCCATGGCTGCCTACGCAGTAGAAAAAACAATAGGACCGGAATGAAGCAGGAACCAGCCAGCCGGAGTGAGTTTTGCGTGAAGGCGTTCCTCGCTGCATATACGGAAAGCGCCGCTATAGCCGCGCTCGCCAAGGTGATAACCCAGAACGTAAGTGACCTCCAGAGCTCTGATTTCGGCCTATCAAACGCATAGCTGAAGGGACCAACAGCACCCCCGATAGCGCCAACAACAGCTCCTAACAAGGCGCCTTCGTTAACGTCATCAAGGCTTGGGATGCTCACGGCCGCAGCGATCGCAATAAGTGTCACCAATGCTCCGGACGTAAAGGCCACAGATCTCGGACTGATGGCCTCATCGAAATCGTTGTGAAGAATTTTCTTCGCTAGGCTTTTGCTTCGCTTCCATTCTAAATAGAGGCTCAGGCCGTAACCGGAAATCAAAAATAAGACGGCCAGAGCAACTGCTATCCATAGGCCAATCTCGATCAATCTAAAATCTTTAAAATTCACGCGGTTTTTGTCCTCGAAGCATAGGGGCAAGATCCGTCAGGCGTAGCCACGACGCCCATGGAAGTCCAGGGAAAAAAGCGGAAAGTTCGCCCGGCGTCCACGTGCGCATATAGGAGCCCTGATGCGTATCGGCGACGGGATCACCGGCTTCATGACCCACAAGGGCGCGCCGCCGTTCTGCCGGCAGTGATGACCCTTGGAGCGTTTGAATGACCGTCTTCCTCAGACTGTGGATGCCAATGATCCCGTGCGCCCGCCTCGGTTTGATACCAAGGCCGGCGAGGTAATAGTTGAAACCCTTGCTGATCGAGTTTCCCTTACCCGCTGCGCTGTCGATGCGCATTCTCGGAAACAGGCGCTCGTGGCCTTCGGCTCGCAGACGCTCCACACGATCAAGCAGTCCGAGTTCGATGAGATCGGGATGGATGGGCACCAGGCGCTCGCCTCCAAACCCTGTTTTAATGCTCTGGCCGTCACTGTCCGCACAAATCTTCAGGCACGGGACACCACCTTCGACAACGAAATCTCGTAGAAAAATCTGCGCCAACTCGCCGACGCGGCCGCCCGTGTAAAGGCCCAACAATGCGCCCCAACTGACGTGCTCTTTCACCTTCTTCAGGTTGGCCGGGTCAAAGATCCGCTTGAGGGTTTCGACCTCGAACGGCTCCCACTCGTGTCCTTGGGCACGCCGCTTTGCCTTCTCGGATTTCTTAACCACGACCAGCCCTTTGATGGGGTTGCTGGTCACGATCTCTTTGCGGAGAAGCGATTCGAAAAGTTGGGCCACGTGGCTGACGCAGTTGGCTACGTAGACGTTGCTCTTGCCCGAACGAAGGAGGCCGTCGCTCCAGGTGCTCGCTTTTTGTCGGGTGATCAGGGCGACAAAAGCGAACGG
Source organism: Luteibacter rhizovicinus DSM 16549 (assembly GCF_001887595.1). NCBI lineage: Bacteria > Pseudomonadati > Pseudomonadota > Gammaproteobacteria > Lysobacterales > Rhodanobacteraceae > Luteibacter > Luteibacter rhizovicinus. Next base: position 1,033,209 of record NZ_CP017480.1, read on the forward strand.
TCCGATCGCCTTACAGAAGTCATCGAGGGCACGTTTCCTCTGTGACCAGGTGTTCGGCCGCATCGCCAGAGCCTCGACCTCTGAATAACCTTTGATGGCATCGCCAAGGTTCAGCCGGCTCCCAGAAGCGGCCGGGGCCACGGGATACCGCGGGCTCATCGTGACGGGAGGTTGTGCCTCAAGAATCGCCTTGAGTGCTTCCATGCCCTGGCGGTGATCGCGATCGGAGCCGTCGGTTCGGAGCCGGTGCCCATCGGGCGTTTCGACCTCCCACTTGCGGACCGTTCCACCGTCGAGGTTCTTCTCGATCTGCCCCATCATCCGGGCCACCGCGTCATCGTCCCACTGCTTGCTCATCCCTGCCTCCAGCTCATCCCGTGCCGTAGCCAGCATTTGAGCACAGCGGACGCCCAGGGCATACGCCCACATTCTCGCCAGCGCCGGGTCTTTCGTTCCAAGGGATCGCTTGACGACGCCCAGGCCGAGGATCGGCCTAAGGGCCTTCGGCACGATTAGGCGGAAGTGCCACATCCCCGATTGGGGGTGGCGTAGCAGATGGTGGGCCAGTCGCATACGCATGTGTTGACCAACCAAGTTGACCAAGCACCATGACCCTGAAACGAAAAAAGCCCCGCTTTCGCGGGGCCTGTTTCGTTTGGCTGGGAGACTAGGATTCGAACCTAGATAGACAGCGTCAGAGGCTGTTGTCCTACCGTTAGACGATCTCCCAATAAACCGGGGCTCGACGCGCTCTGACCTTGGAGCGTCGAACTTTGAAGCGCTGGTGCTTAGCGCTTCGAGAACTGCGTTGCGCGGCGGGCCTTATGCAGACCAACCTTCTTACGCTCGACTTCGCGAGCGTCGCGGGTCATGAAACCTGCCTTACGCAGCGGCGACTTCAGCGCTTCGTCGTATTCGACGAGGGCGCGGGAGATACCGAGGCGAATGGCGCCGGCCTGACCCGTGATGCCGCCACCGGCGACGGTGACCATGATATCAAACTTGTCGACGTTTTCGGTCAGTTCGAGCGGCTGGCGCACGATCATGCGCGAGGTCTCGCGACCGAAGAACTGGTCGAGCGGCTTGCCGTTGACGACGATGCCACCGGTGCCCTTGCGGAGGAACACGCGGGCGGCGGAGGTCTTGCGGCGGCCGGTACCGTAATTCTGCTGGGTAGCCATGTAAGTTCCTTAGATTTCCAACGCCTGGGGCATCTGCGCGGTGTGCGGGTGCTCGGCACCGCCGTACACCTTGAGCTTGCGGTACATGGCACGACCCAGCGGGTTCTTCGGCAGCATGCCCTTGACGGCGATCTCGATCACGCGCTCCGGGTGGGTAGCCAGCAGATCCTTGAGACTCGTGGTCTTCAGGTTGCCGACGTAGCCGGTGAAGCGGTGGTACATCTTGTCGTCCAGCTTGGCACCGGTCACGGCCACCTTCTCGGCGTTGATCACGACGATGTAGTCGCCGGTATCGACGTGGGGCGTGAACTCGGGCTTGTGCTTGCCGCGGAGGCGACGCGCGACCTCGGTCGAAAGACGACCCAGGGTCTTGTTCGTGGCATCAACCACGAACCAATCGCGCTTGACGCTTTCCGGCTTGGCGGTGAACGTTTTCATTTCAAATACCTGGTTTGCCGCCGTTGAGACGGAACACGGAATCGGTGAAAGCAAAGGCGCGAGAGAATAGCGGACTTTTCCCTCATCGCGCAAGCCCACCGTGCAGGTGAGCTTCGGGCCGACAATCATAATGGATCAGGGGGCCCGTTCACAAGCGGTCCCGGTTCCGGAGCGGCTGCCGCGACAAGCGGCCGCAGCGTCTTCATCTGGATTCGGGAGTTGCCCATTATAACCTCTGCTGTATTCGTACGTAAGGAGTCTTCCGTGACCATTCGCACCCTGAGCCCCTTCGACCGCCTCCTGAGCGGCCTGGAGCGCGCCATGGAAGCCGTGGCAGGCTCGCCCGAGCCCGCCCGCCGTTCACCCGGCGACGCCGTTCCCGATGCGCCGCTGGACGACGCCGAGCGGCGTCACGCGGCGGGATTGATGCGGATCAACCATGTCGGCGAGGTCTGCGCGCAGGCCCTTTACGTCGGTCAGGCCGCTCTCGCCCGTACCGCGGAAACCCGGGAACACCTGATGCACGCCGCCCAGGAAGAAACCGATCACCTGGCCTGGTGCGCCGAACGCCTCAAGCAGCTCGACAGCCGCCCCAGCCTGCTCAATCCACTGTGGTACGCCGGCAGCTATGCCATCGGCGTCGCAGCGGCAGCCGTGGGTGACCCGATCAGCCTGGGATTCGTCGTCGAGACCGAACGCCAGGTGGAAGCCCACCTGGCCGAACACCTCGAGCGACTGCCTGCGCAGGACGATCGCAGCCGCGCCATCCTCCGCCAGATGCAGGCGGACGAGATCCGCCACGCCGATGCGGCACAGGCACGTGGCGGCATCGACCTGCCATGGCCCCTGCCCGGCCTCATGCATGCCGCATCGACCGTCATGAAAGCGGTGGCTTACCGCATCTAGTCAGATGCCATCCAGTTCGGCGATCACATCGGCGGACAGCGCCAGCGAGGCCGCTGCCAGATTCTCCCGAAGATGGGCGACGGACGACGTGCCCGGAATGAGCAGGATGTTCGGTGAACGATGCAGCAGCCACGCCAGCGCGACCTGCATCGGCGTGGCCTCGAGACGCTTTGCCACCTCCGACAGCGTCGAAGACTGCAGCGGCGTGAAACCACCCAGGGGGAAGAACGGCACGTACGCCGTACCCTCGCGAGCCAGCTCGTCGATGAGGGCGTCGTCCTCGCGATGGGCGAGGTTGTACTGATTCTGCACGCCGACGATCGCGGTGATTTTCCGGCCTTCGGCAATCTGCGTCGCCGTCACGTTGCTCAAGCCGATGTGGCGGATCAACCCCTTCTGTTGCAGCTCGGCCAGGGCCGACAGCGGCGCTTCGATCGAGCCTTCCGCAGGGCCATGCACATCGAACATGGCGCGAAGGTTCACCACGTCCAGCACGTCCTTGCCCAGGTTGCGCAGGTTGTCGTGCACGGCCCGGGTGAGCTCGTCGGCTGAAAACGCCGGATGCCATTCGCCCTTCGATCCGCGCACGGCGCCGACCTTGGTGACGATGACGAGGTCGTCGCGGTAAGGATGCAGCGCTTCGCGAATCAGTTGGTTGGTAATGTGCGGACCGTAGAAGTCGCTGGTGTCGATGTGATCGACACCGCTCTCCACGACCTCGCGCAGGACGGCCAGCGCCGCGCCGCGATCGGCGGGCGGGCCGAAGACACCTTTGCCGGCGAGCTGCATGGCGCCGTAGCCAAGCCGCTTTACCGTGCGATCGCCGAGGGTGAACGTGCCGGCTGCGTTGATCTGGGACATGGTGGGTCTCCGTAGGTAGACCTGCATCCTAGGCGCTGGGGGTCCGCTCGATAACCGTGCACAATCGGCACAAGTCGTGCGCCTTCCCGCACAATCTAACCCTTGAGGACTCCCATGGTCGACCTTGCAGACCTGAGCGCCTTCGTCGCCGTGGCGCGAGCCCGTGGCTTCCGCGAGGCCGCACGCCTCAGCGGCGGCAGCGCCTCGGCGCTGAGCGAAGCGGTACGCCGGCTCGAAACCCAGCTCGGGGTAAGGCTGCTCAACCGCACCACGCGAAGCGTCGCGCCGACCGAGGTCGGGGAAGGTCTGCTCCTTCGACTCGGCCCCGCGTTGAACGAGGTCGATGCCGCCATCGATGTGGTCAACGGGTTTCGTGACAGGCCGGCGGGCACGTTGCGCCTCAACGTGCCGGTCAGTGCCGCCCGGCTCGTCCTGCCGGCCATCGTCCCGCCCTTCCTGGCTGCCTACCCGGACATCCGCCTCGATGTCACCACGGAAGAGAGCTTCGTCGATGTCCTGGCCGCCGGATGCGATGCCGGCATCCGCTACGACGAACGACTGGAACAGGACATGATCGCCGTGCCGATCGGGCCGCGCGTCCAGCGCTTTGCCGCGGCGGCCTCACCGGCCTACCTTGCACGTCATGGGCACCCCGGCCACCCTCGCGACCTGCTCGAGCACGCCTGCCTGCGCGGCCGCTTCCCGAGCGGCAACATGCCTGCCTGGGAGTTCGAGCGGGAGGGCGAGGAAGTCGTCGTCGACCCAACCGGCCCGATGATCGTACGCATCGGCGGCGGCACCGACCTGCTGATGGACGTCGCCCTGGCCGGCACGGGCATCGTCTACCTGTTCGAGGACTGGATCCGCCCATACTTCGACCGCGGTGTTCTCGAGCCCGTGCTCGAACCGTGGTGGCCGAGCTTCCCCGGTCCCTTCCTCTACTACCCGGGTCGCCGACTCGTGCCCGCGCCACTTCGCGCCTTCATCGACTTCATCAAGGCGAACGCGCAGGCATAAAAAAACCCCGCTTTCGCGGGGTTCTTCGTCACATCAGGTTGCGACCGTGGAAGAGCTCCTCGATCTCCCGGCGGAGCAGCGACTCGATGCGCTGGCGCTCCTTGAACGAGAGATCGTCGGCCTGGGCCTCGAACAGGTACGTATCGAGGTCGAAGTCCTTGATGTGCATCTTCGTGTGGAAGATGTTTTCCTGGTAGACGTTCACGTCGAACATCTCGTACTTCTGACGGATGTGCTTGGCGAGGTAGTCCTGCACCGAATTGATCTTGTGATCGATGAAGTGCTTCTTGCCCTTCACGTCGCGCGTGAAGCCACGCACGCGGTAATCGGCGATGACGATGTCCGACTCGAAGCTGTCGATCAGGTAGTTCAGGGCCTTCAGCGGCGAAATGACACCGCAGGTGGCCACGTCGATGTCGGCACGGAAGGTGGCGATACCGTTATGCGGATGCGTTTCCGGGTAGGTATGGACGGTGATGTGGCTCTTGTCCATGTGCGCCACGACGGCGCCCGAAATCGTGTCACGGCCCAGCTTCTCGACCACCGGCTCCTCGGAAATGAGGATGGTGACGGAGGCGCCCTGCGGATCGTAATCCTGGCGCGCGATGTTCAGGATGTTCGCGCCGATGATCTCGGCCACGTCCGTCAGGATCTGGGTCAGGCGGTCGGCGTCGTACTGCTCATCGATGTATTCGATGTAGTTCTGGCGCTGCTGCTCCGAGACGGCATAGCAGATGTCGTAGATGTTGAAGCTCAGCGCCTTGGTGAGGTTGTTGAAACCTTGCAGGCGAAGGCGGGGAAGCGGTTTGACCACAGCGACTCTCCGAGGCCGGGGAAGAACGGCCAGCAGTAGACGCGGGTTAGCAGCTAGGGTCCCCGCAAAGAGATAAGGAGAACAGGCAAACCCGGAGTCTGCCTTCCCCTTGTGTACGGCGTAAGACAGGGGGTCTGGCGCCGAGGGGGTGAAATTATGAGGCAAGATGGCGAAAATTTGAACACACCGGTCACCTTTCACGTGGAAGTGTGGATTTTGACGACCGGATGTCTGCAATAATCCGCCCGAGACATGGCGAGTCAACGACACCTGACGGAATTCCGTCGGCCAGTCGTTGAAGGGGACGCTATGCCAGTAAGACTCAACGGAATCTGCTGTGGCTCAACTTAAATATCTGTTGCAACAGGCATTCGAACGCTCCCAGGCACCGTTGGGCTTCGCGCCCGACCCCGCGTCGATGGGCCGTTTCCTGGACGCCTGCCACCGCCGCCGCTACCCGGGGAAAACGGCGATCATCCGACCGGGTGATCCAGCCAATACGCTCTATTACGTGGTCGAGGGCTCGCTCGCCGTCTGCACCGAGGACGAAGAGGGCCGCGAACTGATCCTGGCCTACATCAACCGGGGCCAGTTCATCGGCGAGATGGGCCTGTTCGTCGAGCAGGCGCAACGCGAATCGCTCGTGCGGACGCGGACGCCGGTCGAAATGGCCGAGATCAGCTACGAACGCCTGTTCCAGTTGCTCGAGGGGCCGCTGTCCGCCGAATGCCCCAAGCTGCTCTTTGCGATCGGCTCCCAGCTGACCCAGCGCCTGCTGCGGACCTCCCGACAGGTCAGCCGCATGGCCTTCATGGATGTGACCAACCGTGTCTCGCGCACCCTTCTGGACCTGTGCCAGGAGCCGGACGCGATGACCCACCCGGACGGCACGCAGATCCGTATATCCCGGCAGGAAGTCAGCCGGATCGTCGGCTGCTCCCGGGAGATGGTCGGCCGCGTGCTCAAGCAGCTCGAGGAAGAGCGAATGATCGACGTGGCCGGCAAGACCATCGTGGTGCGCGGTACCCGCTAAGCCCTCAGGGGCCCTGGTAGATCATGTAGACATCCGCCCGCGCGTAATGCGAGCCCGGGCGGATGGTCGGCTGGCGCACGAAGCCGGCCCGTTCGTACATGCCCATCGCCCGGGCCAGCTTGCTGTTCGACTCGAGGAACAGCTGAGAGCCGCCGCGATTCCGGAATTCGGCGATCGCTGCGTCGAGCAACTTGCGGCCCGCGCCCAGCCCGCGGTAGTTCTCGTCCACGCCCATCTTGGACAACTCGTAGACGCCCTCCCCCTCACTGAGCAGGGCACAGGTCCCGACCACTTCGCCGGCATACAGCGCGAAGAAGATCGCGCCGCCGCGGGCAATGATCAGACCCTCCGGATCGGCGAACAGCGCCCGATCCAGGTCCTCGACGTGGAAATACCGCTCGAGCCAGGCCTGGTTGAGCCGACGGAAGTGCTCGCGAAGCGCCGTATCGAACGGCACCACCTCGACCTGCTCGCGCGACAGCGCGGACCGCTGCGCGAGGATGGCGTCGACCAGGGGACGTTCGCCCAGCGCCTGCTCACAACCATCGATGGCATCCAGGAGGGCGAGACCACGCGGCCCCATCGACTCCGCCATACCTCGCCGGATCGCCAGCCAGACCGGTCCGAGCGCTCCCAGCGCACGCTCGCCCGCATCGGTCAGCGCAAGCACGCTGCGGCGGCCGTCCTGCGGGTCGCGCTGGCGCACCACCATGCCCGCCTCGACCAGCCGGTCGGCAAGCTGGCTCACGGCGGAGTGAGTCTGCCCGATGGCGGTCGCCATGTCGGTAACCGTGGTCGGGCCGACGTCACGAAGAAAGCGCAGTACGGGAAACCAGCGCGACTCGATGTCCGCCCCGCACGCCCGGTAGACCTCGTCGACGGCCTGGTAGAAGTGGTCGCTCAGCGCCTTGAGGCGACTGCCGAGAGCAAGCTCACGCAGGGAAGACAGGTACATCGCTAATCCGGGGACGGGGACGGATAGCGAGGCTAGCGGCGGCGGGCGGGCGCACGCAAGCGGTGAGGCGCGATCAGTACCAGTAGAGGACTTCGAGCTTGTCACCGAGGACGCGCGCCGCCTTCTTCGCGACCTTCGGGCTGGGGTTGACCAGCTTCGCCGCTTCGGCCGCCCGCAGCATGGGCAGGTCTGACAGGGAGTCGCTATAGGCAATGACCCAGGGCCGGGACACCCCTGCGCGGTCGAGCGTCGTGACTTTCACCCCATCGACGTTATGCCGGGTGAAATGTACGCCGAACAGGCCGCCCCGGGTCTGCGAGGCGATCAGCTCGTAACCGGTGAGGCTCACCTCGTCGAGGATCGCCTCGACCATGGTCAGGTCATTGCCGCTGATGACAATGACCCGGTCACCGGCGTCCACGTGACGCCGGAGCGTGGCGACAGCGTCGCGCAGGAACACCCCCGGGCGCCGTGCATACGTGCGTGCGTAGGCCGCCACCTGGCGGCGATAGGTCGCTTCGCGACGACCGAAGGTCACCACGCGGAGAAAAACGCGGCCGAGCAAACGATTACCGGCGACCGTGCCGATAAGCAGCGGAATGAACGGTAACAACGGCAGCGCCAGCAGCATGCGCCAGCGACCGGCGCCGGAAAGGCGCTCGCGGAAGAACAGTTCGAGTGTCTGGTGACGGACGATGACGCCGTCGAAGTCGAACAAGACGACGCGTCGAGCGTCTGCGGCGGTGTCGTCGACGACCGCCGCGTCTATCCCCTGATTCATTCGGCTTCTAGTGTTTGTGCGAAGGGCTGTGCGGGGACGTGCCGAAGAGCTTCTGAAGTTCGGCACCGGGATCGGCGGCACGCATGAAGGCTTCGCCGACGAGGAACGTGTGGATGCCCGCGCTGCGCAACTTGCGTACGTCTTCCAGCGTATGGATGCCGGATTCGGCAACGATGGCGGTATCTGCACCCACCCGGTCTTTCAGCGTGAGCGACGTTCCCAGCGAGGTCTCGAACGTGCGCAGATTACGATTGTTCACGCCGATCAACGGCACCGGAAGATCCAGTGCGACCTCGAGCTCGTCTTCGTTGTGTACCTCGACCAGGACGTCGAGATCGAGCTCCGCCGCCAGCATGGAGAGCTCGAGCAGCGCGGCATCGTCATAGATGACGTCGTCGCCTTCCTTGCTGGCGAAGGCCGCCACGATCAGCAGGATGCAGTCGGCGCCGATGACGCGGGACTCGTATACCTGGTATTCGTCGACGATGAAGTCCTTGCGCAGGATCGGCAGCGAGCAGGCCTCGCGCGCTTCGCGCAGATAGTCTTCGTGCCCCTGGAAAAAATCGGCGTCGGTCAGCACGGACAGACAGGCCGCGCCGCCGCGCTCGTAACTGCGAGCGATCTCGCCTGGGTTGAAGTCGGCACGGATCAGTCCCTTGCTGGGACTGGCCTTCTTGATCTCGGCGATCACCGCCGGATGGCCGTCATGCAGCTTGGCATCGATCGCGGCGACGAAACCCCGCGTGACGTCCAGATCCGCCACGCGAGCGGCAAGGTCATCGAGAGAGAGCTTGCGCTTGCGCTCGGTGATTTCTTCCGCCTTGCGGTGGAGGATGCGATGGAGAATGTCGGGCATCGAAGCGCTTCCTTGGGTAAGGCCGGGGCTGGGGAGGCCCGACGATATCAGGCGCCGAGCCGCTGCGTCGCGGCTACGAACGTTTCCATTTTTACACGAGCGGCGCCACTTGCGATGGTTGCCCGCGCCAGATCGATGCCTTCCTGGATCGAGGAAGCCACGTCGGCAGTGTATAGGGCCGCCCCGGCATTCAGGCAGACGATGTCGTGTGGCACGCCCTGAACACCGGAAATCGCGTCCAGCAGCATGGCTTTCGACTCGCTGGCATCTTCCACGCGAAGGTTGCGGCTGGAGGCCATGGACAGGCCAAAATCCTCCGGCTCGACCTCGTACTCGCGCACCACACCGTCGCGCAGCTCGCCCACAAGGGTGGCGGCGCCGAGGGAGATTTCATCCATGCCGTCACGGCCCCAGACCACCAGGGCGTTCTTCGCGCCCAGCGCCTGCAGCGCGCGTACCTGGATGCCGACGAGATCGGGGTGGAACACACCCATGAGAATATTCGGTGCGCCCGCCGGATTGGTCAGCGGCCCGAGGATGTTGAAAAGGGTCCGTACGCCCATTTCCTTGCGCACGGGCGCGACCACCTTCATCGCCGGATGATGATTCGGCGCAAACATGAAGCCGATGTCGGTTTCGTCCATGCACACGGCCACCTGGGCCGGCAGCAGGTCGATGCGCGCGCCGAGCGCCTCCAGCACATCGGCGCTGCCCGACTTCGACGACACACTGCGACCGCCGTGCTTGGCGACGCGCGCGCCTGCCGCCGCGGCGACGAACATCGACGCCGTGGAAATATTGAACGACGACGCGCCGTCGCCGCCGGTGCCGACGATGTCGATGAAATGAGCATGTGGGCCGACGTCGACCTTCGCGGACAGATCGCGCATGACCCGCGCCGCGCCGGTGATCTCGCCGACGGTTTCCTTCTTCACCCGCAGGCCGGTGAGGATCGCCGCCGTCATCAGCGGGCTCACGTCGCCGCGCATGATCTGGTGCATCAGCTCGATCATCTCGTCGTGGAAGATCTCGCGGTGCTCGATCGTGCGCTGCAGCGCCTCGGAGGGAGTCATCGGCATGGAACGGGATCCTTTCTTACGCGGCGAGCGGCAACGGCATGCCGAGGAAGTTACGCAGCAGGTCGTGACCATGCTGGGTGAGGATCGATTCCGGGTGGAACTGCACGCCTTCGATATCGAGCGTGCGATGACGCAGGCCCATGATCTCGTCGAGCGAACCGTCTTCGCGCTCCGTCCAGGCGGTGACTTCCAGGCAATCCGGCACCGAGTCCTTCTCCACCACCAGCGAGTGGTAGCGCGTGGCCTCGAAGGGATTCGGCAGGCCGGCAAAGACGCCCTGGCCGCGATGCTTCACCGGCGAGGTCTTGCCGTGCATGATCTCGCGCGCCCGGATCACCTTGCCGCCAAACACCTGGCCAATCGCCTGATGCCCGAGACAGACGCCAAAGATGGGCAACTCGCCGGCCATCTCGCGAAGGATGTCGATCGACACACCCGAATCGTCCGGCGTGCCCGGCCCCGGCGAAATCATGATGCGGGACGGCGCCATGGCGCGAATGTCCGCGACGGTGAGGGCATCGTTGCGCACCACCTTGACCTCCTGACCCAACTCGCCGAGGTACTGGACGAGGTTGAAGGTGAAGCTGTCGTAGTTGTCGATCATCAGCAGCATAATCTGCCTAACATTATGATTGTACGGGGAAAAACAGAGCGTCCTGCAATCGGACCTGGCAGGAGCCTACGTGGCTGACCATTGTACCTTCACGTCGGCTCGCAGGTTCACGCCACGCTCGCTGGCGCTTGCCGAGGATTCCCCCATGCGAAACCTCGATTTCAGCTCCTGGCAAGGCCTCCTCTCCACCCTCTTCGGATTGGCGGTCATCACGCTCATCGGTGTGGGCATCCGGCTGCTCGCCATGCAGACGATCCAGCAGCGGCGCGAGCGGGAGAATCGGCAGATCAACGAGCGTCTTCGCACGCTGATCGCGGCTTACAAAACGCTCGGCGGTTCGTTCACCGGCAATCTCGCCGTCGACCCTACACACCTACGTGACCTGAAGCGCCTGGATGCCGAGCAGACTGCCATCGATGCCGCCGCATCGCAGGGCAACGAGCGAGCACGCCGCGTACGCGATGCCGTGGAAGCCGCTCTCTCGGACATCATCCTCCTCGGCACCGAACAGCAAGTGGAACTGGCGGCGCGTGCCGCGACCGAGCTGGCCGAAGGCAGGCCCACGCACACTGCGGAGCTCGTAGTCTCGCTGCGCGACTTCATCCGCAAGGTGCTCGACCTGGATGCCATTCCGTCGAGCGTGGTGATTCCCAAGCAGGGCCCGACACGTCCGTCGAGCGGCTCAGGCGGTAAATCGCGGGCCGAAAGCGGCAAAGGCGATGGCCGTGAGGGTGCCGGAGGGAAGGGCGGTGGCGGCGGAATGGGCGGTGGCGGTATGGGCGGCGGAATGGGCGGTGGCGGTATGGGCGGCGGCATGGGTGCCGGCATGGCCGGTGGTGCCGCCGCGGGTGCGGGCGCCGGCCTTGCGGCCGACGACGAGCACGATCATCAGGTTTAGCGTGAGGGGAGGCTGATCCTTAGCCGATCGCCTTGAGCAGCTCCGCGGTCGTCGTCGTTTCAGCGATCCGCGGGAAGATCGTGTTGACGCTGTTCTCATGCGCGCTGGCGACCAGATCGGTCATCGCGTCGGGTACGACCACCACGTTGTAGCCGTGTTCGCTGGCAAAACGCGCGGTGGATTCAACGCCGATGCTGGTGGCCACACCGACGATGACTACCTGCTCCACACCCTTGCCGAGCAACCAGCTGTCGAGGTCGGTGCCATGGAACGCGCCCCAGCGCTTCTTCTCGACGATGTGATCGGACGGTGCACGCTCGATCTCGGGAACGAATTCGATGAACGACGGATCCGATGGAAACGGACGCGCGCCCGCGTCGGTACGACCCGGCGCCCCACCGGTGACATGCACGAGCACGACCGGACGACCCGACGCGCGAAAGGCACGGGCGAGCGAAGCAGAGCGCGCGACGATGTCCGCGGTGTCGTGCACCGTGGGAAGCGCGACGATGCCCTTTTGAAGGTCGACGACGATCAACGCGGCATTGGCGTCGAGTTGGCTGAGCGGCATGGTGAGTTCCTTGGGGATGTGGGGGTAAGACGATGGATGTCACGCAGGATCGCGGGTGCTCGAATCGGCAAGGCGACGGATCACCGCCGCGGCGATGAGCAGATCGCGTTGCTCGTCGGCCGTCAGGGTGGCCACCGCGCCAGCCAGCCACGATTGCTTCGCGGCGCGGACGCGACGGCGGGCCTCGATGCCGGCGGTGGTCAAAGCAAAAAGAAACTGGCGGCCGTCCGTGGGATGCGGCGTCCGCTCGACGAGACCTTCGTCTTCCATGACCGAGAGCGTCACCCCCATCGACTGCGGCTTCACCGACTCGGCGCGCGCCATGTCGGCAATGGACGTGGGGCCGGTCTCCTCGAGACGCGCAAGCACGGCCAACTGCGACCAGCTGAGTTCCTGGTTGTTGGTTTCCGCGCGAAGCCGGCGCACGAGCTGGCCGCAAGCGGTCAGGAGATCGGCGGCGGCGATATCGACGCCCGGGAACACGGAAGCTTGCTTTGCCATGTCCCTACGTTAGGGACGCGAAACGCAACTTACAAGGCAAACTTGCAAGTTTGACTTCGAAAGTTTCTGCGGACTTGTTTGCTCGCGGCGGCGGTGGTGTCATGCACGGATGCGCACGGCACATCAGGGAGATTCGTCCATGCCCGTTTTTCAAAGGCTCGCCCTCGCGTCGATCCTCGGCGTCGTCACCCTGCCCTCCTTGGGACAACAGGCGACGCCACCCTCCGGTGTCGAACTGCCGCGAGTCACCGTCACCGCGGATGCCTACACCGAGAGCCATGGCGGCTACCTCGTGTCGGGCGACTTCAGGACCGATCCGCGCATGCCCGGCGTGGTTTTTCCGGCAACCGCGCTGGTCGAGGGCGACGTGCTCAGCATCGAGCCGCAGTACCTCAACGGCAACGATTACGTCGTACTCCAGGAGTGCGCCTCGGATGACTGCAGCACGTCGCGCATCGTCCGCGTCTGGTCGTCCGTCGAGGGCCACCCCATCGGCGGTAGAAACGACCGCCGCATCCTGATTCCGCACGAGAACAAGTACTGGATCTGGGCCAAGCGCCTGCCGGAAATCAGCCACCCCGACTGCGACACCTGCGCTACCCACTTCACCAGCTTCGTGCGACTCGGGCCACCGATGACGATCACACCCAATGGCGAGGAAGTGCGCTACCACCGCAGTGAACTGGAGGCGGCCGCCAGTGCCGATCCCCTGCCTGTCACGAAGCAGGAGCACGAGGGCTCGACCTTCGTGATCACGTTCGCCGGCGGCTCCACGGTCCGGATCCGGCGGATGCACGCCGCCGCACCCTGAGGATTGTTTCGATCCTTGCAAGAATGCCTTGAGAAGAAGCATCTAGCTCAACCCACGACGCAGGCGGAGCATGAGCGGCGCACCGGCAGCCCTGCCGGACAACGCCCACGGGAGCTAACCCATGCGCCGCCCGATCCTCTTCGCTGCACTCGCCCTCGCTGCCCTGCCCGCCTTCGCGGCAGATAAAGCCCTCGTACAACCGCAGGTCGTGAGCAGTGACGAGCCGTCGCTGGACAAGCAGAGCGATCCGCGCATTCTCGCCGCCCGCCGCTACGACACGTTCTGGCAAACCGGCGATCCGGCCATGGCCCGCGCTGCGCTAGCGCCGGACTTCATGGACCGCGCCTTGCCTCCGGGACGTCCGCAAGGCATCGAGGGACCGTTACAGGCCTCGAAGGGTTTCCTCGGCGCCGTGCCCGACCTCAAGGTCGAGATTCCGCAAATGATCGTGGCCGGCGACCGGGTCGTAGTCCACCTGCATTTCAGCGGCCACTTCACCGGGACCTTCAAGGGCAGCCAAGGTAAGGGACAAACGGTGGACTTCATCGCCACCGACATCTATCGCATCGCCGATGGCAGGATCGCCGAGAACTGGCACCTCGAAGACAACCTGACCTTCCTCATGCAGATCGGCGTCGTGAAGCTCTGACGCGGCACGATGTCCTTGCCTACGCGGCGCCGAGCGCGGATGCTTGGGAATCGACTCCGGAGATTCCCATGCCTTCCCTCGGTGCCATCGCCTTCCTCGTCCACGATTATGACGAGGCCATCGCCTTCTTCACGCGCGCGCTGGATTTCCACCTGATCGAAGACACCGACATGGGCGACGGCAAGCGCTGGGTGACCGTCGCGCCTCGCGGTTCGGACGGCACGCGCCTGCTCCTGGCACGCGCGGTCACTGACGAGCAGCGCGCCCAGGTCGGCCACCAGGGCGGCGGTCGCGTTTTCCTGTTTCTGAATACCGATGATTTTTCCGGCGACTACGCGCGGATGCGCGAGCATGGTGTCCGTTTCCGCGAAGAACCGCGACACGAATCCTATGGCAGCGTCGTCGTTTTCGACGATCTTTACGGGAACGGCTGGGACCTCATCCAGCCCACCTGACCCAGGAACTTGCAATGACTGAACAAATGATTCGACTGGCCGTGCTGGACGATTACCAGCACGTGGCGATGCAGAGTGCGGACTGGTCGCCGCTGGCGGACCGGGCGGAGATCGTCGTCTTTCACGACCACCTGGCCGGGCACGACGAACTCGTACAGCGGCTGGCGACGTTCGACGCCGTCTGCATCATGCGCGAACGCACCCCGATGACCGCAGCACTGATCGCCGCCCTGCCCCGACTCAAGTTGATTGCCTCCACGGGGCGGGGCAATGCATCGATCGATCTCGACGCCGCCGCGAAGCACGGTGTCGAGGTCATGCACACGAATTATTCGTCAACGCCAACGATCGAGTTCACCTGGGCCGCGATCCTCGCCCTGGCACGGAGTATCGCCGTCGAAGCGGCATCGGTACGCGCCGGTCACTGGCAGGTCGGTCTTGGTACCGAGCTGCGTGGGAAGACACTCGGCATTCTCGGCCTCGGCCGCATCGGTGCCGAGGTCGCGCGGATCGCGCAGGCGTTCGGCATGCAGGTGATCGCCTGGAGTCAGAACCTGACCGACGAAGCGGCCAGTGCTGTCGGCGTCCGCCGGGTGTCGAAGGACGCGCTGCTCGCGCAATCGGACTTCCTCAGCATCCATACGCGGCTGAGCGACCGCACGCTCGGCCTGATCGGTGCGGCGGAGCTGGCCGCGATGAAGCCGACGGCACGACTGATCAACAGTTCGCGCGGGCCCATCGTCGATGAGCAGGCACTGATCGACGCGTTGTCGCACGGCCGGCTGGCAGGCGCGGCCGTGGATGTCTTCGAGGTCGAGCCACTCGCCGCGGATCATCCCTTCCGTACACTAACCAACGTGCTGACGACGCCGCACATCGGTTACGTCACCGAGGAAATGTATCGGACGTTCTACGGCGACAGCGTCAGTAACGTCGTCGCCTGGCTCGACCAACGCGTCAGAAGCTGACCACCTTCTGGTCGCTGTCGCCGTGACGATCGCTGTCGTGATCGTGGTGTTCGCTCTTCGGCTTGATCGTCATGAGTTCCAGTGGCTTGCCGTTGCCCAGACGCACGTTCCAGCCTTGCTGAAGGCCGGCAAGATCGTTGAGCTGCGGACAGATCGCATCGGTCTTCGCTTCGAGAGCCTTCGAGCGCTTGTTCATTTCGCGATCCATCGACTTATCCAGCGAATCGGCGCGCGCCTTTAATGCTGCGACCTTGCTCGCATCGCCCGAGAGAGCGGCAGTCACCGCGCTCGAGGTGACCGAGCCCACCAGCTCGCCGACCGAATCGGAGACCGATCCGGCAACGGTCTCGGTCATGCGGTCGGCCGACCAGTGACCGGCGCCCACGCCCTCGTCGATCTCACGTAGGGCGTCGACCTGCTTCCGCTTAAGCTTTTCCAGCATCCTTGCCCGTTGGTCGCCATCGGCGAACGACAGCGTGACCGTCGTCATCGCCGAGAATCCCAGTTCCACGCCCTCGCGTGCGATCGCCGCGACCTGCGGCATCAGTGCACGAACGCCCGCCTCATAGCGCCGCAAGGCGTCGGCATCCTTCGCTGACACGGCGACGGCCTTGCCATCGACGCGAAGCGCACCGTCGTGAAGGAATACCTGGGCAGGCGTCCCGTCGGTGCGATGGAAGGAAAGGCCCGCCGGCGTGACGTCGACGTCATACGGCGTCGAGTAATCGTGCTTGCAGGTATCCGTGCTGAAGTTGATCCCCGTGGCCTGCGCCGCTGAGGCGGTGAGGGCGAAAGCGATGGCGGCGGTGCCGGCGATGATCGAATGGCGCATGACCCTTCTCCCCAGGGAACGGATGTTCACCGGGTACGATGCGCCCGGCGCATCTATGGTTTAGTCCGTTCGGCGAGAGGAAGCATGGGCGGTTGGTCACCCCTGACTTCCGGCAGGGGTCATCAGGAGGCGATGCCGCGCTCGCGTGCGTACTCGGAAAGCCGACTGTCGTGATCGATGCCGAGTTTGCGCATGGCGTCTCGCTTCTGCCGGCTGACCGTCTTGACGCTTCGGCTGAGCTGCTCGGCGATATGCGAGATCGACATGCCACCGACATACAGGCGGACCACCTCGATCTCCCGCGCCGACAGACGCACGTTATCGGCCGTGGTCTGCAGGCCTCCGGTGTCGAACTGCCGGCGGATCGTATCGCTCATGTAGGCACGACCGGCCGCGGCATAACGCACCGCCACGGCAACCTCCCTGAGAGGCGCGCGCTTGTCGCACAGGCCCAGGGCGCCGCGGCTGCGCATGGTCTGCAGCACGGCCGGGTTGTTGACCATGGTCAAGACCACGACGGGAAGGCGCGGATAGCGACGGCGAATAAGGTCGATCAGCGATAGTCCGTCACCGTGACGTCCGCCAGGCATGGAGAAATCAGTGACAACCACATCGCAGGGAAGCGACGCCAGCAGTTCGACGAGACGGTCGCCGTTGGCCGCTTCACCGACCACCTCGATATCACCAGCCGCCTCCAGGGCGGCGCGGGCCCCCATCAGGACCACCGGGTGATCGTCGGCAATGATCGTTCGCAGAACCATGTATTCCCTCGTAAGCGGATTTGCGCCGCCGCTCTCCATGAGATGTGCTACTCATTCTTACCAGCGTGGAGATTACAGTAATCGTCCGCTCGTGGCTGAAGGAACACCATGAAGCTATTGAGAATATTGGCCATTTTTTGCGGCATTTTGTTCGCGCAACACACGCAAGCGAGCAAAGCCGACGCGTCGCGTGAGGACACAGGACAGCGTGAACACCTCGCATTCTTTCATGACACGGCGGGCTCGCTCGCTACGACGTCCACGTTGAACGACGAGCTCCACGAAAGTCCCGCTACGCGTCCCGTCGATGTGTCACTCAGCACGGCCGAACGAACGTGGTTGATGCGTCTTCCCGTGCTACGCATCGGGATCGATCCATCCGCAGCACCTCTGTCGCAGGTCGGTCGGAACGGTGAAGCCGAAGGCCTGGCGATCGACTATCTGCGTGAAGCGACCCGCGTGCTCGGACTTCGCGTCGAGACGGTGACTACTTCGGATTGGCACGACGCGGTTGCACACGCTGCCGCGGGCGAGATCGATCTACTACCGGCAGCATCGGCCAGCAACATCACACTGGCGCGGCGCTTCGGCTTCACCGCGTCATACCTCGACCTGCCGGTGGTGATCGTCACCCGCGAACATAGCTTTCTGGTGACAGGCCCCGCCGATCTCGATGGACGCCGGATCGCCGCCAACCTCGCCCAGGGCGCCGTGGCGGCGGCAGTCGCACCGATGTCGTCGGTCGACATCATGCCGGTTTCCAGCACGGCCGAGGGATTGTCTGCGGTGGCCTCCGGCAAAGTGGACGCCTATGTCGGCGATATCGCCACCGCCGAGGTCCTCATCCGTCGCGACTATCCAGCACGCCTCAGGATCGCAGCGCCGACGGGCGAACAAGCCAGCCTGTCGATGGCTGTGGATCGCCGCTTCGCCCCCTTACTACCCCTTCTGGACCGCGTGCTCACCCAACTCCCCGAACGACGCCGTCAGACGATTCGCAACACGTGGCTTCGTTCCGACTACACCTGGGATGGATCGTGGCGGGAAGTCGCACGCAAGGTCGGGCCGGCAGGAGCCGCGGTACTCGCCTTGTTGCTACTCGTCAGCCATGCCTATCTTCGCCTGCGGCGCGAGACGCGACGTCGCGAGGAAACAGAAGCCCAGCTCGCGGATGTGACGCGGCACATGCCGGCCGTCGTTTACCGCTTTCTCTATCACCCGGACGGGCGGATCGTGTTTATCTACGTGGGCGGAAATCCAGAGCCTATCTTCGACGTCTCGACCGACACGTTTCTTCACGATGAACGCCGTGCATTCGCACGGATCGATGCACGCGACCAACCGGGACTGATGGCCGAGGTCACCCGCGCCGCAACGTCGCTGACGCCCATCCACGCGGAAATGCGCATTCATGACGTCGTCCCGGAACGCTGGGTGGCGTCGCATGCCGTGCCGCGGCACATCGGCGATGCCGTGGAGTTCACGGGCTACTGGATCGACGTGTCCGAGCGGCGGCGGCAGTCGAGCCAACTGGCCGCCGCGAAGGAGACCGCCGAATCGGCCACGCGCGCGAAGAGTCAGTTCCTGGCGACCATGAGCCACGAGATCCGCACACCGATGCACGGCGTCATCGGCATGCTGGAAATGCTCGGCACGACCTCGCTCGACGCCACGCAGCAACGCCTGCTCGGCACGGCGGAGTCCTCGGCCGGTGCGCTGTTGCAGATCCTCGACGACGTGCTCGATTTCTCGCGGATCGAGGCGGGGCAGCTGACCGTGATTCCTGGTCCCGTCGATCTACGTGAGCTCACTGCCGCGGTCATCGACCTGTTCACCTGGCAAGCCGACAGCAAGGGCCTTTCCATCGAATGCAACATCGATCGCCATCTCGCCCGGCACGTCGTCACCGACGGCGCACGTTTGCGCCAGGTTCTTCTCAACCTCGTCAGCAACGCGATCAAGTTCACCACGCAAGGCAAGATCGTCGTGACCGTCGAGGCGACCGGGCACACGCCGGGCCACCAGCAAGTACGCATCATCGTGGCCGATACCGGCATCGGCGTCGCGCCCGACGAGATGGCCCGACTGTTCGCACCATTCAGCCAGGCCGAATCGTCCGCCGCAGGACGTCCTGCCGGCAGTGGCCTCGGCCTCGCCATCAGTCGCCGGCTGGTTGCACTGCTCGGTGGCCAGGTTGCCATGGCCAGTGAGTCCGGCGTGGGCACCCGCGCAACCGTGGAACTGGTCCTGGCCGTCGTCCCCTGTGACAACACGGACGCGCCAACGGCACGACCGCAAACATCATGCGTCCCGATGCCACTGAACGTACTCGTGGCCGAGGATCACGCTACCAACCGCGAACTGGTCGCCGCTCAGTTGGAGCGGCTCGGGCACCGGCACACCATCGTCGATGACGGCGAACAGGCCTGGCAAGCGGCGACAAGCCAGGCTTTCGACGTCCTGCTGACCGATCTGCAGATGCCGCGGCGCGACGGCTATGCGCTGGCACGCGCCCTTCGCGAGAAACACGCCACGATGCACATCATCGCCATGACGGCGAACGCGATGCCCGAGGACAGGCAACGATGTCTCGCCAGCGGCATGGACGGCTTCCTGGCGAAGCCCGTAAGGCTCGCCGCACTGCGCGACGTGCTCGGCACGGTCAGGACCGGCGCTACCGTATGGGATCTCGACGCACTGCGTGAAGACTTCGGAAGCCTCGCGACCTTGCCCGCCATGGTGAATCGCTTTGCCGCGACCATGCGCGAGGATCTCGCTGCCGCCGCGGCGCTGCGCAGCGTCGAGGACATCGCGGCATGGAGCCATCGGATCAACGGGGGCCTTCGTGTCTTCGGCCCCTCGGGCGCAGCGACGATGCTGGAGCATTTCGAAGCGGGGCTTACCAGCCACGACGCAGACGCAGCACGAGGAAGACTGCCGGGCATCGTTGCAGCGCTGCGTGTGCATGTCGACCGGCTGGTACGAGCTGCGAACGACCTGCCTCAGGCTTGAGTTTTTTCTTAAAAGAAAGCGCGATTTTTCAGATTAGTCTGATTCCCTGCCTGATGTCGACCGGCCACTCTTGCCGACGTATGCCGTAAGGCACGTCGAAACAGAGAGGCACCTCATGCAGCAGCACGTCATCGATTACCACATTGCCGACATCGGCCATGCGTGGGGCATCTTTCGTGAGGGGATGCAGATTGCCGTGCGCAAGAACCCGGCCGACGCCATCGCCTTCGCCAACTTCTTCGCCGATCGGGAAACACGCATCGCCACGCACGCCGTGCACGTCTCCGCGGACCGGCACATGCATCGCACACTGATCGAACTCAGGCGCGTCGCCTGATTTGACGGTACACCGAGGCGCTCAGCGACCGGTGGCGCCGCCCATGTGGATCATGTCCAGGTGCAGAAGGCGCAGTCGCGCGATGTGACGGCCGACGATGGCGCGATCGCCCGACGACGACTCCAGGCGCAGGAACGCATCGAGGAGACGGCGCTCCATCAGTTCGAGGGTACGGATATAGGTCACGTCCGGATCGCTCGACAGCTTCGCGGACGCTTCCATCATGCTGCGGCGGACGCCGCTCATGGGGCCGCCCGCCGTCGCGGCACGCCCACCGGTTGCGGTGACTTCGCCCTGCAATTCCGCGGCGATCGCCGTCAGCGAATCCGCGGATTCCTGCAATATCGCCTTGAGGCCTGGCTCTCGCACGCCACGCGCCGCCTGACCATAGAGATCACGATCCGCGATGACTCGGCGAATCAGCCCATTAACGACACGGATCGAGTTGCGTTCCATGGGCGAAACGTTAGACCTGTCGGACTTAGCCGGTGATAAACGGCCACGTATCCGGTCAGCGGGCGGTCATCCGCCTGTCTCGATCAGCATGAGAGGCTGACCGGACGCGTCACGCCACCCCGACTGCAAGTCCAGCAATTGACGCACGGCCGGACAGAGCGCCTGCACCCGCGGCCTGAGCGCAGCCTCCAGCCTGGCAAGCACGCGTGCCTGTCCGCCGGTGGATAGGTCGGCAACGCGGTCGCGCAGCGCAGCGGCACCGTCCAGATCCCCATTCATCGCCAGCTGCATCGCTTCGCTGCCAACGTCCTGGCTGAGCACGGGCGTGATGTCGGAAACGATTTCCTGCGCGTAGGCGCGCATCGCATCGGCCTGCCAGTCGCGAGTGCTCTGGCTGGCAGCGATCCGCCGCTTGATATCGGCGACACGACTGGCGAGCACCCGGTCGAGTTCGCCGCTGCTGAGCGACCCCGGCGATGCCCGGCCGGCCTCCTCCCGCACAGCGCGCGCGGCAACGTCCACGCCATCGCTGGCGATCGCCTTGGCCTTGGGCACCAGGGCCCGGACGTCACGCTCGAACAGGGCAACACGATCCTGCTCGTCCGCACGCAGCGCCACGGCACGACCGTCCGTGGCGAGGCTACCGTCGTGCAGCCGGACGCTGTGCGGCGCCACCTCCGGGCGCTCGAACAGGAGGGCATCGGGACGGACCGTGAGGTCGTAAGTACTCGCAACCCCGCAGGACAGCTGGCCCACATCCTGAGCGGCGACGCCGCCCGCGGTGCAGACGGCGACGAAGGCAATCCACCAGCGGGCAGTCATCCGGGTCACAGGGCGGGTTGGGCGAACTGCTGCCTGACCGACACGCTACCGAGTGCCCAGGCCAGCCAGGCCAGCACGGGTACCGAGACAGCCTTGAGCATGACCCCCACGAGGAGGATCGAACGCGCCTTCACGCCGCGGACGAGCAGTTCGGGCGGCAGACCTTCCTGGCCGAGCACCACGCCAATCTCCTGCCACTGATGGAAGGCGACCACCGCCGTGTAGATCGCCCAGACCGCCAGCACGCCGGCGACGACGCGCATGGCGCGCCGCCCCCATTCGCGCCAGCGCAGGGTTCCCAGCGCCAGCGCCATCACGGCAAAGGCGCCGAGCGAGTAGCTCAGCGACCAGGCCATCAGCACGCGCGGGTCGGGACCGCCCGCCGCCAGCGCCTCGGGGCTCATCGAGCCGATGGCGCCGGCCGCGATGACCGCGCCGTAGGTGTTGATCACGAAGCCGACCGCCGCCAGCAGCATCACCAGCCAGACCACGATGCGCCACGGCGCAAAGGGACGGGCATGGCGTGCGCCCTTGAGAGCCTTGAACATGCTCAGACGCCCGAACCCTTCAGCTGCTCGAGGTCAGCCAGCACCTGGCCGGAGTTCTTTTCCGGATCCACGTCCTTGTAGACCTTGGCGATCTTGCCGTTCGGGTCGATCAGGAAGGTCTCGCGGCGGGCGTACTTGCTGCCCTTCTCGTCGCTGAGCACGTCGTACTTCGTCGCCATGGCGCCATCGGCGTCGGAAAGGAGCGGGAACGGCACGTGGTACTTCGCGGCGAACTCGGCGTGCGACTTCACGTTGTCCAGGCTCACCCCGTACACCACGGCGCCAGCCTTATGCAGCTTGACGATGTCGTCGCGGAACGTGCAGACCTCGGTCGTGCAGCCGCCGGTGAAGTCCTTCGGATAGAAGTAGACCACCAGCCACTTGCCCTTCTCGGTGTCGAGGGTGTGCCACTCGCCCTTCTGGTCCTGCAGTTTGAAATCGGGTGCCTTGTCGCCGACGGCGGGGCCGGTCGGGGCGGCAGCCCAGGCGGATACAGTGATCAGGCAAAGCGCGAGAAGCGTGGAGAGGCGACGCATGGGGAAACCTCGATGGGTGGGAATCAGGGAAGTGTACTCGTCCGCGTGAATGCGGGTTCCTCTCGCTTCGGTTGCGAGCCAAAGGTCACGCGCCACCGATTCGCAAAAAAAAGGGGCGCCCCCGAGGGCGCCCCTTGGTAACGCCGAGCTGGCGCTTACTTGCCGATCTTCTCGATCTCGAACTTGCTCAGGTCGACGCCGAGGTTGAAGCCGCGGCCCGTACCCGTCACGGCCAGCGAGACTTCGCCCTTGGTCATCGCGGCGCTCTCGGCGCTCTTCACGACACCGGCATTGGCACCGCCGCTGGCGTATTCGCCGTAGATCTCGCTGATGCCGTGGACATGGGTGAATTCACCCTTGCCGCCTTCGATGCTGAACTTGCCGGCGGTCAGGCCACCACCGCGGACGTGGATTTTCACGTCGGCGCTCTGGCCGTTATCGCAACGGACATGGCCCCGGCCATCGGCCTTCTTGTAGATCGCAGCCCAACCCGTGGTGCTGAACGTCATGTGGCACTTCACCTCGGCACTGCTATCCGCCTTGGCGGGCTGGACGGAGAAGGTACCTGCAGCGGCGAGAGCCAGGACAGCCAGACCGGTAATGCGCTTGATCATGTTCGTTTCTCCGTGGGTAGATGGCAGGAAGCTGCGAGATCGGATTCTGTACTCACGAATGTGAAGAAACACGGACGCCCCCGACGCCCGTTCAGGTAAGGCGAGGATTCGTGGAAGACCCGTGAACCGGCTCCCCGGGCCGGCTGTCGGCGGCTTACTATCGTTCCAACGCCGCGATTCGAAGGGGAAACGCATGCCCAAGCACATCCTGGTCGGCTACGACGGCTCCGAAACCGCCCGCCGCGCCTATCTTTTCGCCCTGGAACTGGCGGCCTGCGCGGGCGCCCGGGTGCATGTCGTCTCCGTCCTGCAGGTGGACAACGGCGCCGATACGGCCGCGCTGATGATGACCGAGAGCAATGGCCGGGGGCGCCAGGAGGCGCTGGAGGCCGAGGTGAAGGCCCTGAAGCCGGAAGCAGGGGTGCCCGTCACGGTCGATCTCATCCACGGCAGCCCGGGCGACGCCCTGCTCTCATACGTACCCCGGCACGGGGTCGACCACATCGTCATCGGGCACACCGAACGCGGCGCCCTGGCCCGCTGGCTGGTGGGTTCGACCTCCACCGATGTGCTGGCCAAGGCCCACGTGCCGGTGACGGTGGTTCGCTGACCGCAAGGATGCCGCGTAGCCAGGCCTGCCCGGCTTTGTCACAATTCGGTCAGATGCCCTCAGGGCGATAAGACAAAGCGATCGGGGAAAACGCGTGAGCTACGCCGCCACCTTGCCATGGACGCTTGAAAAACTGGACCTCTCTCGTATCGACGTCGAGAAGGTCAGGCACAACGAAGACCTGTTCCTCCTGCTTTGCAGCTCGTCGTTCGTCGAGAGCGGCTCGGACCTGTACACGCATCTCCTGGTCGACCATTTCGCCGGCGACGAGACGCTGCAGGCGTGGCTTCGCGATCACTGGGAACACGAGGAAATGCAGCACGGCCGTGCGCTGGCGGCTTACGTACGCCACGTCTGGCCGGAGTTCGACTGGGAAACCGGTTTCCGCAACTTCTTCGCACACTACGGTTCGGTCTGCACACCGGATGAGCTCGAACCCAACCGGGGCCTGGAGCTCGCCGCGCGCTGCGTCGTCGAAACGGGTACCGCGAGCCTCTATCGCGCACTCAACGAAGTGACCGATGAGCCGGTGCTGCGGGAACTGACGAACTACATCAAGAGCGATGAAGTCCGTCATTACAAGAACTTCTACCAGCACTTCCGCATCTATCGCGAGCGCGACAAGATCGGCCGCTTCAGCACGCTGCGCACCTTGCTCAAGCGGCTCAGCGAGATCAAGAACGAAGACAGCGACATCGCGCTGCGTCACGTCTTCAACGTGCGCCATCCGGACAAGGCGCACGACGACGCGGAGTTCCGCCGCATCGCCGGACGCGCGGAGGGCCTTCTCAAGAAGCACCTCCCCGCCGAGATGACGGTGAAGATGCTCCTACGCCCGCTCGATCTTCCCGCCCGGCTCAACACCATGCTGGAGTGGCCGCTGACCCGCATCACCGAGAAGCTCTTTCTGCACTGAAGCACCCCGCCCCACCGATGAATCGTCCGCTCGCTGTAGGAGCCGATTCATCGGCGATAGGGTGCTAGCCCAGGCGTCACTTCTTCTTGGGAAGCGGCGCCCACTTCTCCCCGTCATAACCACCCGTATCGAAAGTCAGCGTCGTCTCCCCCCGGCTCACCGTCACCACATCGATCGTCAGCCGCTTGGTCTTCGCCATGTCCTTGATGAACTGCGGGTCGTTGCGGAAGATCAGCGCCGGCTCGCCCGTCGGCGGGCGGAAAGCCTTCAGCGTCTTCGGCTTGCCGTCGAAGGTCGCCTTGAGCGTGCAGTCGCCCTTGCAGACAAAGCCCTTCCCCGTCGTCGCGTAGAGGAAGACGGTCTGGCCCCAATCAGTATGACGACGCAGGATCAGCCGAACTGACGCCTCGCCGGTGGGCAGGGTCGACTGGATGGTCGCCGTGCTCTGCGTACCGCCCTGCATGGGCGAGGTCTGGTAGAGCCACAAGGCGGTCAGGCGCGCCTTCTCGCTGGTGGCCTTGTAGTTCGTCTCGAGGTTGTCGAGGGTCTTCTTCACCTCGGCCGCCGCCGGGGTTTCGGGGTACTTGTCGACGATTTCGTGGCCGAGCTGCACCGCCGGGCCGTCGTTGTGCAGCTTCAGCAGCTGCTGGTAAGTCTCCAGCTTCTTCGCCGCTTCGTCGGCCCGGTTGTCCACGGGCGCCTGCTGCGTGGTCTGGGCGTCGGGCTGCTGCGAGCAGGCGGCCACGGTGGCAGTGGCGAGGAGAACGGCGAGCGGAGCGAAACGGCGCATGGCGAAAGCATCCCGGAAGTACGAAGCCCTAGCTTCGCCCCTGGGCGCGGCCGCTGGCAAGGCGGGCGTAGAATCGCCCGACTCCCCAAGGATCCCTCATGCCTTCGTCGTCCCCCGAAGCCGTCTCCCTTCTGCGCCATCGCGCCTTCATGCAGTTCTGGTTCGCCAAGAACGCCTCCAGTTTCGGTTTCCAGATGATGTCGGTCGCGGTCGGCTGGCAGATCTACGAGATCACCCATCGCGCCCTCGACCTCGGCCTCATCGGCCTCGTCCAGTTCGTCCCCTCGGTGCTGCTCGCCCTGCCCGCCGGCCACGTGGCCGACCAGTTCGACCGTCGCCGCATCGTCACCATCTGCCAGTCCATCGAGTGGCTGGCCATCGCACTGCTTGCCGTGTTCAGCCTCACCGGGCACATCAACGAGGTCGGTATCCTGGCCCTGGTCTTCGTGGTCGGCGTCGGCAAGGCCTTCGAGTTTCCGGCCCTGCAATCGATGCTCCCGGCGATCGTGCCACCCGCCGTATTGCCCCGGGCGATGGCCTCCACCGCCTCGGCGGGCCAGGCAGCGATGATCGCCGGCCCTGCCCTGGGTGGTCTCCTTTATGTCGCCGGGCCCGGCACGGTCTATGCGGTGTCCGCGGTGCTCTACCTCGTCGCGCTGACCCTGATGTCGCGTCTGTCCTACGACCACCAGCCGCCCCGCCGCGAGCCGGCGACGCTGAAGACTCTGTTCGCCGGGGTCCACTTCATCCGCCATCGGCCCGCCGTCTTCGGCGTGATCTCCCTGGATCTGTTCGCGGTGCTGCTGGGTGGCGCCACGGCCCTGCTGCCCATCTTCGCCAGGGACATCCTGCATACCGGCCCCTGGGGCCTCGGCCTGCTCCGCGCGGCGCCTGCGGTAGGCGCCCTGCTGATGTCCGTGTGGCTCGCTCACAACAGCCTGACCCGGCGGGTCGGGCCGATCATGTTCGCCTCCGTGGCGGGCTTCGGTGTCGCGACCATCGCCTTCGCCCTCTCGTCGACGCTCTGGGTGTCGCTAATCGCCCTGTTCGCCCTGGGCGCCTTCGACATGGTCAGCATGGTCATTCGCGGCGCACTGGTCCAGCTGGAGACCCCTGACGACATGCGCGGCCGGGTCAGTGCGGTCAATGCCATCTTCATCAATACCTCCAACCAGCTCGGGGAGTTCGAGTCCGGCATACTCGCCGCCGCCCTCGGTGCAGTAAATGCCACGCTTATCGGCGGCATCGGCACCCTGGTCGTGGTCGGCCTGTGGACCTGGTGGTTCCCCTCCCTGCGGCGTCGCCAGGGCCTGGTATCGGACCCCGAGCCGATCGAAGGCGCCAGCAGCACGATCTGACATCTCGTCGAAAACGTGCTAATAAAGTGGACGTCTATACCGCCAAAGGGGACGTTCACGATGAAGCGCCTGCTCGCCGCCGCTCTTCTCACCCTCATTGCACCGGCCTACGCCGCGCACGAGGGTCCCGCCAGTCTCGATGCCGCACTTGCCCAGGGCAAGCGCGAGCACAAGCCGGTGCTGGTCGATTTCCAGGCGGTCTGGTGTTACTCGTGTTACTACATGGCCAGCCACGTCCTTAACGGCAAGGAGTGGAACGATCTGGAAAAGAAGATCGTTTTTTACGAGGCCGACGCGGACAAACCCGCCGACAAGGCATGGATGAACAAGCTCAACGTTCACTTCCTTCCGACCTATGTCGCCATCGGCCCGGATGGAGAGGAGCTGGGACGCATCCTCGCCGAGCAACCGCGCGAGAAGTTCTATCCGCAGGTCGCCGCGCTGCTCTCCGGTGACGCGCGCCTGTCGCACCAGAAAGACGAAGCGGTGAAAGGATCGCTTGCCTCGGTCGCCGAGGTGCTCGATACGTACCAGCAGCGTTACCAGGGCAAGGAAGGCATGGCCTGGTTCGATACCCTCCCATCGATGGTTCGTAACGTGTCCGACCAGGACAAGCGCGTCGCACTGGCCAAGCAGAAGTTGCTGCTTCTCGAAGGCAAGGCCGACAAGAACGACGCGGCCATCGCCTCGGCAGCGACCAAGGTGCTCGCCGGCAATATCGGCTGCGACCGACCGTACGTACTGGATGACCTGATCGGTGCCACGGCCGCGCAGCCACCGGCAACACGACAGGCCTCGCTCTCGCCGCAGAAGCCGGCGTTCGACGAGTACTTGTCCACGCAGATCTTCGTGGCTTCGCCGACCTGCGCCGATCAGCGCAGTGCCGTCCTCACCGCCGCCGATCTCGACGCCGCCATCGGCGATACGGCCGGCGAGCAAGCGGTATTGCGCAAGGCGATCGACCTCAGCCGCGAGAAGCTTCACGGCGATCTCAAGAGCGACCGCAATCTCGCGGATAACCTTCGCGTGTACCTGGTTCGAGCCAAGGCCGGCGATGAGCTGGACACCCTGGAAAAGCAACTGATCGCCGCTTATCCGAGCGACTACGTCTACAACTATCGTTACGGGCGTCGTCTCGTCGAGAGCGGAAAATTCGCGGAAGGTCTGCCCTACCTCGAAGCCGCGGCGAAGAAGGCCTACGGTGCGAACACGATCAGCGTGGCAACGTATCGGGTGAAGGCATTGCACGCGCTGAATCGCGATGCCGAGGCGCGCAAACTCGTCGCCACGACAGTAGCGGCACAAGGCGCCGCCTTCCCCGAACAAACCAAGAAGCTGCAGGAAACCCTACCGTCAGCGTGATGCCATTGTGGGAGCCGCTTCAGCGGCGAATCGGTCTGGCTTCGCAGCTATGCCTCGTCGCCGCTGAAGCGGCTCCCACAGGTCGACTGCATCGGTGGCTCACGTCTGCGACGTGCCATAACCCACCGAATCCAGATGCTCGACCCGCGCGATGGTGTCCAGCGACACTGTCGCCGACCAGTCGGGGCGGTCATTGTCGATCAGCTTGACCACGCCGTTGATGCCTTCCGTTCCATCGCCGTCGACAAAGGTTTGCGTTGTGGGAACAACCGCCACGATGCCTTGCATCGTCGAGCCATCCTGCAGATGAAGAATGACCTTGGCGTTGTCACGGAGCTCGTGAATCAGCGCCTGCAGTCGCCCAATCGTGCCCTTGTCGGTATGAATCGTGTCGGCTTCGCGGCCCATGTCGATGTCCTCGTGGTGTCAGACCGCCGACGCTACTCGCCGCCCGTCGATGGAATGTGCACGCGGCGCGCTGCTACGCTGCGCCCTCTTCCACATCCGGGCCGGCCATGATCATCGTCCATCACCTAAACAACTCGCGCTCCCAGCGCGTCCTCTGGCTGCTGGAGGAACTTGGCCTGCCCTACGAGATCGTCCGCTACCAGCGCGATCCGAAGACCATGTTGGCTCCTAAGGAACTCCGCGCCATCCACCCGCTCGGTAAGTCGCCCATCCTCCAGGACGGCGATGTCACCCTGGCCGAGTCCGGCGCCATCGTGGAATACCTGCTTGAACGTTACGGCCAGGGGCGCCTGAAACCCGCCGTTGGCAGTGCCGATTGGCTGCGTTTCGTCTATTTCCTGCACTACGCCGAAGGCTCAGCCATGCCGCCGCTGCTGCTCAAGCTGGTCTTCGTCCGCATGGAGACGGCGCCGGTCCCGTTCTTCGCCAAGCCGGTGGCCCGGATGCTGGCCAAGGGCGCGCAGAAGGCCTTTGTCGATCCGCAGCTCAAGCTGCACCTGGACTACATGGAAGGCGAAATCGGCAAGTCCGAGTGGTTCGCGGGTAGCGAGTTCACGGCAGCGGACATCCAGATGAGTTTTCCGCTGGAGGCCGCCGCCAGTCGAGGCGGCCTCGACGCCCCCCGGCCGAAGCTGCATGCCTTCCTCGAGCGCATCCACGCACGCCCGGCGTACCAGGCGGCGCTCGCCAAGGGCGGCAAGTACGATTTCGCATGAGATTGACCAGCCTGAATCCCTGTTCAATCCGCCACTTGCCCATTTACACGACCCTCACGACTCGGGCCGCAAAGTCGATTCCCGTCAGCAACGCTTGAGAGGGAGCCATCCAATGAGCAGAAATCGCGAGTTCGCGCAGCAGGTCGAGACCGCCGTCAATGGCGTATCCGGCCGCGTTCGCCACTATGCAGACGAGGCGACCGGCGCAGGCAACGACCTGCTCGAGCGCACCCGTCGCGTGACCAACAAGTTCGCCAAGCGCAACAGCGGCAGCAGCCAGAAGGTTCGTTACCTGGCAGAAGACCTCGCCGATGAGGCGACGTATCAGTACCGCCGTCTGCGCAAGCAGGTTCGGCGCAATCCGGGCGTGACTATCGGTATTGCGGCTGCGGCTATTGGGACGTTCCTTTTGATTCGTCATGCGCTTCGCGACGACGATTGATCGGCTTACCTAGGTACGGATTCGAGGCCGGGAGAGATCCCGGCCTTTCGTTTGGGCCGTCGTCGGACATGAAAATTGCATAGAGCTCTGGGAACTGCTCCGAGAACGATTGGATCGCAAGACCGTCGGCCGCATGATCAGCAAGGTACTGACACCCGGCAGCGATGGTCGTCTCACCAAGCCTGCCCGCGAGAGTCAGAAAAACCCGACGGGATACGGCTACCCCACGCTCTCGTTCAGAGTCCAGGTCCGTAAGTACCTGTGCATTCGAGAAGCGCGTTCCCGTCGTGAGAAGATCCGCCCGCGCGAATTCCACCCCATAA
Source organism: Luteibacter rhizovicinus DSM 16549 (assembly GCF_001887595.1). Classification (NCBI taxonomy): domain Bacteria; kingdom Pseudomonadati; phylum Pseudomonadota; class Gammaproteobacteria; order Lysobacterales; family Rhodanobacteraceae; genus Luteibacter; species Luteibacter rhizovicinus. The sequence goes on from NZ_CP017480.1 coordinate 1,063,499, forward strand.
GCCAGCTTAAACGCGCGTACGTAGGCCGCCAGGTCGACTCCCTCCTCTTGGCAGACATCCGCATCGATACCAATCCTGATGTTGTAGAAGGCTAAGAATTGCGAGGCGGCATATCTCTTCGCGTCGGCCTTCGAAAGCGACTTCAAGTCAGCTGCGATCCGATCGGTCACCGTATCGACCGGGACGTCGGAGGCGGGCGCAACGCTTGACGTGACGACCGCATTTCCTTCCCTACGGATGCCGCCGTTTGTCACCTGTTGCGCAGGCGGCGCTGAACCAGCCCTGGTCTCCGGGACAACGGGCAAGGACATCAGGGCTCCCGCAACCTCAGGGAATTCCTCTCCGAATGAAGCCATGGAAGCACCGTCGACCACGTGGGCTGCCAAGTAAGCACACCCGTCGGCAACAGTCGTTTTCTGGAGCCAGGACGCTAGCTCAAGCAAGCGCCGCCGGACCTTAGCCTCGCTCTCTGTTCGACGTTCATACACATCCGCGATCAGCTGCGTAGCCGAAAGATTGGAAGCTCTCATGAGTCCATCCGCACGATCGAACATTGCCGCGTGCTTGAGTTGAAATGCATATGAGTATGCTTGCAAGTCGACACCTTCCTCTCGGCAAACGTTGGGAAGGATGCGAGTCTTCACGGTGTAGAAAGCCAGGAAATGCACCGGGACGTGCAACCGGATCTCGGCCTCGGAAAGAGATTTCAGGTCGGGCGCGATACGGTCATTCAACGCACCATGAGGACGTTGACTAGAAACCTCAGCACTTAATTCGACCGGCGCGCGCCTTGACACATGGATCCCATCCTTCGTTGCATGCTGTGCAAAGGCTGCCCTGGCTTCCGGCGTCGCGGGCCTGAATGGCTGTACCGTAGAAGACTGGATATCGGTGGATGAAAGTGCAAGTACGGCATGCAGCAGCAACGCAACGATGTACTTTCTGCTCCTTGGCATTTCCGTCCAGTGTAGAAACCGGATCATCGGCGATACTCTTTTCATTACATCACCGGCCCTTGGTGCCCCATCTGCGCGTTCCGTTCCTGACTCTGCTGAGCGACCTGATCCATCTGCTGGTCAAACTGTTGAATCTGCCTGAGCGACTGCTCCGACTCCGGCGGCGGACCGCTCATGTCGACGACAGCAGGTGTCGCCATCAGGCCGTGCGTGTCGATGGTTAACTTCATGCTGTCGTAGTCCATATGCACCCCGCCCAGGTTGCTGGCGTTGATCCGGTGTCGATGACACGAGGCGGTGAACTGCATCAGGCGTTCTTCCGATGAATCCGGCAGGCGACGCTGTAATTCGTTATAGAGCGAGTGATCCTTGCTGTTCGGGTTACGAGGGTCACTACGGGACTGGTGAGCCAGCATCGGAGGCGCGGCGGCCCTCGAAAGGGACGCACCCGTAGGCGACTCATACGCTGCCATCGGCGACGAAGGCTGCACCTGAGATGCAGGAACCTCGGTAGACATCCTGACCTGTACGGGTTGCTGCAACTCTGCAATGAAGGCCTGTCCGTGAATCCTGTTGCGAGTCGCGTCGTCCACCTGCCCTGTTACAGGCATCGCATGACTCGACTGGAACCGGGCCACCGCCGTCTGAGTCGACACATCGTAGACTCCGTGCGTCGCCAACGGCTCGCCTGCCATGTCACGGATACCGAGCGTATTGAGGTTTCGTTGGAGTTCTCGGATGGTATCGCCATCGGTTTTCTCGAACGTATCGCTTCGCGATGGGGCTATGACAGGATCCTCCCGCAACGGCACGGACGTCGAAGATTCGAGCACGGCAGATTTGACTGGCGACAGGGGTGCCATCTCATCTCGACTGACAATCGCCTCCTTCTCCATGTTGAGCATGTGCAGTTGCTGATGGGAGGCTTCCAGCGGAACGTCGAGCGCTTTCAGCGCCTCGATACTCGCCGTTCTGGACTTGGGATAATCGATGTCGTCACCGAATGCCTCAAACGCACGGAGAGTCGGTCGGTCAGGCCTGAAGTCCTTCCCGAATTGAACATCTTCGATAGCCGTCATGTCACTCCGCTTGGCCTCGATCACGAGGACCGCGGTCAGCTGATCGACCTGACCACGATTAAGATCGATACCGGAACGTGCGTGCAACTCCATGACCTGCACGCTTGCCGAGCGGTACATGCCGTGATCGGGATGCGTCGGGTCACTGAGTTCGCGGATGGCATCGGGGCCGTGGACGCCCACGGGATAACGAGGACCCACCTGCCACTCGAGACGAGTGTCGAATGCATCGGGTGGTGCGCAACGAATGACCTCGCGCTTGTCACAGTGCGGCGGCGATGCCTGCGACCCCATGATGTCGCGTTGCCCTTCGCGCCTGAACTCCGAAGTGCTGTAGATGGGCAAGTGATCTTCTGAGTGATGGATCACGAACATGCCTTGATCAGTCGGGACTAGCATCCGATGAACCAGCGTCTCGCCGCCGCCAAGCGCATTCACATAATCGGCCACCATATTGAAGGCAAGCACCGAAAGGCCGTTTTGATGGTAACTTCCGCCGATATCCGAATGTGCACCGGGCAAGGTGATGCCAACGAACCGGCCGTCCGCAGAACGCCCGGGCGGGATAATCTGGGTGGACGGAAAAGCATTGCGGCGCTCATCTTCAGCGGTGAATTGCACCCCTGACGTCATCGCGCTCGTAGGCTGTCGGTCATGATTGTTTGGTTCACCTGTTCCGACAGGATCGAGGAGAAACTCGGTCATGAGCGTCTTGCCCGGTGCACGCAGGGGCGGGAGATGCCATTCGTACGTATCGGGCCCGAGGGTGTGGTGAATCACTTCTCGTCCCAAGGGATTCTGAATTCCGCGTTCGTGGACCAAGCGGAGGAAGCCAGCCGCTTGCTCTGCGCCACGGCTGAAGCCGGTAGCCAATAGCCGAATGTCGACGTTTGGATCGGCGTCGATCCACTCTTTCGCCTTGCGAATGAAATCGAAATACATCCGCTCGATGCGCTCATCGTATGAGCCACCCGTCACGCCGTCGATCGTCCTGGCAATTAACCCGTCCTGAGTACCAGCACCCTCGATATAGTTGGACCAGACTCGAGGTTCATGTCTACTCGTCTCAGACAGCTGGAGGTGTAGATTGCCGATATTCGTAGCGTGCTCAGGATCTTTCCATAGGTCATTTCCAGTGCCATCGAAGTTTGCGATAAAGAAGCGGGAGTGCGGGTCCAACGAAGTGAACATAAGAGGTACCGAAAGGGCGCCAACCTCCTGCGCAGCTTTCGCATATGCCTTCCTGCCTGCTGTGGTCAGCGGTTCTGTTCTAACACTATCCTGCAGGCGACCCTGACCGTCGCGCTTATGTTTTTCTACCACGTCCATGTACTCCAATCAGAACTTTTTCGAGTAAGCGACGACAGGATCGTGCCGAAAATTTGAGTGCTCTCGACCCGGATATCTCGGTTTAAGCAGAGAGATCCATGCCTTCATGTAGATGTGTATAGACCGATCTTCCACCACAAGAATGATGTCGGGTGTGCCGGAGTACGGAACGAGATCGACGTCTCTGACGTCAAGATCATCTGGGTAGAGAATCAGGCGTGATTCGAAAATATGGCCGAGATCGATCGTTTCGTCGTGGTCATCGCCATCTTTTGATGTCCAGATAACTCTCGCCACTGACGGAAGATCGAGTCTCGCCCAGTGACTGCCAAGATTGGCGCGGTCGCGCTCAGTGAACGGCCCTCTTGGACCGCCGTCGTTCACTATGTAAGTATTGCCGTAGAGAACACGACACCTAAGTGTTTCGTAGCACCTGGCATCGAAGCCATGATCGTAGAACGGAATTTTCAGCACGCCGTCTTCGACTTTCGACTTCATGTGCCACGACTTGATTCCCGAATGACAACCACTTGTGACTGTCAGGGCCGCTACCATAGCCAGGCGCTTGATATCCATCTTTTCGTTCTCCGTTATCTGGCCGACAAGCGTTTCGCCGTTCGAAAATCTCACGGGTAGATCTGGCTTCCGCCTGATCTCCCGTGGAATGCCACCGGGCGGCGACGGACCGAGTGCATGCCACGTCCGTGTATTGACGGTCTCGAGGTCACGCAACAACTGAATGTCGTAGTGGCGATCTGCTGTGGTTAACTTACGCACAGCCCTTAGCGACGACGGGCGCGCGCCTTCGTCCTCGTCAAACGCATCACGCTCGGTCGCGCCTCGTATCGACACAGTCACGCGGCACACGCTCGTTGAGGCCTTTCAGCGAACGGATTCGAACCCTTCGGTGTTCCGGACGTCGTGCTATCCGCCGAATCCGAAGACACTGTCGTCTCGCGCCGAACAAGCACAGGCGCGACGCCCGCACGCTCCTTGAACATCCTGTCCTTGAAGAACCAGTTTTTCCTTGCGCGGATGGGCTTGCAGCCTTCATAGAAGATCAACTCTTCGTCGCCCGGCAGCTCCTTGATCTCCTGGGGCAGAAGCAAGGCGCGGCGCTCTTCGGTGTGGCTCGTCGATACCTGGCGCGAACCGTTTCCGTGACTGGTATTTCGGTGCTCCTTGCGGACGGTTTTGAAGCCAAGCATCTCGCTGTACTGGTTGGCGTCACTCTGCTCCCGCGGCGCGAAGACGATCTGCGCACCGTGGTTGGTGATGAAGTTCTCGGCGTCGTGATCGCCGTAGGCGGCACGGAGCTGGGCGCGACTCTGCACGATGCAGAGGTCGCGTACGCCGTAGCTGGCGGAGATGGAGATGCGCTTTGCCCAGACATCGACCCGACCCATGGCGGTGAACTCGTCCATAAGCATCAGCATCTGGTATTTGAGTTCGGGCTCCTCGCCGAGCTGCTTGCCGAGGTTGTTGCCAATCACGGTGCTGAAGAAAATATTCAGCAGCTTTGCACTCTCGTCGAGCTTGTTCGTCGGGATGATGACGTACAGCGTGGTCAGCTTCTTACGGAAACTCGTGACATCGATGTCGCTCGCGTTGGTGGCCGCCGCGAGGATCGGGCTGAGGAATTGCTGCAACGGTGCCTGCATGGAGGCGATGACGGATGAGAATGTCTGCTCCGCCAGGCCCGCAAGGTTGCCGAAGACCGTCCGGGTCTGTGGTGTGATGAAGGCGTACGTCGCGCTGTTCAGAAGTTCGTCGAGCAACGACTTCGTACCGTTCATGTCCTCCCCGCTAGAGAAACGGAGCACGCGCTCGAAGCTCGGGTAATCGGAAGACGCGTTGATGTTCGGCTTGTCCTGCGCACCCGCGATACAGCACGTCACCTTCTGGTCCCAGCGCTCGAACAGGAATGACGTGAAGGCTGTAAACGCCGCACGGCTCTGCGACGTCCAGAACGGGTCCCCGCCCGGCTGGTCCGGGTAAAGAATGGCCGAGAGGGTCTGGATCTCGCCGATGCGCTTGTCCGGACTCATGCCCGCGAGGGTGGTCATTGGATTGAAGCGATGCGTGTGGCCGTTCTCGTCGTACGGCGCCCACACACGAATGTCCTGACCCAGGGCCTCGCGCCAGCCGCTGGTCGCCTTGTGGAGCTCGCCCTTGAGGTCGAGCACCACCATCGACTGCTCATACGACAACAACACGGGGATGGCGACGCTCGTCGTCTTACCCGAGCGCGTCGGACTGATGGTGATGACGTGCTGCGCGCCGCCGAACCACAGGTAGCGGCCCTTGTACTTGCCCATGAGGATGCTCTGCGAGGTCTGCTTGAGCAGCCCGGCCTTCTTCAGGTCGGACATCGTCGCGAAGCGCGCGTCGCCGTGTGTCGACTCCGGCTTCGACCTCAGTGCAGGGACGAGAAGGCATAGCCACGTCAGCAACGGAACACCGAAACCGAACGCCCCGCAGAGTTTGATTTTCAACACGTAAGGGGCGACTTGCGGCAGATCGAGCGCGCGAAAGTATTCCCAATACGTCGTCATACCCAATGGAACACTGTCGAGTCTCAGCGCCCACAGCGTCAGATAACCCGCCAGATACTCGCCACCCAATGCCGCGAGCGCGCCGAGGACCAACAGAGCGATTGCCTTCATCTTGCCGTTCATGCGCTCGTGTTCCGTCACGCCAAAGTTGGACAACAAGCATGCAATAGATGACAAACAAAGCGGAGCGGCGCTGGCGTATTGAGCGCATTTTTCCGATTTCTTCTATTCGCACCGCCCTCTGCTCTCACGCGCCGCTCGCTCCCACGACATCCGCGCATGCGCATCTGCCGTGCACTGCAGCCCCATACGCGTCAGCGCCGCAATGGCGTCGAGCCCGAGCGACATGCGCTGACAGTCAACTGCCTCGGCTTCGTGGACGAGTTCTGCGAGCAACTGCGTGAGACCTCGGGCGTATTGCAGCCACTCGGTGGCTTCGTTCAGCAGATTGTGAGAATCGACGTAGGGGTCGGCTCGACAATTCGTGCAGGTTGTAGTCGATGAGTTCATGGTGTGCTCGCAACTGAAAGGGCAGCGCGCGTCCAAGGTGCGGCACGCCACGCACAGCGCAGCGTGCCGCGGGTGAAACACGGACTCGCGGGTTCATCGGCGGCCCGAGACCGGGCGCCGGGTGGCGTGCTTCGACGAAGTAGGTAGCGGCGTCAGCCCTGGTCGCGAACCCACGCAGCTACGCGCCGGGTAGGACGGCCAAGAAAAACCTCAGGGAAACGACTGTCGCCGCCGTTCGTCAGGCGTGTCTGCCGTGTCGGCGGACATCCCGGTAACCGGTGGGGGTGTCGCCGAGGGGATTCGGCGGGCGAGCGGGTGCCGTATGATGTGACATAGTCAAATCAGCTCCGTACAAGTTGGTTTGATCAGCGGCTCGGGAGTGTTCTAGCACTCTCGGGCCGCGCTTCTCACCGCATCGAGCGATGGTTGCCTGCGACGTGTTTCGAATCGACAACGCAGGCAACGAAGCGACCGTATCAAATCAACTTGCAGTTGTCTGTAGTCGCGCAGCGCGACTCACACCGCTGGATGCGATTTACGGCACCGGATGCTGTTCGACAATCTTGTCGACATGCCACGTCACCGGCGACACATCGGCCGGCACGTTCTTCGCGTGCACCTCGGTGATCTTCACCAGGTATTCGTTACCCGCCTTCCAGTCCAGACCTTCGACCGGCGCGTAGTTGATCTGCCAGGCATCCTTCGGCGTTTCGCGGTACTGCAGGCACTCGGTCTTCATGACGCCGTTCGTGCAAGGCACCTTGGCGCCGGCGATATACAGCAGTCGCGAGCGGGAGCCGTGGTCGGAAGGCGTGGTCGCGCAGGCGGCGAGGGAGAGGATGGAGGCAGCGAGAAGAGCGAGGCGCATGGCAGGAATCCCGGGTCGTATGCCTTGGAGAAATACCAGCTTCGGGGTGGCAATGCCATGGACGGGATGTGACGTTGGGGGGGGGCAGGTATTGGCTAGCACCCTTTTCGCCGATGAATCGGCTCCTACAAGGGCACCGCTCAACAAAAAAGGGGCCGGATTGCTCCGGCCCCTTCGTTTGCTCGCTATCAGGCGTACAGCGGGTTCGGCTTGTCGACGTCCAGCTTGTATTCCTTGATGGCGCGGCTCACGTCCTTCGCGTTGACCTTGCCGTCCTTCGCGAGGGCGGCCAGGGCGGCGTGGGCGATCCAGTAGCGATCGACCTCGAAGTGGCTGCGCAGGTTCGCACGCGAGTCGCTGCGACCGTAGCCGTCCGTGCCCAGCACCGTGTAGCGCATGCCATCGGGCATGAACGCACGGACCTGGTCGGCGAACTCACGAACGTAGTCGGTCGCGGCGATCGCCGGGCCCTGACGCTCACCGAGCAGGCCGGTGATGTACGGCACGCGCTGCGTGGCTTCCGGGTGCAGGCGGTTCCAGCGCTCGGCGTCGAAGCCTTCGCGGCGGACTTCCGAGAAGCTCGGCACCGACCAGATATCCGACGACACGCCGAAATCCTTCTCCAGCAGCTCGGCCGCGGCGATGACTTCGCGCAGGATCGTGCCCGAACCAAGCAGCTGCACGCGCGTCTCGTTCTTCTTCGCCTTGCCACCGTCCTTGAACAGGTACATGCCCTTGACGATGCCTTCCTCGCTGCCCTTCGGCAGGTCGGGGTGGGCATAGTTCTCGTTCATCACGGTGATGTAGTAGTACACATCCTCCTGCTCCTGCATCATCCGGCGCGTGCCGTCCTGCAGGATGACCGCCAGCTCATACGAGAAGGTCGGATCGTAGGAGATGACGTTCGGGATCGCGCCGGAGAGCAGGTGCGAATGGCCGTCTTCGTGCTGCAGGCCTTCACCGTTGAGCGTGGTGCGGCCGGCGGTGCCACCGATGAGGAAGCCGCGCGCGCGCATGTCGCCCGCTGCCCAGCAGAGGTCGCCGATGCGCTGGAAACCGAACATCGAGTAGTAGATGAAGAACGGCAGCATCGCGACATTGCTGATGCTGTAGCTCGTCGCCGCCGCCAGCCAGGCGCTCATGCCGCCGGCCTCGCTGATACCTTCCTGGAGGACCTGGCCCTTCTGGTCTTCGCGGTAGTACAGCAGCTGGTCGGCATCCTGCGGACGGTACTTCTGACCGAACGGCGCATAGATGCCGATCTGGCGGAACATGCCTTCCATGCCGAAGGTGCGGGCTTCGTCGGCGACGATCGGCACCACGCGCGGGCCGAGCTCCTTGTCACGCAGCATGAGGTTCATGCCGCGGACGAGGGCCATCGTCGTCGAGATCTCGCGCTCGCCCGTGCCCTTGGTGATCTGCTCGAAGGCTTCGAGCGTGGGCGCGGTGAACGACTGATCCGACTTGCGACGACGCTGCGGCAGCGAACCGCCGAGTGCACGACGGCGCTCGAGCATGTACTGCACTTCTTCCGAGTCCTTGCCCGGATGGTAGTACGGCACTTCCTCGAGCTTGTCGTCGGGGATGGGGATGTTGAAGCGGTCGCGGAAGGCGCGGATCGCGTCCGTGTCCATCTTCTTCTGGTTGTGCGCCGGGTTCTGCGACTCGCCGGCCGCGCCCATGCCATAGCCCTTCACCGTCTTGGCGAGGACTACGGTCGGCATGCCCTTGGTGTTCACGGCCGCGTGGTAGGCCGCATAGACCTTGTGCGGATCGTGACCGCCGCGGTTGAGGCGCCAGATGTCGTCGTCGGACATGTTGGCGACCAGCGCTGCGGTTTCCGGGTACTTGCCGAAGAACTTCTCGCGCGTGTATGCGCCGCCGAAGGCCTTGCAGGCCTGGTACTCGCCGTCGACCGTTTCCATCATCAGCTGGCGCAGCTTGCCCGTGGTGTCGCGGGCGAGGAGCGGATCCCAGTAGCTGCCCCAGGCGACCTTGATCGCGTTCCAGCCAGCACCACGGAAGACGCCTTCCAGTTCCTGGATGATCTTGCCGTTGCCGCGGACCGGGCCGTCGAGGCGCTGCAGGTTGCAGTTGATGACGAAGATGAGGTTGTCGAGGCCTTCGCGGCCGGCGAGCGAGATCGCACCCAGCGACTCCGGCTCGTCCGACTCGCCGTCGCCCATGAAGCACCAGATCTTGCGATCGGACTTCGGAATGAGGCCGCGGTGCTCGAGGTACTTCCAGAACTGCGCCTGGTAGATCGCCTGGATCGGGCCCAGGCCCATCGACACGGTCGGTACCTGCCAGTAGTCCGGCATCAGGTACGGATGCGGGTACGAGGAGAGACCCTTGCCCTTGCCTTCCACTTCCATGCGGAAGAGGTCGAGCTGTTCTTCGGTGATGCGGCCTTCGAGGAACGAACGCGCGTAGACGCCCGGCGCGGAATGGCCCTGGTGGAACACCAGGTCGCCCGGATGCTCGGCGCTCGGAGCGCGCCAGAAGTGGTTGAAGCCGACGTCATACAGCGTCGCCGAGGAGGCGAAGCTGGAGATGTGGCCGCCGAGGTCGCCTGGCTTACGGTTGGCGCGCACGACGGTGGCCAGTGCATTCCAGCGGATCAGCGAGCGGATGCGCCACTCGATCGCGGCGTTACCCGGGCTGCGCGCTTCCATGTGCGGCGGGATGGTGTTGACGTACTCGGTCGTCGGGTCGAACGGCAGGTAGCCGCCCGAGCGACGGGTGGAGTCGACCATCCGCTCGAGCAGAAAGTGCGCGCGCTCGGTGCCATCGTGATTGATGACGGCGTTGAGCGACTCGACCCATTCACGGGTTTCGGTGGGGTCGAGGTCCTGGTTCAGGATATCGTCGATCTGGTCCATGGATGCTCCGCTCGCGCCTAGCGCGCGCTTCATGAGGTCTGGGAAGCCCGCTGGGGTGGCGGGAAAACCTTTCCATGATACCGCGAAGTTTTCACATACGCGGCGGTATGGGGGTTTATCTCGTTCTAAATTGTTTTGTAGCGGGGGTTTCGTACCTGGCCCGGCTGACGCCGGGATCGCCGCTGAAGCGGCTCCCACATGGCGTTTGTGTGGGAGCCAATTTATCGGCGAAGCGGCGCAAAGCGCCGCCCGATCAATCGTTTACGACCGTACGGGGCTTACCTGCCCGGATCTGTGCCTCGACGCAGGCCACCGCGGTCATGTTGACGACCCGACGCACCGTCGCCTGCGGCGTCAGAATGTGGGCCGGCTTGGCCACGCCCATCAGGATGGGGCCGATGACCACGCCGTCGCACAGCACGCGGATCATGTTGTAGGCCGTGTTGGCGGCATCCAGGTTGGGGAAGACGAAGACATTGGCCTTACCTTCCAGGCGCGAGTTCGGGAAGATCTTCTCGCGCAGTTCCGGGGTGAGGGCCACGTCGGCCTGCATTTCGCCTTCCACCTCGAGGCGCGGCGCCTTTTCGCGGATCAGGCGCAGGGCTTCACGCATCTTCTTCGAGCTGCGCGTCTCCCGGCCACCGAAATTGGAGTTCGACAGCAGGGCGATCTTCGGCTGGATGCCGAACAGCTTCAGGCGGAGCGAGGCCTGCAGGGTCGCCTCGGCGATCTGCTCGGCGGTCGGATCGTCCTGCACATAGGTATCGAGGAAGAAGAAGGTGCCCTTCTCCGTCGAGACCGCGGCCATGGCGGATGCTTCGGCAATGCCTTCATCCAGGCCGATGATGTCCGTGATGTAGTCGAGCTTGCTGTGATAGGTGCCGACCAGGCCGCAGATCATCGCGTCGGCTTCGCCCCGCTCCACCATCAGCGCGGCGATCACGGTCGGACGCGAGCGGACCACGGCTTTCGCCGACGCCGGCGTAACGCCACGGCGCTCCATGATCGAGTGATAGAGGCGCCAGTAATCCTCGAAGCGCGGATCCGAGTGGATGTTGCACATCTCGAAGTCCACGCCCGGCTTCAGCCGCAGACCGGCGCGCGCGATGCGGCGCTCGATGACATCGGGACGGCCGACCAGGATCGGCCGGGCCAGGCCTTCGTCGACCACGGTCTGCACGGCGCGCAGCGTGGTTTCTTCTTCGCCTTCGGCATAGACCACGCGCTTCGGATCGGCCTTGGCACGATCGAACACCGGCTTCATCAGCAGGCCCGTGCGGAACACGAAACTGGTGAGCTGGTCGATGTAGGCCGGGAAGTCCGTGATCGGACGCTCCGCCACGCCGGAATCCATCGCCGCCTGGGCGATCGCCGGCGGCAACTGGATCAGCAGGCGCGGATCGAACGGCTGCGGAATGAGGTATTCGGGGCCGAAGCTCGGCGGCTTGCCGCCGTAAGCACGCGCACTGACATCGGACGCTTCGCGTCGCGCCAGCTCGGCGATGGCCTTTACGCAGGCTACCTTCATCTGTTCGTTGATGACCGAGGCGCCCACGTCCAGCGCGCCGCGGAACAGATACGGGAAACAGAGGGCGTTGTTGACCTGGTTCGGGTAATCCGAACGGCCGGTGGCCATGATGCAGTCCGGACGAACCGCCTTGGCGTCTTCGGGCAGGATCTCCGGGTTCGGGTTGGCCAGCGCGAAGATGATCGGACGGTCGGCCATGGTCGCGACCATTTCCGGCTTGAGGATGCCGCCCGCCGACAGGCCCAGGAAGATGTCCGCGCCGACGACGATCTCGGCCAGCGTGCGCTTGTCGGTGTCGCGTGCGTAGCGCTGCTTGTCCGGGTCCAGGTCGGTGCGACCGGTGTGCAGCACACCGTCGCGATCGAAGGCGAGGATGTTTTCGCGCTTCAGGCCGAGCGTTACCAGCATGTCGACGCAGGAGATGCCTGCGGCGCCCATGCCGGTAGTGGCGAGCTTGACGTCTTCGATCTTCTTGCCGGTGACCAGCAACGCGTTGATGACCGCCGCACCGACGATGATCGCCGTGCCATGCTGGTCGTCATGGAAAACGGGGATCTTCATCCGCTCGCGCAGTTTGCGCTCGACGATGAAGCACTCCGGCGCCTTGATGTCTTCGAGGTTGATGCCGCCGAAGGTCGGCTCGAGGCTGGCGATGATGTCGACCAGCTTGTCCGGGTCGCTCTCGTTGATCTCGATGTCGAACACATCGATACCGGCGAACTTCTGGAACAGGACGCCCTTGCCTTCCATCACCGGCTTGCTTGCCAGGGCGCCGATATTGCCCAGGCCCAGCACGGCCGTACCGTTGGTGATCACTGCGACCAGGTTGGAGCGCGCGGTCAACTCAGCGGCCTGCCTCGGGTCGGCGACGATCGCGTCGCACGCCGCGGCGACGCCGGGCGAATAGGCCAGGGAAAGATCGCGCTGGGTCAGCAGCGACGTCGTCGGAGTGACCTTGATCTTGCCCGGACGGGGAAGGCGGTGGTACTCGAGCGCGGCTTGCCGCAGTTCCTCGGAGATGGCCATGGGGTCCTGTGGGAGCTGGATGGAATGGGGACGAGGGAGCGGGCCCGAAGCCGCGCTACAAGGCGTCGATGTTAGCACCGCCATGGCGATTCGCCCGACCCGGGGTGTGTTGCATTGCGACATCCAGTGATATGAAAAGGCTACATATCAGCCATGCGGATCCCGGCAGATGTGCCGCGCGGACGCGCCTACCGTCGACGGTCCTTCCTGGTCGTCGAGCGTCGTCATGTCACGTTTCGTCATCGTTACCGCCCTGGTGGGCGGCCTTTTCCCATTGGCATCGCAAGCGATCGAGGTTATCGATGAGCCGGCGTTGCGCCGCAGCCTGCTCCGCCTACCCCAGGACGCCAGCCGCAGCACCGAGGTGGACCTCCCCACCGGCATCGCCACGTCATCGCGCTTCCGCGTACGCGACTCGGGCACGCTTCCGCCGTCCCTGGCCGCCCGGTTTCCGGGCCTGCGAAGCTTTCGGGGAAGCGATGCGGAAGGGCGCACCGTGCGACTGGACCTCTCGATCGCGGGCGTGAGAGCCAGTGTTCGCCATGGCGCGACGGAATGGCTGGTTCGCCCCGGCGTGCCGGCCGCGGCCACATCGGCCGACACGCCGACCCGCGCAGCGGTCGCCACCACCACGGCACCGGACATGGCCGCGCAAGATGCCGCGCGCATGGCGACGATGACCCGGGCGCGTACCGGCGGCGGCGTGCGCTACGACTTCCGTCTGGCAGTCGCCGCGGACAGCCGCTATGCCGCTCGATTCGGCGGCACGGTCGAAGGCGCCCTCGGCGAGATCGTGCATGCGGTGAACCGAGTGAACGAAGTCTTCGAAACGGATGTGGGCGTGCACTTCACCCTCGTCGAGGACAACGACAGGATCATCCGCGCCAACCCGCGACGCGACCCTTACCGTCGCATGGACCCGGGTCCGGCCACCGTGCAGTTGATCGACCGCGAGATCGGCAAGGGCAACTACGACATCGGCCACGCCGTGACGACCTTGTTCGGCGGAGAAAGCCATGTCGGAACCTCATGCAGCGACGATCGGCGTGCCGACTTCTTCGCCACGCACAAGGCGGCTGCCTGGAGCGGTCATGTCCATCCCGAAAGCGAACCTTATGCCATCGGCTTCATGATTCACGTGCTCGGGCGACAACTTGGCGCGTGGCCGACGGCTAACGGTTGCGGTCGCCCGACACTCGGGGATCGCGCCGTGGAACCCGGCGGCGGAAGTACGGCGATGGGCTACGCACCCTCGGGTTGCGGGGGCGTCGCGCAGCAGTTGCAGGAGCATTCCGACCTGTATTTCCATGCCGTCAACATCGCGCAGATGCAGGCCTGGCTTGGCTCGCGCGGCGGGCGATGTGCGGCCAAGCGCATCAATCCCGTTGCGGCGCCATGGATCGACCCCGAACCCTTTGCCGACGAGAAAGTCATACCGGCACGAACACCCTTCATGCTCGACGCATCAGTGGAGCCCGGAGCCCACGGCACGCACCTCACGTATGCGTGGGAACAGATGGATGCCGGCGAGGCGCAGAAGGGCGAGCTGGCCGACCGCGGCAACGGTCCCCTGTTCCGCTCGTTCGCACCGACACCCTTCGCCACACGCAGCTTTCCAGCGATGGTCGCCGTGCTCGGCCACGACTTGGCCGCACCGGGCGAAACGCTGCCGACCACCTCGCGCCTCCTCGATTTCCGCCTTACCGTCAGGGACAACGGGGGTGACGACGCGACGGTGGCCAGTGCCGATACCCGGGTGCGCGTCATCGACACAGGCCGCCCCTTCGCCGTGCTGTCGCCCACGGCAGGGACACGTAGCGTGGGCGGACAGGCGCTCCGTCTGGAATGGGATGTCGCCGGCACCGCGGAGGCGCCGATCGACTGTCACTTCCTCGAGATCGACCTTTCCGTCGATGGCGGTCACACGTGGTTGCCCGACCCCGTGGCGATGGACGAACGAAACGACGGCGAAGCCGACATCGTGCTTCCGGCCATCGCGACGAAGACGGATCATGCGCGACTTCGCGTGCGCTGCGATTGGCGACCGTTCTTCGCCGTGTCGCCCGGCGACTTCACAATCACGCCAGGCCCATAACCCACGACATTACAGGCCGAGGGAAATTTCCTCGGCTTCGACGCCGGCCATGTGGATGTGGTTGACGAACAAGGAGAACGCCAGCTTCCCGGCCAGGCCATGCACGTGCTGCATCCACGGCGGCAGGTATCGCGGTGCCACGATGTCGCCGCTGGTAAAATGGGCCTCGAGGCTCATCACGTCATGCAGGGCGAGCTTCCCGGCGAACAGGTTGCGCAGCAGATCGAGACGACGCTGGCGCAGAGCCCAGCGAAAGAACGTGTGCACTGCCAGCAGGCCACTGAGGTAGACATTGTCCTTGGCGAAGGCCGAACCGCCGGTCAGCGGCACGCCGCGGAAGACACGCTGTGCCGAATGAAAGCTGTCCGCGACGTTCTGCCCGCACTCGCGGAAATAGCGGAACACCTCGACGAAGTCGGCACCGTTGAGCGCCATGTCGATCGCCAGGATGCGCAGACTGATGCGTTTGAGTCGGGAAATATCGATCGCCCCCGACATCAGCTCGGCGAACACGGCCAGGCCCTCCTGCGTCGCGGTGACCCGCGGCGAGGTGCGGGCCAGCGAGGCGAGCACCGGCTGTTCGCGGCCGTTGAGCGCCGTGAGCGAATGAACGAAGGCTTCATGCGCCAACAGCTGGTGGCGATCGTATTCGGTGAAGTGGATGCCACCGCGCAGGCGGATACGCGTCGCACCTGCCGCCGCCTTGGCGGTGAGTTCGGGGTCCACTTCCACCGAAATGATGCCGGGCGAGAAGAAGGCGTCGAGCATCTCGGTCATGTCCCGGCGCAGCTCTTCCGCCGGAATGGTCCCCGTCGCGTCCTCGGTTTCCAGGTCGGCGCCCAGTTCGTCCGCGAGGTCGACGAAGTATCGAGCCGCGTCGAGGTTGCTGCGATTGCTGCCCGGAATGGCGTCGCCCGGCTTGCCGTAGAGCGCCACCGACGCGGTGGTCACGCCGTCAGTCCCGGCGGCATCCAGCATTTCCGTGGCCACGCGCCAGGATTCGGCGGTTCGGCGCAGGTATTCGGCGATCGGATGGTCTTCGCAGACCTCCCGCTCGATCGCTTCCAGCTCGGCGCGGGTGCCACCCAGGTCCGGTGGCCGATAGCGGATATCCGGCAGGGAAAGCCGCCCGGCGCCGAATTCGGCTATCAGGCGCTCTTCGACCGAGGCCGGCCAGGACACCGTCGGCAGAATGCGGATGGCCCTGACGGCCGCCAGCAGGCGCTGATCCAGCGCCGCGTAGCGCCGCATGTCCGGGGTGAGATGAGGCGGGAGGACGTGGGCGTGCATGGGGCGCAAGTATAGGCCGGGCGGGCGGTTTCAGCGGGACGAGATGTATTTCTCGCGGCGGATGTGCTGGACCGACAAGCCCTGCTCCTTCAGTGCGGCGAAGGCGGCGTCGACCATGTTCGGGTTGCCACAGAGGTAGGCGATGTCCTGCTCTCCGTTGGGCTCCAGCTCCGCCAGCATGTCCTGGACATAGCCGAGGCGGTCGTGCGGCCGCGGATTCGGGCGGGCACCGCGGCTCAGGCAAGGATGGAAGTCGAAGCCTTCGTGCTGCCGGGCGAACGCCTCGAACTCCTCGCCATAGAGCAGTTCACCCTCGTTGCGGGCGCCGTAAAGGAGCACGAAGCGGCATCCGCGGCTGGCGATGAGGCTGGCAATCTGCGGCAACATGGCCCGGTAGGGGGTCACGCCGGTACCGGTGGCAATCAGGATGTAGCGCTGGTTCTGGTCGGCGTCCATGAGGCAGAAACGGCCGTACGGGCCGCTGGCGTCCACGGTCTCACCGGCCTTCAGACCGCTTAACAGCTTGGTCGCCGCCCCGCCGTCCACATAGCTCACCGCGATCTCGATCCGCTCGACCGGCCCCGTCCCGTCGCCGATCGTGCCCACCGAGTAGCTGCGCTTGGTCGGTTTGCCGTCGTCGTACGCGAAGTGGACCTGGAGGAACTGCCCGGGCACGAAGGCCAGCGGCTGGCCGTCGGCGCGCTCGAACGACAGGTGCCGCACCGCGGGGGCGAGCATGAAGCTGTCGGCGAGTCGGAGCTGGAATTGTTCGGCCATGGAAAGTCTCTGTTGACGTACGGGAACAAGGTGGACAGACAAAGGCCGGTATAATAGGCGGCTTGGCATCCCGGCGCAGCCCATGACCACTCCTGCTTTAAACGTCACGAACTTACGCAAGACCTACGGCAACGGCGTGGAGGCCCTCAAGGGCATCTCCCTGACCGTCGAGCCGGGCGATTTCTACGCCCTGCTCGGGCCCAACGGTGCTGGCAAGTCGACCCTCATCGGCATCCTCTCCTCCCTGGTCAACTCGACCTCGGGCGACGCGGAAATCTTCGGGGTCTCGATCCACAAGCACCGCAGCGAGGCGATGCGCCTGATCGGCCTGGTGCCGCAGGAACTCAACTTCAATCAGTTCGAGAAGCCTTTCGATATCTGCGTGAACCAGGCCGGCTTTTACGGCATCGGTCGCGCCGAGGCTTCCCTGCGCGCGGAGAAGTACCTGAAGGAGCTGCGCCTGTGGGACAAGGCGCACCTGCAGGCACGCACCCTGTCGGGCGGCATGAAGCGCCGCCTGATGATCGCCCGCGCCATGATGAACGAGCCGAAGCTGCTGATCCTCGACGAGCCCACCGCCGGCGTCGACATCGAGATCCGCCGCTCCATGTGGCAGTTCGTCAGCGGGATCAACGCCGCCGGCACCACGGTCATCCTCACCACGCATTACCTGGAGGAAGCCGAGCAGCTCTGCCGGAACATCGCGATCATCGACCAGGGCCGCATCGTGCAGAACACCTCGATGAAGAGCCTGCTCGCCACGCTCGACGTCGAGACCTTCGTGCTCGACGTTCCCAGTGCACCCGGCGTTCTCCCCGTCCTGCCGGGCGTCGTCCTGCGCACCCTGGACGACCACACCATCGAAGCCGAGATGTCCCGCTCCCACGACCTGAATTCCCTGTTCGCCGCGCTTTCCTCGCATGGTGTCACCGTGACATCGATGCGCAACAAGTCCAATCGCCTCGAAGAGCTCTTCGTCCGACTGGTCGAGCACAGCCGGGAGAACGCAGCATGAGCGCCGCGACCAACCTCGTCGCGCTGAACACCATCGTTCGTCGCGAGATCGCGCGCATCCTGCGCATCTGGACGCAGACGCTGATCCCGCCGGCGATCACGATGACGCTGTACTTCGTCATCTTCGGCAAGCTCATCGGCAGCCGCATCGGCCTGATGCACGGCTTCACGTACATGCAGTACATCGTGCCGGGCCTGGTCATGATGAGCATCATCACGAACAGCTACGGCAACATTTCCTCATCGTTCTTCGGCGCGAAGTTCGGCCGTTTCGTCGAGGAAATGCTGGTCTCGCCTATGTCGAACTGGGTGATCCTGCTGGGCTATGTCACCGGCGCGGTCACCCGCGGCGTGATCGTCGGCGCCCTGGTGCTGGTGATCGCCCTGTTCTTCACCGACCTGCACGTGGCCCACCCGATCATCACCTTCGTTTCCGTCGTGCTCGGCGCCACCGTTTTCTCTCTGGCCGGCTTCGTCAACGCCGTGTTCGCCAAGAAGTTCGACGACATCGCACTGGTGCCAACCTTCGTGCTGACGCCGCTCACCTACCTCGGCGGCGTGTTCTACTCGGTGGACCTGCTCGGCGAGCCGTGGCACACCATCTCGCTGGCCAATCCGATCCTCTACATGGTCAACGCCTTCCGCTTCGGCGTGCTCGGCGTGAGCGACGTACCCATCGTCACCGCCTTCATCGTGATGCTGGTCTTCGTGGTCGGCCTCAGCGCCGTCGCCTTGCGCCTGCTGTCGCGCGGCGTAGGCCTGCGCTCGTAACGCCATGCGGGTCAACAAGTACATCAGCGAGGCCGGCCTGTGCTCGCGTCGCGAAGCGGACGAGCTGCTCGTCGCTGGCCGCGTGACGATCAATGAGGAAGTCGTCGCCATGGGCGCCAAGGCGCTCGACGGCGACGTAGTGCGCGTGGACGGCGAGATCGTCATCGCGCGTACGTTGGCACCGGAATCGGCGAAGAACCGCGGCGTCTACATCGCGCTGAACAAGCCTGTCGGTGTTACCTGCACCACGGACCAGACAGTCGACGGCAACATCGTGGACTTCGTCGATCATCCGCAGCGCATCTTTCCCATTGGGCGCCTGGACAAGGACTCCGAAGGGCTGATCCTGCTGACCAGCAACGGCGACATCGTCAACGAGATCCTGCGCTCGGAGAACCGCCACGAAAAGGAATATCTCGTGGCGGTGAATAAGGCCGTGACCGACGAATTCATCCGTGGCATGGCCAAGGGCGTGCGCGTGCACAACCAGATGACCGACCCCTGCCGCGTGCGCAAGATCGCGAAGTTCGGCTTCTCCATCGTGCTCACCCAGGGCCTGAACCGACAGATCCGCCTGATGGCTGCCGCGTTCGGCTACCGCGTGACCCAGCTCCGGCGCGTCCGCATCATCAACGTGAAACTGGGACATCTCAAGCCCGGTCAGTGGCGCAACCTGACCGAGGCCGAGCTCAAGGGACTGTTACCGGAACGTACTCGCTGGTAGGGACGGTGCTGGTCAGGAGCCGCCCTCGATCCACGGTCAGTATCCGCTGACATAACACCGCGAAGCATGACTGCGACCGTATGGGTGTATCCCGACGGTGCGTTCCCATGCCTTGCCAGAGAATAAGCGGGCCGACATGAAGACGGCGCCTCCGCAATCCCACAAGGATGTTACCCAGACATGAAGTTCCTCCTCCGGCTGGCGTGCCTTACGGCACTGCTGCCCGCCCCGGCGTTCGCCGCGGATCCAACGACATTCAATGTCTATCGTGAACTCGTACGTCATCGCACCGCGACCATGGGTGTCGACAAGGCGTTCGATCACAACACGCGCAAGTACGTTTCCCGCTTCCTGGAAAATCCCGATTCCCCCTATAGCGCATTGCGCAACGACCCGCCTATCACCAACGAGGTATGGTGGTATGACTTCGCGGACAGCCTGCCGATCGACACGGCGGACAAGAGTGCTGCAGCCCTCGAGATGCTGCAATGGCAGAGTGGCTTCACGAAGGCGAGGATCGGCGTCGACGTCGTCGTCGACCGTGCATCAGTCGTCGCTTACCGCAACGGTTATGCCGCTGCCAATGCGATAAAGGCCGGCGTCGATGCGGACATCTTGTGGAAGGCAAGGGACCTGAACGGCGCGCTGTCCACTCTCGCCGCCGGACACGCCGTCGCGCTACAGCTACTCCGCGACCAGGTCCGGAGCAACGCACCGGAGACACATGAAGCGCGCGGTATCAAGGCCGATGTCCTCGCACGCTACCTCAAGGAGGAGAATCCGGGCTACCTCACCGAGAGCGATCAGGCGTACCTCGCCGACTTGCTCAGTTTTGCACTCACCGACAACGGTTTCACGATCGACTCGAAAGGTCGCCGGCAGTTGCCCGCGGCGTATCGTGTCGCTCGTGTGGCAGCGGCTTACGCCGATGCGGGCAGCTACTTGAGTCCTAAAGGGTATTGTGTGGGTAACGATCCGCGCCCCGGCCTGTCTACGCAATCGGACGCCATCACCTTCGAAGCCCCCCTGTGCTTTGTTGCAGCGACCGACAGGGCCGTGCAGTCGTGGTTTCGCCACAAGATGCGCCAGGAAGAAGCCAACGTCCGTCGTGCGCACGCCAGCCCGGACGAATCCGAACGACTCACCCACTTCTGGTTCACCGCGGTACTCGCACTGATCGACATCGCCGCCTTCGTCGAATTCGCCGAAGCCGATTTCGTCAGCGAGCTGAGCGCCGAAGGTGCGCTCGCCGAGGAAGAGGCCGCCGTCGTCGAAGAACGCGCCACCCAACTGAGCTGCAGGGTTCGCCCATGATGAATCGACGCGCACTCCACGCTATCCGGCTTGCCGCCCTTGCACTCGGCATCCTTGCCTCGGTCGCCCATGCCGGGAAGATCGACATCGGCACAGGCCTTGGTGACAACGTCGTCGCCATGCTCAACAGCGAATCGACGCTGTTCACCGACGCCTACCGTATCGCCATGACCGACAAGGGACTCGCGTTCAGCCGGGCCGGGAAAGGCATTCTCACCCGGGCCACCCAAGGAACCACCGTGGCGCGCATGGAATACATCTACACCAGGGACGGCCGTGAGTACTCGAGGTTCTACTACGCACGCAGCGGCCCCGCGATGGACGTCACCTTCGATCGCATCGCGCACCAGGCGTCGGGGTCGGGAGGAAGCTCCAGTACCGGTGAATCGACGGGCTCGACCGCTTACGAGATCACCGAAGACGACATCGCGAAAGACATCGCCGAGGAGAAATTCTACCCGCGGGACACCGCGCGCCGGGTACGCGCGCCCAATCTTCCCAACGTGGAGCGGGGTGTGGTGGCCAACGACACCAAGCATGCCGGTGACGCAGAGCTGAAAATTTTCAGGAAGATCGAGTCTGACATCGCGACACGCGCCGTGACACCTGGCGGAAGGCTCGTCGGTTATGTGAGCAAGGCGGTGTGTTCGTCATGCGAGAACGCATCGAAGCTCCTGGCCGATCAGTACGACATCGACGGAAACATCTATCAATTGCTCGAGGCCGGCAGCGAACAGCCCATCGATGCCGTGACGATAGAAAGTCAGAAGGCATCCGCGGCCCTGAAAATCAGGCGACAGACCTACATTAAAAGTCATCTCACGAATCGGTTTGTCCCTCTCGACAGGGGCGCACGATTCGCACCGCCTCCCCTTGACCCCATCGAGGCCGAAGAGACACGTGAGGCAACCGCGGAACCGTGTGGTGTCTGAGTCGATAAGGTGGCCGTTCATGCTTTGGACGGCCGTTGTGTCCGTGGGAAGCGGGAGCGCGCATGCCACGACCACCGTAGGTGTCGACGTTTTTTCTCACCTCCAACGCGAGCGTCTCGCTCGCGTTGGAGGTGAGAGTTCCTCGCAAGCACGGGAAGCGCTTCTCGACCAGTTGCTCGCCGATCCACGCTCACCCTATTCGACGACCCGGACGCACCCCGACTTCACCAACGATGCCGAGTGGCCCGAGGTGTTGGCGCGACTTCCAGGCAACCTCTCCACCGAGAACGCCGTCGCCGTGCTCGGCTGGGACCTCGGCCTGACTCGCGCCCGGCCGGGGCAAGACATCGTGCCGCGTGAGGGATTCCGGGATTCGTTTGTCGCTGCGAGCGCGACCAAGGCGGATGTCGATGCGGACATCTTCTGGCACATGGTGGACCTCACGGGCTTCAGGCATTTCACGAAGGCCGCGACGTATGCGGTCGCCATGCAGATCCTGCGCCGGCAGATTCTCGAAACCGATCCCGCCCGCCATGCGTCCCTGGGCATCGACAAGGATGTGTTTCTTCGCGTGATGAGAGCGGCCTATCTCGACCAGGTGCCGACCTACGACATGCAGTACCTCACCACGCTCGTACAGCACCGCCTGATTCACTGGCAGGTCGGGGACCGTGCAACGACAGGCTCGCGAGCGCTTCCGGCTGCATTCCGCGTCGCCCGCATCGCCGCGGCGTATCGCGATGCGCAAGGTTATCTCATCGGATACCCGTGCAATTCCGACGCGACGCCCCGCGCCGGCACCGCGGGAAGCGGCGTGGAGGGGGATGAGCGTCCGCTGTGCTTCGTCGCGGCGACCGATCGCGCCATTCACCGCTGGTACGTCGACGAATCGGATCGACAGGCGCGCTGGGTGCCCGAGCGCGAACTTGACGGCGTGCAGCGCCTGGCCGGTTTTGTCGCGGCCGTGTTTGTCCTGTTGGATCTCGCCCCCTTCGTAGAGATGATCGAAGCCGTTGCAGCCGACGATCTCGTCACGGCAAGGCTGGTCACTCGCGCCGAGGCCGACCTTGCCGCAGAGCGGGCCGATAGCCTTTTCTGTCCGCTCCCCGAGTGATGCGTCATGCGCCCAAGTCTTAATGTCATCCTTTCGACCGCTGTCGCCATGGCTGCCGGCTCCCCCGCGTGCGCAACGGAAGCCGTCGAACTGGAACGGATCACCCTCGATGAGGGCAACGTCACCGCCTTCCTCGAGGCCACGAGCCAACACTATGTCGATGCGATGCGCGCACTGATCGACGAGCGCTACCGCGATGAATATCGTGCCATTCGTTGGGAAGCCCTGGAGGAGGCGATGCGCCGCGCGCCGGTTGCCCGGTTGGAGTACCACTTCACCTTGAACGGCTTCCCGAACGTACGGGTCTACCACGCTATGGGAGGGCGTTCGCTCAGCTCCGTGGCCCGTTCGATTTTCGAAGGACCGACGCGACCCAGCACGCCGGACCGCACCAACAGCCCGACAGACTCCGATTCCGAAGCCGAGTTCGCACCCCACCCCTTGCCTGTCGCGGAGGAGGCGGCCGCGGACCTGGCGGATAGCCGCTTCTACGCCGGGTTCGGCGAGGCCGGCGTCAGGGCGCCGGTGATGGCTCGTGGCGCGTCCGTCCTCGATGCCTTCGTCGTCGCCGACAAGGATCGTCTTTTCGATCCGGAGTTCAAGGCATTGCGTTCCATCGAGAAAGACCTGCAGGACCAGGCGATACCAAGCGGCGGAAGTATCCGCGGCAGCGTCAGTGAGCTGGTCTGCACGTCATGCGAAGCTGCCATGAAACGCTTTTCAGGCACCTACGCTGTCGACATACGTTTGTCACACCTGTACCCCTCCGTGCGCGGTGCGGGTCTGGACAATCTTGTCGCATCGGGGAAGGCCCGCCTGCGAGGGGACCTGCTGGTCGATGCCATCACCGATCGCCCACTGCTGGCGTCCGACCTCCTGGATGGCGCGCGCGAAGGCCAGATCAGGCGTTCTCTCAGCCCGCGCGCCATGGGTCGCTCCTTCAAGCGCATGCCCTGGTCACGACGCTCGTTCCGGCTGAACCCGGTCCGCCTCCCGCGCATCTCGGAAGGCTCGTCCGAAGGGTCTCCACCGCCCCGGCCGCGGATTCCCAAGGAGCGCGCAGGCGGCTGCTGACAGGCCAGAACGGCGCCCTCCGACCTGCCGTGCGATCATGGGCGCATGAACGCCTTCGCCCAGACCACGCTTTCCCCCGCCCTCCTCGCCGCCGTGGAATCCCTCGGCTACGCGGAGATGACACCCATCCAGCGGGAAAGCCTGCCGTCGATCCTCGAGGGCCGTGACGTGATCGCCCAGGCGCGGACGGGCAGCGGAAAGACCGCCGCCTTCGGCCTCGGCCTGTTGCAGCAACTCGACCTGACGCAGATCCGCTTGCAAGCCCTCGTGCTGTGCCCGACCCGTGAGCTCGCCGACCAGGTGAGCAAGGCGATCCGTCGCCTTGCCGTCAACCTGCCTAACGTCAAGCTCCTGACCCTTTGCGGCGGCATGCCGCTGGGACCGCAGCTCGCCTCGCTGGAGCACGACCCGCACATCGTGGTCGGTACGCCGGGGCGTGTGCAGGAACACCTCAAGCGCGAGAGCCTGCACGGCGGTGGCATCAAGGTACTGGTGCTCGACGAAGCCGATCGCATGCTCGACATGGGCTTCGAGGAAGCGATCGACGACATCGTCAAGCGCATCTCCAAGCATCACCAGACCCTGCTTTTCTCCGCGACCTATCCGGATGCGATCCGCGCCGTCAGCGGACGCGTGCAGCGCAATCCTGTCACGGTCACCGTGGAGGAAAAGCACGATGAGAACACCATCGAGCAACGCATGATCGAGGTCGAGCCCACGAGCAAGCCCGATGTGCTGTCGCGCATCCTCACCCACGAGAAACCAGATGCCACGCTGGTCTTCTGCAACATGCGCAAGGACACCGAAACGCTCGCGGCGGAGCTCGATCGTCGTGGTTTTTCGCCGCTCGCCCTGCACGGCGATCTCGAACAGCGCGACCGTGACGAAGTACTGGTCCGCTTCGCCAACCGTAGTTGCAACATCCTTGTCGCCACCGATGTCGCGGCACGCGGCCTGGACATCATCGACCTGCCTCTCGTGGTGAGCTATGACGTCGCTCACGATGCCGATACGCATACGCATCGTGTGGGCCGAACGGGGCGTGCCGGCGCAAAGGGCCTGGCCATCACGCTGGTCGGCTCGCGCGAACAGCCGAAGCTTCGCGCGATCGAGGAACGCCTTGGCGGTCCCATGCTGCGCTATCCCGCCAGGCCGGTCGGCGATGGACGCAAGGTACTCAACCTGGCGCCGATGAAGACCCTCGTCATCGATGCCGGTCGCCAGGACAAGTTGCGCCCCGGTGACATCCTGGGCGCACTGACCGGCGATGCCGGCCTCGAAGCCAAGGACATCGGAAAGATCGACGTGTTCGCGACCCGCGCCTACGTGGCCATTCGCAGGGACCTTGCCAACAAGGCGCTGGAGCGGCTGCGTGCGGGAAAGATCAAGGGCCGCAACTTCCGCGTGCGTCCCCTGGGTTGATGCGGCGGGCCGGGATCCGTTCGGCGATCATCCCGCGCCACGGATGCCTCCCAGGCGCGTGTCAGGTCCCGCGCGGTTTCGCTCGATGTGTTGCTGCCGCTGTCCAGGGATCGTCGGGCCAGGGGTGTCGCGGATAGCGGCCCTTCAGCTCCTTCTTCACTTCCGGATAGGTCCGGTTCCAGAAACCAGCAAGGTCCTGTGTCACCTGGATGGGACGACCGGCGGGCGACAAGAGGTGCAACATGACCGGCATGCGCCCGTCGCCGACGCGCGGTGTGTCGGCAAGGCCGAACAGCTCCTGTAGCTTCACGGCGAGCACCGGCGGCGCGCCCGGATCGTCGTCGCGTGTTCCGTACTCCAGTCGACGCGTCATGCCGCTGGGGACTTTCAGTTCTTCCGGGGCATGCACGTCGAGCGCACGACGCTGCTCGTAGTCGAGCATGGACGAGAGCGCTTCTGACAGCTCCGCCGCCTGCAAGGCCTCGAGCCGACGCTTGCCCGAGAGATACGAGGACAGCCACGACTCGAGCGATTGCAACAACGTGGCATCGGCGACGTCGGGCAGGTGCAACTCGGGTCGCCACACGCGCAATGCGCCGATGCGTGCACGCAGCCGACGCGCGTTGTCGCTCCATGGCAGGCTGCCGATGCCCCGTGCACGGATGCCCGCCAGCAGTGCGGGCACGGCATCGTCACCCCTTAGCGGAATGGCTTTACGCGACATCACCAGGGCATCGAAGCGTCGTTCTTCGAAGGCCTCGGCGATCTGCCGTTCGTCGTCCCATCGCATGACCCGCTCGGTGACGAAGCGATCCGCGTGGTCGCGCTCGAGTACCTCCGGGTCGAAAGGCGCCGCGGCGAAAACGAGGCTGTCGCGCGCGTCGAGGCGCAGGTCGAGGATGACCAGCCAGGGCTCGCCAAGCAACGCACTCGCCTCATGCAAGCGTGCACCACGACCGTTGGCCAGTTGATAGCGCATCGGCTGGCCTTCATCGCGACGTGCGACGCGATCGGGAAACGCGTGCACGAGGAGATCACCGACGGCGTGTGAATCCGGCACGCCGCTGGCTGAGGATCGGATCTCCAATCGCCTTCGCCATCCCGCCGATGCCTTCTCGATCGCGGCGAGCGCACCGATGTCCGCCGACCCCGCGCGCGCGCCACGCGCGCCGGCATCGCGCCAGAGATGCAAGGCGGCCACGCGCTGGCGGAAGTCATCAGTGCGCCCCTGCTCCCCCCGCAGCGGCGAACGGGCTTCGGTCAGCGCGAGCAGGTCGGCGACCAGGGCGCGTCGCTCCGGGGCTGCGCGCAAGGCGGCGGCCGCCAGGCGCGGCGTTGCGCCAAGCGCCAGCATGTCGCGACCAAGGCGCGTGATGGCGGAGGCTTCGTCGAGCGCGCCGAGGCGACGTAACAGATCGCGTGCCTGGCCCATGGCACCGGCCGGCGGCGCATCCAGCCAGGGTAGGTTGTCGCTGCCCCACCCCGCCAGTTCGAGCGCAAGGCCGGAGAGTTCGGCCTGCTCGATTTCCGCCGTGCGCGACGGCTCGAGACGGCGGCTTTGCGGCCAGAGTCGATAGGCGGCACCCTCGGCGACACGACCTGCGCGACCCGCGCGCTGATCCGCCGAGGCCTGCGAGATGTTGACGGTTTCCAAGCGCGTAAAGCCGGACGGCGGATCGAAGCGTGGCTCGCGCGCGAGACCGGCATCGACCACGGCACGGATACCAGGCAAGGTCACGCTCGATTCGGCAACGTTGGTCGCGAGCACCACGCGACGCACGCCGGCATCCGCCGGTGACAGCGCGAGTTGCTGCTCGGCCAGAGAAAGCTCACCGTGCAGGGCGACGACCTCGAGATCGTCGCCCTGTTTTTCCAGCATGCTGCGGGCGCGTTCGATCTCGCGCCGGCCGGGAAGAAAGGCAAGCACATCGCCGGGATGCTCACGCAGCGCCTGGCGCACGGTACGCACAAGATGCTGCTCGATCGTCTCCTGCGGCCGCACGGGTGAATGCGTGATGGATACGGGGAAGCTTCGGCCGGGACTGCTCAGACGGGGCGCATCGAGCCATCGTGCGATGCGCTCGCCGTCCAGCGTCGCCGACATGACCAGGAGGCGCAGATCCGGGCGCAGGCCGGACTGGACGTCGAGCGCAAGCGCCGCGCCCAGGTCACCGGCCAGATGCCGTTCGTGGAACTCGTCGAACAGGATCGCACCGATACCCTCCAGGCTCGGATCCTGCTGGATCATGCGCCCGAGAATGCCTTCGGTGACGACTTCGATGCGCGTACGAGGCCCCACGCGCGACTCGAAGCGGATGCGATAACCCACGGTTTCGCCGACCTGTTCACCGAGCTGCGCCGCCATGTAGGCCGCAGCGGCGCGCGCTGCGATACGACGCGGCTCGAGCATCACGATGCGGCCGCCCGCCAGCCACGTCGCATCGAGCAAGGCCAGCGGTACCTGGGTTGTCTTGCCCGCGCCCGGAGGCGCCTCCAGCACGAGTCGTGGACGCTCTGCCAGAGAGGCGAGGATGTCGGGGAGCAGCGGAGTAATCGGGAGAAAGGGAGTCATGCGCCGGCTATGTTACGCAAGCCGGCGCAGGATCGCCCCCTTCCTAGCCTGCGCTGGGCGATTTGGCGGCGGACGCGTGTGCCTTGCTTTTCTTCCCGGCCGCGGCATCGATGGGCCGCAGCGAACGGAAGCGTTGACGGTAGCCGTCGGAGATACGCTTTGCGTCGTCGCCATTAGCGATGACCCTTGGGGTGATCAGCACGATCAGCTCCGTCCGCATGAGATCCTCGGTGCGACCGCGGAACAGTGCACCCAGATAGGGGATCCGCGACAAGAAGGGGACACCCGCATGCCCGCGGCTGTCACGTTGCCGGATCAAGCCACCCAGCAGGACGGTCTGTCCGCTCTGCACAGCCACCTGCGTATCCAGTTTCCGCTTCGCGATCGACGCGTTCTGACCAGGCGTGGCGTCGTCGGCCCGGCTTACCTCCTGGACCACGTCGAGGTACACCATGCCACCTGGGTTGACCCGCGGGCGCACCTCGAGGATCACACCCGTGTCCTTGTAGGTCACCTGCCCGACCTCCTTGCCACCGGCGGAAGGACTGACGAATGTCTGGGTGACGGGGATCTGGTCGCCTACCTGGATACGGGCCTTGCGATTGTTAACCACCACCAGGGACGGCGCGGAGAGCGTCGTCGTATTGCCACTGGCTTCCATCGCACGCAGGGCGACCTGCACGTTCTTGTTCACGAATGAATAGAAGAACGTATCGGGGCTGTGTGGTTTGCTCACTGCACTGCCGAGAGCCCATTGCTGCTTGTTACCCGGCTGGCTGACCGCGCCGCTGCCACCGGCAAGCCCCTCGAGATACCACTGCACGCCGAATCGGAAGTTGTCGCGGAGTACCACCTCAAGGATCCGGGTTTCGATCTGCACCTGCAGTGGAATTGCATCGAGTCGCTCGATGGCCTGACGGATATCGGTCCACTGTGACGGTCGCGCGTGGACCATCAGCTGGTTGTTCGCGTCGACGGCCGTGATGCGGATGCCCGAATTGCCGTTACCGGATGCCGTTGCGGTCGGCACCTGGAAGAACGAGGCATCGCTGTCGGCGGCATCCGCACCGGCTGCGCCGTCTGGCAGGCCAAGGCCTGCTTCACCGTCGCCGATGGCGGTACCGAGCGTGGTGCCGGTCAGTCCTGGCGACACCTGCGCCTGGGACGAGTCGCCTCCGACGGCGCCGCCGAAGATGTTTCCCACGTAGCGTGCGACATCCGAAGCCAGCAGGTTGCGGACATCGTAAACGAAGAGGCGCGGTTCGTTCCCGCCGCCGCGGTCGATGCGCTCGATCCACTCGCCGACCTGGTCGATATGGCCGGCTTGTGTCGCAATCACGACGATCGCGTTGGTCCGCTCGATGGGAATGAACCGGATGAGTCCCGCGACCGGTGCACCGCTCTTCTGGCCGAAGACCGAGTCCAGTGCCGGCATCAGCTCTGCGACGCTGGCGTTGTTCAAGCCGAACACTCCCACCGACATGCCACTTACCCAGTCGACGTCGAAGGTGTCGATGGTCTTCGCGACGTTGTCCAGTTCGTCGCGGGTGCCAGCGACGACGAGCACGTTGCGCGCGGGATCGGCGAGGAGGATCGAATCCGTCGTGGTGAACGGCGTCAGCAGCTTGACCATTTCCGGCGCCGCGACAAAATGCAGCGGGAACAGACGTGCGCCGAGACCGTCGCGTGGAGCGCTCGCGCCGAGGCTGGGGGTAAGCCTCCCTGCGACGGCTTGCTCCGTTGGCACGACGGTGTATCGCCCATGCTCACGGACAAGCGCGTTGCCGGTCCACGAAAGCAGGTTCTCCAGGATAGGCAAGGCGTCTTCGCGCTTGACCGGCTTGGAGGTCGAGAAAGACACCGAGCCGCGGACACCTGGCGCCAGCGAGTAGTTGGCGTCGAGAAGATCGCCAAGGATCGCCTTGACGACCGCTTCGACGGGCTGGTCTTCAAAATTCAGCGTGACGGCCGCTTTTCCCGTCGGCGCCGGGCGTGGCTCCTTCAGGGGTTGCGGACGGATGAAACGCCCGGTGCCGTGACTGATTTCGCGCTGCGTGACGGAGACTTCCGCTGCCGATCGCGAATCAGACGTCAGCGGGAGCGTTGCGGGAACCGGATCATCGACACCGGCAAGAGCCTCACGCTGGATATCGCCGTAGGCGGGTCGTTTCGATTTAGGGACACACGCCGTCGCAAGCAACACCGTCGCGACGGCGATGCCTAGATTGAGTCGTTTCATGATGTCTTTCCTTCCGTGGCGGGCGCTTCGTGCGCCCTACTGCGAGTCCTGCGCTTGCTGCCGCTGTTGTTGTTGCTCCATGCGGCGCTTCTGTACTGCTTGTTTCAACGCTTCGATCCTGGCCTGCTGAAGCGCGCTGTCGTCCTGCCTCGGCGGCGTATCGCGCGCCGCCGCGGCGGGAGGTCGCGGCAACGCGGGGCCAGTCATGCCGGTGCCGGAGACCTGCTCCACGTGCACGCCACCGCCCGAAGGCGCCGGCGCGTTGCGCGGTGGTTGCGAAGGCTGTCCCGGCGCCGGTGCACCGCCTCGCGAGGCATCCTTCGTCAAGGCTTCGGGCGCCGCGACCTTCAACGTCAGCTCGCGGCGTTCGCCGCCATTGTCGAAGATGGCGCTACGAGGGGTGAGCGAGGCCAGCGTCCAGTGTCCATCAGCCAGCGGCGAACCTTCCTTGACGCGCACCGTCATGTCCTTGCCGCGATCTCGCAGCAAGGCCATGCGCAGGCCCGAGGTCATGATGATGCCCGTGAGTTCGAGATCACCGATGTTGCTCGACGAGTCGTCAGTGTCCGCGACGGCCGGCGGCTTGCGATCGGCCATGAAGAGAGGCCGTTGCCAAACCTCCGCATAGCGGTTCAACGGTGACGTCGGTGGCATCACCGCGGCTCGCAGTGGCGGCAAGGCTTCCGGCGCCGCCGGATCGTCCCAGCGCACGCCCTGCCCGATGCCCATGACGAACGAGGCCGCGGTACATGCCAGCGCGAGCGCGACGATGGCCAGGATCGGGGTCAGTCGACGTTGACCGGCGGCATTCATGTGGCCGCCTTTGCCGCGCGCGCGGCATGAATGTATCCGGACACGGTGAACTGCACTTCCATCGGTGCGGCGGCACCGGATCGCGCGGCTACCGGATTGCGATAGATACTGAAGTCTTCGATGAAGAGGTAAGGCGTCTCGTCCTCGATATCGTGGAGGACGGCTGTCATCGGCTGCATCTGGCACCGCAGGCTGATGTTCACGGTGACCTTCCGGTAAGGATCGCCTGCCTTCTCCTGGCTCGGCACGGGCATCTTCTGTACGACGTCGCAGGCGCCATCTTCCTTGTGCGCGGCCGCGACATCGACGATGCGTTGCATGAGGCCTGCGGCGGCGGCGTTCGTGTCGTCACCGGCGAGGAAGGCATCGCTCCGTGTCTGGCCCTGCTCCAGCGTGGCCAGGCGTTTCTCCAGTTGGGGGCGCTCCGCGATAGCGGCGGCGTAGCGGCGCTGCGTATCGCGCAGGTCGTCCATGTCCGCGGCAATCGTCAGCTGCGGGGCCACGAACCACCAGTGGACCAGCGCGACATAGCCGATGGCGACAGCGACGACCAGCAGCACGATCGCGGCAACGCGGGACTCAGCGGGCTTCATGCGCACGGGCGTCCTCCTTCGGCGCGGTGGAGACGGCAGCCGCCTTCGTCGATGCGGACGCGGGTGCCGGAGCGCTCGTCGCCTTTGCAGGCGCCGCCGCATCGGGCTTCGGCATCAGTGCCTTCGCCTGCATATAAAAGCGTTCCTTGCCGGACGTGGGATCAGCCTGGATGGTGCCCTGGAAGCTCGGCTCGCCGATGCTGCGAGCGCCCTTCAGTGCGTCGATGAGGCGGGCGGCCTGCGGACTCTGACCCTGGAAGCCGATCTGACCGGTGGCATTGAGCGTGAAGCGCTCGAGCCAGGTGTCGTCGGGCAGGCGATGAGTGAGTTCATCGAGGACGGGCAGAATCGACGGCGATTCACTCTTGCGACGCACGAGAAAGCCCGAGGCGCCGGCGCTGTCCATCAGCCGCTGACGCAGCGCCTTGACCCGCTGTGCGTCGGACTGCATGGCCTCGACATCGGCGCGCATGGTATCCAGCGCGACCTGGCGGTTGTGCAGCCAGGCTGCCATGGCGCCGAGCAGCAGAAGCACGATGGCGGCGACGAGCGCGAGATTCAGGCGACGACGACGATCGACCCGTCGTGGCGCGCGCGTCGGCGGCAAGAGGTCCACGCCGGCCAGCTGGTAGCCGAGCGGCACATCGACGCGGTCCGGTGCGACCCGGAGCGCCGTGAGTTCGTCGAGCAAGGGATCGAGGGAAGCCCGCGGTGTGGCCGCGAGTTCGGCGACGAAACGCCCCTCGGGGCCGCCCTCCCCCAACTCGCGTACGCCGAAGTGGATGTCTTCGGCGCGGAAGGGCGTCTGTCGGTCGATGTCGTAGCCGACGACCTGGCGCAGGTTGTCGCGGGCGGCGACCGGGAGTACCAGACGACGTCGGAGCACCTGGGCCGCCGGCATGAGCAGGGCGATACGGCGATCGGCAGGATCACACTCGCCCAGGGCACGCGCCAGCAGGGCAGCGCGATGGTCGACGGTGTCGGTGTCGTAGGCATCCGCGATGGACAGGCTCTCGCCCGCTCGCCGGAGTTGCCACGCACCTTCGCCGCGTTCGAGGACGTACCAGCGCTCGCCGCCAGCGAAGGCCTGTCGCCAGCGGACGGGCAGCAGCGCCGACAACTCGCCACCCCACCAGCGCAGAAAGCCCGGCAGCGCGCTGCCACGCCAGGCACGGCGCAGGCGGTCGAGCTGGAGTTGGGAGGCGTCCTGCAAAGCGGTCATTCAACATCTCCTTCGCGCCAACGCAGTATCGCGTAGGGCTGATTACCGGATCTTATCCCACGTAGTCGGATGGTCGATGTAAGGAAACTACGGGTCCCGTCGTCAAGGATGGCCTCCGCACGTATCGTGTGCGTGACACCGTTGCCGCCGGCGACCGAAGCGCCATTGGCCTGGCCGCGGGTCGCCAGGATCGCCGCGGCACCGGCGTCGCCCAGGCCGGGTATCGACGCCAGCGCGAGTGGCTGTGCGTGTTCCGTATTCGGTCGCTCGCGGCCCGACCAGATGGTCAGCACCGGTGCGACAGCGGTCCAGATCGCCGGGTCCATGCCGAGCACCATCCGCGCTTCCTCGACCGTGGCAAACGGGCCGTTTCGTGGACCGTAACCGAGGCCCGCAGCGTCGTACTGGGGCTTCTTCGCGCCGTTGGGCGAAGCGGCGTCTCCGGGGCGGCGCCAGTCCTGGATGGCCGCGGACAAGCTTTTCGCCTTATCGTCGTTGGCACCGGCGGCCTTGAACAAACCGGTCAGTACCTGATCGGAGGCGGCATTGAGATCCACCTTGCCGTCTTCGTCCACCACGGTGATGTTGACGGTGGCGTCGTCAAACACGAACACGTAGGGTCGCCCGTCAGCGATCCAGCGTGCGTCGGGGTCGGTCGTTTGCAAACCCTCGATGGCGCGGACCATACCCGCCTCCGCGGCGTAATGCGCACGCGTCTGCGCGAACTGGTAGCGCGCCTGCAAGCCTTCGGTTCGCGCCAGCGCGGCAAAGCCGCCCAACATGATGGCCAGCAGCGTGCAGCCCCAGAGGACGATGAGCAGAGCGACGCCGCGTGTACGTGCACGCTTCATCGGATCACCTGCCCGCGTGTGCCACGCGTCAGGGAAAGACCATTGCGCGAGGCCGATGCGTCGATGCGGATCGGCGCGACCAGGGTGGGGAACACCACGTTGCCGCCCACCTCGAGCTCGACACGGACCAGCGACGGTGTTCGCCGGCCATCGTCCCAGCTGTCCTGCCAGTCGCCGGGTCGATTCTGGTCGTCCATGCCGCGATAGGAGAGGGACCCTTTGCGGATGCCGCGAAGCAGCACCTGGGGCTCCCCGATCGGCTGCGGCGCGCCGCCGTCCGGTGGCAGCATCGCCAGCGTCACTTCGAGGCGAAGGCTCTGGCGGCCGTCGTCGACCAGGGCGACCGTCTGCAGCTGCGGCCCCAGTTTTGAAAGATAGCCCGGCATGGGCGCGACATACCGCAGGGTACGCGACGTACCGGAGAACACGATGGGCTCGCCATCGTCCGTCTCATCGAAGGGCACGGCGAGCGCCTGAGCCAGTTCGCTGCGAAGGAAGCCCTGCGCGGAGCGGATCTCGTCCATGCGTTCGATCGCCTGGTCGCCGCTGCGCACGATTCGCGACGCCGTGCTGATGCCCGAATACACGCCGAGCAGCACGAGCGACAGCAAGGCCAGCGCCGCGAGTACTTCCATCAGGCTGAAGCCGTTCGTGCGCCTCATGGCGAACCATCCGTGTTCGCGCCGCCCATGCGCAGCGTGGAGAACCGCGCATGACGCAAGTTGTCGTCCGCTCCCCACATGACGTCCAGGTCCAGTCGATACACGCGGCTGGCGACGACTCCGTCCGTCGGGGGTTTCGCGTCTGGCGTGACATAGCGGGTCACGTTCATGTGCCAGCGATAAATATCGTCGAAGCGCCCGTCGCTATCGCCCTCGCGCAACGGCTCCATGACGAAAGCGCCATCGAGCAGCGTGCGTGCACGCAGCGCCGCCTGGGTGCGCTCGTTGGCACGGGCCGTGAGGCTCATCGAACTGCCTGCAACCTGCATGAGCGCGGCGAACGCGATGGCGAGGATGGCGATGGCGGCGATGATCTCGAGCAGGCTGAAACCACGTTGGTGACCGGGGCGCGTCACTTCGAATCCACCACACTGACCGCGCCGGTCAGCCATGCCACGTTGACGTGCCACTCGCGGGTTCCGCGCGTCAGCGTGACCCGGCCACCCGTCGAACTGCCATCGGGAAAGAAGCGAATACGACCCGTGGTCGCGTTGGCCTGGTCCTCGCGTGCACTGGTGATTGCGACGCGCATGTCCTTGGGCAAGGCGACGACCGACTTGCCTGGCGGTTTATAGGACGAGGACGAGGTATCTAC
The DNA here is from genome assembly GCF_001887595.1 of Luteibacter rhizovicinus DSM 16549. Classification (NCBI taxonomy): domain Bacteria; kingdom Pseudomonadati; phylum Pseudomonadota; class Gammaproteobacteria; order Lysobacterales; family Rhodanobacteraceae; genus Luteibacter; species Luteibacter rhizovicinus. Next base: position 1,098,366 of record NZ_CP017480.1, read on the forward strand.
TTCGAGGGCCAGGCTTTCGCCCTTGACGATCGACTGCGCGCGCGTCCAGCGCAATGCAGCGGCCAGCTCGCCACTCGCGGCGTTGACGCGCGCGCTGGCGAGACCCTGGGTAATCGGAATCGAGACCGCCGCCGCCGCGATCGCGATCAGCAGGATCACGGCCAGCATTTCGAACAGCGTGAATCCGCGCGTATGCATGGCCGTGCAGGTCGCTTACTGCCAGTTGCCGACGTCGGCGGAATAGCCGTCGCCGCCGGCCTTGCCGTCCTGGCCGTAGAACACCAGGTCGAAGCTGCCGTGTTCACCGGGGTAGCGATAACCGAAGGCATGGCCCCACGGATCCTTCAGGTCCGATTCCTTCGCATACGGGCCCTGCCAGTTCTGCGCGTCGCCCGGCTTGGCAACGAGGTCGCCCAACTCGTGCGGCGGGGCGCCATTGTCGAGTGCGTAGTTTTCGACCTTCTGGCCGAGAGTGACCAGCTGTGCCTTGCCCGCGCCGTACTTGCCCTTGTCGACGTTCTTGCCGACCTGGGTCACGACGATGGCGCCGATGATGCCGATCAGGACGATGACGGCGAGCATTTCGAGCAGCGTAAAGCCGCGGGATTGGCGGGGTCGAAGCGTACGTGTCACGCGCATGGCAGAGCTCCTTGGAACGAATACGGTCAGTTGATATTGCTGGTGAGGCTGAGAAGCGGCAGCAGGATCGCCGCCATGATGAAGGCGACCATGACGGTCATAACGATGGTGAGTGCCGGCACCAGGGCTGCGAGCAGGCGATCGATGGCCCGCTTGGCTTCGATGTCGAACGTATCGGCGACCTTGAGAAGCATGGTGTCCAGCGCGCCGGCTTCCTCGCCGACCTGGATCATCTGCAAGGCAAGGCGGGGAAAGCGCTCGGTCTGTGAGAGCGAGCTGCCGAGGCCGGCGCCCCCCTTGACGCGTTCCGCCGCCTGTTCCAGCGCAAGGTCGAGCGCCCGGTTACCGGTCACCTGCCGGGCAATGGCCAGCGACGAAAGCAGGGGTACGCCGTTCTTCAGTAGTGTGCCCAGGGTGCGCGCGATGCGTGCCGTTTCCACCTTGAGCAGCAGTGGCCCGGAGACCCGCATGGTCAGCAGGCGTGCGTGGAAGGCCAACCTGGCGTCGGGATCGCGAAGGCGCAGGCGAATGAAAATACCCAGGATGAACAACGCGATCCCGACCGCCCACCACCAATCGCTGATGACCGTACCAAGCGCCAGAACCACCTTGGTAATGAGCGGGATCGGCACCTGCATGTCGGCGAAGATCGGCACGAACTGCGGCACGACGTAAGCGAGCAGCAACACCAGCGAGCCGAGCACGCCGACCATGAGGAAGGCAGGATAGATCAACGCATTGATGATGCTGCCGCGCAGGGCTTGCGCCCGCTCCAGGTAATCGGCGAGTCGGCGTAGCGTCTCGTCGAGCGAACCACCCGCTTCACCGGCTCGGACGAGGCTGACGTACAGGCGCGGAAAAACACCGTTCTCTTCGTCCAGCGCCGTCGACAGCGTGGTGCCACCACGGACCCGATCGCGTACGCGCTCAACGAGGTTTTTCGCCCGTTCGCCTTCGGGCAGATCGAGCAGGATGCCCAGCGCGCGATCCAGCGGCTGGCCAGCGCTGAGCAGGGTCGCGAGCTGGTGCGTGAACTGGGCCAGCTGATCGCCGGTGAAAACGCCTTTGCGGAACAGCGCCGCGAAGCCGCCGCCGCTCGCGGCGCCCTCGGCGGGCGCTGCTTCCAGTGGCGTATGGCCCTGGTCCTGCAGGCGTGCGACCACGTCTTCCACCGACGCGGCTTCCATCCGGCCGGTGAGCGCTTCGCCGGCGGCGCTGATAGCTCGATAACGGAACTGGCTCATGGCAGGGCCTAGGATTCCTGGGTGACGCGAAGGACTTCTTCAATCGTCGTGACGCCCGCCACCGCTTTGGCCAGGCCATCTTCGTACATCGTGCGCATACCTTCGGCGCGCGCGAGTCGCTCGATTTCGCCGGCGTCGGATCGCTGCATCACCAGGCGACGGAGCGGATCGCTCATCACCAGGAATTCCATGATGGCGCGGCGGCCGCGGTATCCGGTCGGATTGGTCGCACTGGTACCGGGCTTCCACAGGCGGATCGGCCGCTCGTCGGTGTATTTGTGCAGTTCGAACTGCTCGACGACCTCGGGCAGCGCCTCGTAGGGAATCGCCGTTTCCGGATCCAGGCGGCGCACCAGTCGCTGGGCGAGGATGCCGTTCACCGTCGAGCCGAGCAGGTAATCTTCCACGCCCATGTCGAGCAGGCGCGTGATACCGCCGGAAGCGCTGTTGGTATGCAGCGTGGACAGCACCAGATGTCCCGTCAGGGCGGACTGGATCGCGATGCGGCAGGTTTCCAGATCGCGCATTTCGCCGATCATGATGACGTCCGGATCCTGGCGGACGATGGAGCGCAGCGCACCGGTGAAATCGAGGCCGATCTGCGGCTTCACCTGGATCTGGTTGATGCCCTCGATCTGGTATTCGACCGGGTCTTCGACCGTGATGATCTTCACGTCGGGTGTGTTGATCTGCGACAGCGCGGTATATAGCGTGGTCGTCTTGCCCGAGCCGGTCGGCCCGGTCACCAGCAGGATGCCGTGCGGGCGGTCGAGCACCTCGACGAAGCGGTCGCGGAAGTTGTCGGTGAAGCCCAGCGAGGCGAAATCGAAAACGATCGACTCACGATCCAGGATACGCATCACCACCGACTCGCCGAAGCTCGTCGGCACCGTGGACACGCGCAGGTCCAGCTCCTTGCCCTGAACGCGCAACTGGATGCGACCGTCCTGGGGCAGCCGCCGCTCGGCGATGTTGAGGCGGGCCATGATCTTGACGCGAGAGATGACAGCGGCCGTGGAACTCGACGGCGGCGCTTCGACTTCATGCAGCACGCCGTCGATGCGATAGCGCACCTTGAGGCGGTTCTCAAAGGGCTCGATATGCACGTCCGACGCCCGTTGTTCCACGGCACGCTGGAGAATCAGGTTGACCAGGCGGATCACCGGCGCTTCCGATGCGAGGTCGCGCAGGTGCTCGACGTCATCCTCCTCGGTGGCGTTGCCATCGAGGCTTTCGACGATGCTGCCCATGGCCGAGCGGCCCTGGCCGTAGTAGCGCTCGATCAGGCCGTCGATTTCCGAACGCAGCCCGACGCGCAGCGGCAGGTCGCGACCCGTGGCCAGCCTCACCGCCTGCAGCGGGTAAGGATCAGCCGGGTCGGCAACCAGCAGGGCCAGGCCGTCCTCGCCTTCACGCACGGGCGTGACGTGGTACTGCTTGAGAAAGCGTACCGACAGTTCGATGTCCGCGGGCGGAAGGTCCGGGGCATCCTTGGCCGCCAGCAGGGTCAGGCCGAGCAGTTCGGCCCAGGCGTCGGCCAGATCTCGCTCCGATACCAGGCCCAGACGGGCCATCAGCGAGGTAAGGGTGCCCTCCGGCGTCTCGTCGTGCAGGCGCCGGGCCCGCGCGAGGTCGGTGTCCTTAAGGCGGCCGTGCGCCACCAGGTGCGCGCAGACCTGAGCTTCTCCGGGTTCACCGGTCAGCATATCCCTATGCTCAGTCATCGCAGACATGCCTTCCTCACGGTCCGTTAAAGCGGTCGATCCACGCGATCGTTCCTGACCGCGCGGGCCGCTATTGGTAGCACATACCGTGCGTCGACGGCGACCGTGAATCCCGTGTTCCGCGACGTGGCGCAACAAGAGGAAGCCGGCGTCGCCGCCGGCTTCCGCGCCCTACGGGCGTACCCGTAGGATTTCGCTGGGCTGATTACCAGCCGATGCCTACGCCAACGCCTCCCGAAGTCTCACCGCCGCTGATCGCGGCACCGAAGGTCAGGGCCGCCTTGGGACTGAGGCTGCGCGAGAAACCGACCGACATCGCACCCTGCCCCTTGTAGCCGCCGACGCCCACGCCGAGCCGGTTGTCGCCGTTGACGCTCTGCGTGCTGAAGGCCATCTGCGACATCGCCGCGCCCATGGCGCCCACCTTGTTCAGGCGGTCGTTGAGGTTGCTGAAGCGGTGATCGACCTCGCGCTTGTACTCATCGAAGGCACCGCCACTCACGACATCGCCGAACTTCTGGTCGGTGTACTGCTTGGCGCTGTTCAGGGTGGCCGCGTCGCCCTGGTCCGCGTAGGTCTTGGCGGTGGCTACCGCCTGATCCACCTGGCTGACGTTGGCGGCATCCGTGCCCGCCGTGCCCGCGGCGACGTTGGTGATGCGCCGTTCGGCGCCCACCGCACCCACCGAGACCGTATTGGCCTGGTCGGCCACCGAGCCGGCGCCGAGGGCCACGCTGTTGGTCGCCGCCGCCGTCACCGTCGCACCGTTGCCGACCGCCGTGCCGTTGTCGGCACCCACGCTGGCGTTATTACCCACGGCAATGTCGGTCGGGTCCTTGGCGTAGCTACCCGTGCCGATCGCGATGCCGTTGCCCGTTCCGGGAACCACGGCCTGTGCCGTCACCGGCGCCGCAGCGGCGACAGGTGCGACGGCGGCCGACGTGACAGCCGGTGTGACAGCTGCCGCCATCACTCCCTGCGTACTCGTCGAAGCGGACGTCGCCGCGACGTCGTTGCGGCGAATCGGCGTCGTCCCCGTGCCGGTCCCACCCGTCGACTTCGACTCCAGATTGCCGACACGGCTGTTCAACGAGGTCAGGGCGCCGTCCAGGGCGCCGACCGCGTCGCCGACCGTGCCGTACGAGCCACCCTGCACCCGATAGACCGGACCGACGAAGCCATTGGCACCCATCGTCGCGCCACCACCGAGGGCCATCGCTACGGCGTTGCCGGCGGCATTCGAGGTCCCCGCGAAGGCACCCGACAGTGCCGTATTCAACTGGCCGAGGTTGACCGCGTCCGTGGTCTGCGTACCAGCGGCCACGTTGGTGATCTGGCGGTTGTTCGCCGCGCTGCCCACCGACACCGTGTTAGCCCGGGTCGCAAGCGATCCATTGCCGAGGGCGACCGAATTGACGCCCAGGGCCCTGGCACTGTCGCCGATGGCCGTGGCACCCGCCGCACCGGCGTTGGCCGCGGCACCGATCGCCGTCGACGACTCCTTGCTCGCCGTGGCGAAGGCACCGTTGGCGGTAGAGAGATCGCCGCTCGCGCTGCTTCCTGCGCCCGTCGCGATGGCCAGTTGGCCCGTAGCACTCGCATCGTCCGAGCCGTCGGCCGCGCCCGTCGCCGAGACGTAGTGGCTGGCGCTGCTCACACTGTCGGACAGCGTATTCAGCTGCTGCACGTTGACGGCATCCGTACCCTGCACGCCCGCCGCGACATTGGTGATCTGCCGCTCGCTACCGCGGTCACCCACCGACACGGTATTGGCGCGGGTGGCAAGCGAGTTCGAGCCCAGGGCGACGCTGTTGGGGGCGGCGCTCTGCACCGTGCTATTGGCGCCGATGGCGACACCGTTCGCGCCGAAGGCCGTCGAGAAGTCACCCACCGCGACACTGCTGGCACCGGATGCCCAGCTATTGATACCCAGCGCGGTCGCGTTTCCACCCGGCGCATAGGCAAAGTAGCCCAGCGCCGTACTGCCAACACCCTCGGCAGCAGCCACGCCACCGAGTGCCGTCGCGTAGTCCGCCGTGGCCTGGGCACCCGCACCGAAGGCGGCGGCACTGTCGCCCGTCGCACCGGTATAGATGAGACCGACGCCGGGCAAGTTGCTCGGCCCACCGACCGCAACGGAACCCGCACCCGAAGCCGTCGTCGATGTACCCACGGCGGTCGAATAATCGCCGGTGGCATTGGCGACGGCGCCCAGGGCGGTCGACTGCGCGCCGCTGGCATAGGCGCCCACGCCGACCGAGGTCGCCGCGAACCCGCCTGCCTGCGCGCTCGCGCCGACGGCCGTGCCGCCGACAGCTGCACTGGTCGCGCCTGTGTCGATGGGATTGCCGTTATTGTCGGAGATCAAAGGATTGCCGTCTTCGTCCACGGCCACGCCGCCGACCGCGACACTACCCGGGCCGTTGGCCTGGGCACCGGCGCCATAGGCGGCGCTGTTCTGGCCTGTGGCGACGCTACCGAAGCCATTCGCCGTCGCATTCGTCCCTGTCGCGACCGCACCGCTGCCGGTTGCCGTGGCGCCGTCGGCACCAGCGAAAGCACCCGAGCCGGACGCCGTCGCGTACTGGCCCGTCGCCTGTGCATCATCGGAACCGTCGTTCAATCCATTGGCTTTGAAATAGCGCGTTGCCCCGCTCACCGACGAATCGAGCTGACCCTTGTTCACTGCATCGGTATCTTCCGTGCCAGCGGCGACATTCGTGATCTGCCGCTCGCTACCTGCCGAACCGACCGACACACTGTTCGCCCGATCGGCCAACGAACTGGCGCCGAGTGCCACCGAATTGGCTGCGGACGCATAGGACGACTCACCAATCGCCGTGCTGCTCGCGCCATCGGCCCAGCTGTTCCAGCCGAGTGCCGTGGCGTAGTCGCTGGTCGCCCAGGCACCTGCACCGAAGGCGGACGCGCCGAGACCGGTCGCCTGGGCGGGGATGAAACCGAAGAACGTGCTCCCACCGACCGCGACACTTTCATCGCCCGTGGCTTGCGCGCTTTCGCCAACCGACACGCTGCTTGCGCCGGTCGCCGCACTCTGCGTACCGACCGCGGTCGACAGAGCGCCCGTCGCATTGGCGACGGCACCAACCGCGGTGGCCTGGGCGCCGCTTGCGTAGGCACCGACGCCGAACGAGGAAGCGGCGAAACCACCGGCCTGTGCACTCGCGCCCACCGCCGTACCGCCCACGCCCGCGCTGGTCGCGCCGGTGTCGACCGGCACACCGCCATTGGTGATCAACGGATTGCCGTCTTCGTCCACGGCCACGCCGCCGACCGCGACACTACCCGGGCCGTTGGCCTGGGCACCGGCGCCATAGGCGGCGCTGTTCTGGCCCGTGGCGACGCTACCGTAGCCATTCGCCGTCGCGTTCGTGCCGCTCGCCACCGCACCGCTGCCGGTCGCCGTGGCGCCATCCGCACCAGCGAAAGCACCCGAGCCGGACGCCGTCGCGTACTGGCCCGTCGCCTGTGCATCATCGGAACCGTCGTTCAATCCATTGGCTTTGAAATAGCGCGTCGCCCCGCTCACCGACGAATCGAGCTGACCCTTGTTCACTGCATCGGTATCTTCCGTGCCCGCCGCGACATTCGTGATCTGCCGTTCGCTACCTACCGAACCGACCGACACACTGTTCGCCCGATCTGCCAACGAACTGGCGCCGAGTGCCACCGAATTGGCTGCGGACGCATAGGACGACTCACCAATCGCCGTGCTGCTCGCGCCATCGGCCCAGCTGTTCCAGCCGAGCGCCGTGGCGTAGTCGTTGGTCGCCCACGCACCTGCACCGAAGGCGGACGCGCCGAGACCGGTCGCCTGGGCGGGGATGAAACCGAAGAACGTGCTGCCACCCACGGCGACACTTTCATCACCGGTAGCCTGCGCGCTTTCACCGACCGACACGCTGCTCGCACCGGTCGCTGCACTCTGCGTACCAACTGCCGTCGAGAGAGCGCCAGTGGCATTCGCCACCGCGCCGACCGCCGTCGCCTGCGCACCACTCGCATACGCACCGACACCGAACGAGGACGCGGCAAAACCACCGGCCTGTGCACTCGCACCGACCGCCGTTCCGCCCACACCCGCGCTGGTCGCGCCGGTATCGACCGGCACACCGCCGTTCGTGATCAACGGATTGCCGTCTTCGTCCACAGCGACACCGCCGACCGCGACACTACCCGGGCCGTTGGCCTGGGCACCGGCGCCATAGGCGGCGCTGTTCTGGCCCGTCGCTACGCTACCGTAGCCATTCGCCGTCGCGTTCGTGCCGCTCGCCACCGCACCGCTTCCGGTTGCCGTGGCGCCGTCAGCACCAGCGAAAGCACCGGAACCCGAAGCCGTAGCGTATTGACCGATTGCCTGCGCGTCGTCGGAACCGTCGTTAAGTCCATTCGCCTTGAAGTAGCGTGTCGCTCCGCTCACCGAACTATCGAGCTGGCCCTTGTTCACCGCATCGGTGTCCTGCGTACCGGCGGCGACGTTGGTGATCTGCCTTTCACTTCCTGCCGCACCTACCGAGACGGTGTTCGCCCGATCGGCCAGCGAACTCGCACCCAGCGCAACAGAATTGGCTGCGGACGCATAAGACGACTCACCGATCGCCGTGCTGCTCGCGCCATCGGCCCAGCTGTTCCAGCCGAGCGCCGTCGCGTAATCATTGGTTGCCCAGGCGCCGGCACCAAAAGCCGACGCTCCGAGACCGGTGGCCTGCGCCGGAATGAAGCCGAAGAACGTGCTGCCACCCACGGCAACACTTTCATCACCCGTCGCCTGTGCGCTTTCACCGACCGAGACGCTGCTTGCGCCGGTGGCCGCACTCTGCGTGCCGACGGCTGTCGACAGCGCACCGGTCGCATTCGCAACCGCGCCCACTGCCGTGGCCTGCGCACCACTCGCATACGCACCGACGCCGAACGAAGAAGCCGCAAAGCCGCTCGCCTGCGAGCTGGCGCCCACCGCCGTACCGCCCACGCCCGCGCTGGTCGCGCCGGTGTCGACCGGCACGCCGCCATTGGTGATCAGCGGATTGCCGTCTTCGTCCACAGCGACACCGCCGACGGCGACACTACCCGGTCCGTTCGCTTGCGCACCGGCACCATAGGCCGCGCTGCTCTGACCCGTCGCGACGCTACCGTAGCCATTCGCCGTCGCATTCGTGCCGGTCGCCACTGCACCGCTGCCGGTTGCCGTGGCGCCGTCGGCGCCAGCGAAAGCACCCGAACCCGACGCGGTAGCGAACTGGCCCGTCGCCTGCGCATCATCGGAACCGTCGTTCAAACCGTTCGCCTTGAAATAGCGCGTCGCGCCACTCACCGACGAATCGAGCTGACCCTTGTTGACCGCATCGGTATCTTCGGTGCCCGCCGCGACATTCGTGATCTGCCGCTCACTACCGACATCACCCACCGAGACGGTGTTTGCACGATCGGTGTACGAGCTTGCACCGAGCGCGACGGAATTCGCCGCACCTGCAAGCGCCGATTCGCCGATGGCCGTACTGCTCAGGCCGTCGGCCCAGCTGTTCCAACCGAGCGCCGTCGCGTAGTCGTTGGTCGCCCATGCGCCTGCGCCGAAGGCGGATGCCCCCGTACCCGTCGCTTGTGCGGGAATGAAGCCGAAGAAGGTGCTTCCACCGACCGCGACACTTTCATCACCCGTGGCCTGTGCGCTTTCACCGACCGAGACGCTGCTTGCGCCGGTGGCTGCACTCTGCGTACCGACGGCTGTCGACAGCGCACCGGTCGCATTGGCGACCGCACCGACGGCTGTCGCCTGCGCGCCACTCGCATACGCACCGACGCCGAACGAAGAGGCCGCAAAGCCGCTCGCCTGCGAGCTGGCGCCCACCGCCGTACCGCCCACGCCCGCGCTGGTCGCGCCGGTGTCGACCGGCACACCGCCGTTCGTGATCAACGGATTGCCGTCTTCGTCCACGGCCACGCCGCCGACCGCGACACTACCCGGGCCGTTGGCCTGCGCACCCGCACCATAGGCCGCGCTGTTCTGACCCGTGGCGACGCTACCGAAGCCATTCGCCGTCGCATTCGTGGCGGTCGCCACTGCACCGCTGCCGGTTGCCGTGGCGCCATCGGCACCGGCAAAGGCACCGGAGCCGGAAGCCGTCGCGTACTGGCCGATCGCCTGCGCATCGTCGCTTCCGTCGCTGAGCCCGTTCGCCTTGAAGTAGTGACTCGCGTCGCTGACCCCGCCGGCTACGGCATCGAGCTGGCCTTTGTTTACCGCGTCGGTGGCTTCGGTGCCTGCGGCGACATTCGCGATCTGACGTTTATGACCCGCCGAACCCACCGAAACAGTGTTATCTCGGTCCGCCGTCGAATCGGCGCCCAGTGCTATCGAGTTCTCACCCAGCGCCCAGGCGTTCGCACCGAGCGCCGTCGCGTTATTGCCCAGCGCCCAGCTGTTCGTGCCGACGGCGACGGCGTTCGCACTCTCCAGGCCAAACAGACCGAAACCGGTTTCAGCAAAATTGCCGATCGCCACACTACCCTCGCCGGAGGCGCTTGCGCCCGCACCGATCGCGGTCGATCCCGCGCTGTACGCCGTCGAGCCAAACCCGTTGGCGACGGATTGGTCACCCGCCGCCGTCGCCTGCGAACCACTGGCGGTCGAGAAGTCACCGAGCGCGTTGGCTACCGCGCCGACCGCGGTCGATTGTGCACCGCTCGCATACGCGCCAACGCCGAACGACGATGCTGCGAATCCCCCCGCCTGTGCACTGGCACCAACGGCGGTTCCGCCAACTCCCGCGCTGGTTGCACCGGTGTCCACGGGCACCCCGCCATTCGTGATCAAGGGATTGCCGGACGCGTCGACCGCGACACCGCCGACGGCGACGCTACCCGGACCATTCGCCTGCGCACCCGCACCGTACGCCGCGCTGTTCTGCCCCGAAGCGACGCTGCCGTAGCCATTCGCCGTAGCGTTCGTACCGGTCGCTACCGATCCACTACCGGTCGCCGTGGCGCCATCGGCGCCGGCAAAAGCACCGGAGCCGGATGCCGTCGCGTACTGACCCGTGGCTTGCGCGTCATCGGAACCGTCTTTCAGCCCGTTCGCCTTGAAGTAATGTGCAGCATCACGGGTGTCGTCGGCGAGCTGGTCAACGCGCGTCGATACACCATCGACACGCGTCGACAGCGTATCGACCCGCGTCGAGACACCGCTCACCGACGTCGAGACCTTATCAAGCTGCCGCTTGTTGACCGCATCGGTGGACTGCGTGCCATCGGCGACGTTCACCAACTGACGTTCTTCGTTGACCTTGCCGATCGACACCGTGTTGGCGCGATTGGCGACCGATCCATCGCCGAGGGCGACGGAGTTCTTCGCCGTGGCGCTCGCGTCCGTGCCGAAGGCGGAACTGGCCGATCCGCTGGCAAATGAGGATTCGCCGATCGCAACGCTGTCCGTGCCGGTGGCGCGGGCGTTCTGGCCCAGCGCCGTCGACCACGCGCCGGACGACTGGGCATTTTGTCCGAGTGCGACGCTGTAATCGCCGCTGCTGTTCGCTGCCGTGCCGACCGCCGTGCTGTAGTTGCCGGCAGCCTTGCTCGAGGTACCGCAGGCAAAGGCATCGTCGCCCTTGGCGACCGGCGCCTTGCCCTGGATACCGAGCAGATAGCCACCGCATACGTTGCCTGCCTGAGCGGGCGCGCTACCCAGCGCCAGCATCACGCCGGCTGCCAGTGGAAGCGCGGCCATCGCGGCGCGCAGGCGTCGGGAGGCACCACCCTTTCCATTCGCGCGTGCCAGCTCCGACGCCACGACCAGGATGCCGAGCGATTTGTTCCAGACCTTGCTGTAGATGGTATTCACGTGAACCTTCCTCCCAGATGTCCGCTTGTTAGCGATCGATGCGCGGGCGCGCGGCGCGCGGCCCATCGCCAGTCCGTCGCGACCGCGGCGGACGAGATATTCCGAAGACAGGAAGGCAAGCGCCGTCCGGCCGTCCAAACGTTGTGTCAGTTCCCCTGCCCGCGACGCGGGCCCCCACGAAGGTCGAGGCCCCGGCGAACCGGGGCCTCTTCCAGGTCATGCGTCAGAGCGTGTACGCGCCCAGCACACTCACGCCGGAGTACGCCTTCTCACCCTTCACGGTCAGCGTCCACACGCCGGCCGCCGGTTTGGTGGCCGTGAACGGCTCACTGTTACCCGGACGATTCGGCTGTGCCTTCACCACACCCTTCGGATCGGTCACCGAGATCGACACGTCACCCGAGCCACCGTAGGTGCGCAGGGTCAGCGTCTTCGCGTTGGCCGGTACCGTGAGCTGGTACGCCGTCGTCGCACTGGCTGCACCCTTCTGGTTGTTCAGCGCGATGTTGTTGGCGAGCACGATCGCCGGCGGTGCCGGCGGCGGACCGAATGCGGCGTACTGCTTCGCCGTCTCCGCGTCGGACAGGCACGCGTTGAGGCTCGACGCCTGGCCGGCGGTGATCAAGCCGGCGGCGGCAAGCTGCGCCTCGTACGCTCTGACGCCCGCACGATAGGTGCCGACGTCGGCGGCGTTGGCGGCGAGGATCTTCGCGTTGGCGATCACGTTGGCACCGATGATCATGCCGCCCGGCACGAGCTTCGGAATGCCGGTGTCGCAGGTGAGCAGCAACTGGTTGCTGCGGTCGATGCCCCAGCCGATGTCCTGGAACAGCGCCGGCCCCAGGTCGAGGTCGATTTCCCCTCGCAGATCCTGGCTGATGGCGTATTCCATGATCGCGTTCGGCGTCAGGCGTGTGTCGTAGTGCGAGAACGACGACCCCGGCGAGAGCACGGCCGGCGCATAGATGAGCACACCGTCCGCGTTCGTTCCGGACAGACCGGTGCCCTTACCGACGGTGCCGGTGAGACCGGCGAGGTTGGCCTTCAGCGTGTTGCCGTCGGTCTGGCTCACCAGGATCACTGGGATGTTCACCGGCGACGTGGGTGTGCCACCCGGCGTCACTGCGGCAGGCTGGTTGTTTGCGAGCAACACGGCGCTGGCACCGGCCGCCTGGGCGTTGAGCGCCTTGGTGGCGAAGTCGCAGGTACCGCGATCGATCAGGGCCGTCTTGCCGGCAATGGCGGAGGCGTTGGTGATGGCGGCGCAACCGTCGTTCGGCGTGGCCTGCACCACGGCACCGGAGAAGTTCGCCGCGGTGGCCGTCGGACCGAAGCTGGCCTGGGCATACAGGTAATCGCCGGCGGCAGCAGCCGGGGCGGTCACGCGGTACACGTCGGGCTGACCCAGGGCCAGAGGCGCCTCGGCAATGACGGTCGCACCGGAGAACGCAAGATGGCCATCGTCGAGGGCGGCCGTCACGCGCTGAGCCGGGGTCAGGTCGTCCCACAACGTGCCGTTATGTTTGACGAAGAAACCGTAGATGTTCGGGAACGAGCCCGGGCCGCCCGGGAAGTCCTCGCCAGTGCTGAGGTCCGTGAGGTCCAGGAAACCAAGGCCATGCGACATCTCGTGCAACACGACGTTGAGGAAATCGATCTGGCCGGCCGGTACCTGGTGATCCAGACCCATGTACCACTTCGAACCTTCGATACAACCGGGCTGACCCAGTGCGCCGTTGAACTGGCTCTGGATGTCGGCTTCGGCCGGGCTCAGATCCTGGTTAGCCAATGAATTGGCCTCTGCCACGGTGTACCAGATGTTTGCCTTGGCGCCCGCGGGAAGGCTGGTGGGATCGAAAGTGAACACTTCCAACGGACCGGAAGAACCGAGCACACCGCCGGTCGCATCGCATTCGAGCGGCTCGAAGGTGGCGTTGTTGACGATGGTGATGTTGCTCTTCAGGTACGCGCCGTGGATGTCCGCCGCGAACTGGAAGACGTTGAGCGCCTGTTGACCGAAGGTCGTGCCTGGATTGCCTCCCACGGGTGTGGCCGGGGTGTGGTCGTCGAGACCCTGGCCGGTGCCGATGTCCTGGTTGACGATCTTGATCTCGGCGGCGCTGGCGCTCATGGCGCCAAACAGACCGGCTGCGAGAAGGGCTGAATAGAGAAGGCCGCGGCGGATCATCGTGTCACCTCCGGTGCCTTGGGCGCGACCTGGGCGCCGTGATCGTCATGGTGGATGCTGATGGAACCGTCCGCCGCACGTGTGGCGACGACGCTGCTCATCCGCTCCTGGGGCAGGCGCATTCCGGTGGCTTTGCCGCCGCTGGAAAGGTTGACCTTGCGGATCGTCTGTTTCGCGTCGGCATTGGTGCGCGGTTGCGTGGAGAGCGAGGACACCCGGCTCTGCCGCGCCTGGAACGCCTTGGAATAGGCGGCCCGCTCCGCATCGGTCGGCGCGCGAATCGCTCCGGTCACCGGATCGATGGCGACCTGCTGCCCTGCCTGAACCGCGCGGACTTTCGGCGTGGCCTGGTTTTGCGGTGTGTCGGCGGCCTGGGCCGCTCCCACCATAAGCATGCCCGTCAGCACGAGGCCGATGGCCTGTGCCAGTGTTCGTGAAGTCATTACGCATACCTCCCTAGTGCGGCGCCGGGACCCCTCCCTGCACGCCAGCCGACGAAGGCCCCCTCGCCGGCGCAAACACTTGAAGGATTCGACGTTCCCCTCAACGCAAAATCCGAAAACGGTTATGGCGCGGTGAAGCCCAGGTTCGGCGGTGCGACGAGCACCCTCGCGGCGTTGCGGTTTACCATCTGCATGTCCCCTTGCCCGTGGTACTGCCTGCCGACGACCGGTTGCCGGCCGCCTTCCCTTTGACGCCTCTTGCGTGCGTCCCTGCCCGTACATTGAGATCCATCTGAGTGCTCCCTGAGCGTCGTCTTCTTGACGTCCGTCTCTGGAACCTAGCAGTAGGAAAATACGAACGTCAATATTTTGACGATAACTTTTTGATGGCCAAACGGCCGATGCGGGAAAACCCGCATTGGCACGTTCAGACTGTCGTTTGATGTTTTAATTCATGGTCTTGCGTATCAATAACGCTTGGCTGTCACGTTCAAACCCCTGTCCCAAAGCGAAAGAAATCATGGACTTGATCGATATCGGCGCCAACCTGACCCACGAATCCTTTCGTCAAGATCTTGACGATGTGCTCGCTCGCGCCACCGCGCATGGCGTCGGCAGAATGGTCGTCACGGGCGCCTCGCGTGAGGGAAGCGAGCACGCGTTCGAACTGGCCCGGGGGAGCAAGGGTCGCCTCTACGCGACGGCTGGCGTCCATCCGCACCATGCCGTCGACTACGACGACGCGACCGATGCCGTCATCCGGCAACTGGCCCGCGAGCCGGAGGTCCGTGCGGTCGGCGAGACCGGGCTGGACTACAACCGCAACTACTCACCGCGCGATATCCAGAGAGTCGTTTTCGAACGGCAGCTGGAGATCGCCGCCGACGTGGGCAAGCCGCTGTTCCTGCACCAGCGTGACGCGCACCACGACTTCCTCGCCATCCTGAAGCGCTATCGCGACCGCGTTCCCGCCGTGGTCGTGCATTGCTTCACGGACACCGAAGAGGCACTGCGCGACTATCTCGACCTGGATTGCCACATCGGCATCACCGGATGGATATGCGACGAGCGTCGCGGTGTGCATCTGCGTGAACTGGTCAGGCTGATACCGGCCAACCGGCTGATGCTCGAGACCGACGCGCCCTACCTGCTGCCGAGGACCGTACGCCCCATGCCGAAGGATCGGCGTAACGAGCCGATGTATCTCGCGCACATTCGTGATGAGGTGGCGCGTGATCGGGGAGAATCGAAGGAAGCATTGACCGAGGCGAGCGTACGGACGACCGAGGCATTTTTTGGGCTTTGAGGCGAGCACCCTTCGCCGATGAATCGGCTCCTACCCCGAATGCAGACCCGTCAACGACGCTTCGGCAAGATCGATCTCGTGCACCAACGTACGCAACGTATCGTCGTTGATCTCATGACTGCGACGAAGGTTGTACAACTCACGACGCTCGGCGCGCAGCGCGGCCAGGCGCATGACACGCTCCGTGCCTGCTTCCGCGCGTGCCTTCTCCGGTACATCCCCCGCTTCGCCGGCCGCTTCGAGACGCTGCTGGTAGTCGGCCATGACGCGTGAGGCCACGCGCGAGGCCAGCGCAATCGCGTTGACGTCGCCGCTCTCGTCGACGCGTTGCTGCTCATCGGCGATACCGCGCAAGGCCGCCTCGGCCGAAAGGGCGCGCGCCTTGCGTTCTTCACGCACGCGCGGATCCTCGCCCGGGATCTTCAGCCCCTTGACGGCCAGCGGCAAGCCGATCGCGCCGATCACCAGCGTACAAAGAATCACGCCGCTCGCCAGCAGGATCATCAGGTGCCGCACGGGAAACGGAACGCCCTCACTCTTCATCAAGGGAAGCGACAGCACGCCGGCCATCGTTATCGCGCCGCGGACCCCGGCAAGAGCCGAGGTCCAGACCATGCGCGTGCCTACCTTCGGGCGCTTTTCGCCGCGATGCAGGGCACGCATCAGGACAAAGCGCAGCGACACCCAGACCCAGATGAAGCGCAGGATGACCAGGACCAGGGTGATCGCGAAGACGTAGGCGAGCAGGTACCAGAGTTCACCACCACCGGCCTGCGCCAGATCGCCCTTGGCACCATCGATGATCCCCGGCAGCTGCAGGCCAAGCAGAAGGAAGATCAGGCCGTTGAACGTGAACTCCACCATCGACCACACCGCACCGTTCTGCATGCGCGTGGCGACGTAGCCACCCTTCAGGACATCGGTGTAGTTCATCGTCATGCCGGCGGCCACGGCGGCGAGAATGCCGGAGACACCGAAGTGCTCGGCAAGCAGGTACGCCGCGAAGGGAAGAAGCAGGAGCAAGGCCACCTGGCTGGCCGGATCCACCTCGCCGCTCCAGCGAACCAGCCGCCGTCGGAAGATGCCGAAGGTGTAGCTGACCAGCACGCCGGCGAGGATGCCGCCCAGGGCCATCACCGCGAAGTCCGTCGATGCCCTGGCCAGGGAGAACCTGCCCGTGACCTCGGCCGCCACGGCGAACTGCAGGGCGACCAGTCCGGAGGCATCGTTGAGCAGCGCCTCGCCCGACAAGACGTGCATCAGCCGCGAGGGAATCGGGGTCGCACCGGTGATCGAGGTGACCGCCACGGCATCGGTGGGAGAGAGCACGGCTGCCAGGGCGAAGGCCACGGCCAGCGGTACGGTCGGAATCATCCAGTGGACGAAGTAGCCCACCCCCAGGATCGTGAAGAAGACCAGCCCCACGGCGAGCGCCAGGATGGGCCCGCGCAGTAGAAACAATTCGCGCTTGGGGATACGCCAGCCATCGGCAAACAGCAGGGGCGGAATGAACAGCAGGAAGAACAGTTCGTGATCGAATTCCACGTCCATGCCGAACGGGCGGGCGAGCAAGGCGCCCAGCGCGATCTGCAAGATCGGGAGGGGAAGCCGGACAGGCAGGATGCGGACGATGGCGCCGGACAGGGCGACCACGAGCAGGAGGACGAGGATCGTGATGACTAGGGCCATCCGTCCACGTTAAACGGGGCGTGTCGGAACAGGCAAGGCGAACGGAATTCGGGCCGCACTATTTTGCGATTCACACCGCAATTACTTGCTTAGGACTTATTCCTATTGTTACGAGGTACAGCAGTACTTTACGTTGTTTTCACGCGCCGTTTCGGTGCCGTCGACAGCTCGCCTCAGGGGACATGATGAGCGGGTGCGACTTTCGCCAGGGATGACGTCTTGCACGATCTTTTTGGGGAGCAAAAAGCACATGCCACACCACGCCATCGCGCGCACCCCTTTCGATTGACGACGTGACGCCGCCCGCCCGGTAAGAGGCGTTCGGCCGAACGAAAAATTTTTCCGTTGGTTCTCCGCCCGCCGGTCTTCGGCGGAACGTCCGCGTGCCGCGCGGATGCGGGCAGCCTCACCCGTTTATTCGTCACGCGTTTTTTCAGGAGGGACGTTCCATGCAGTACGCAAACCGTTCATTCGCGCCGCCGCGTCGCAAGCTCGCGCTTGCCGTGGCTTTCGCCGTATCCATCGGCGGTGCCGGCGCGGCCTTGGCGCAGAGCAACGCCACCGGCGCCATCTTCGGCTCCGCCGCGCCTGGTGATGTTGTCCATATCGAGAATACGGACAACGGCCTGCGCCGCGACATCACCGTCGATGCTGGCGGCCGCTATCGCGCCAACTCGCTGCCCATCGGCACCTATACCGTCTCGCTGTTGCACAACGGCACGGTCGTCGATTCGCACAAGGGCGTGCAGACCCAGATCAGCCAGGGTACGGACGTCTCGTTCGCCGCTGCCGCCGCCGGCGCCAGCGATGCCACCAACCTCGGCAGCGTCCAGGTCACCGCCAACACCCTGCCCAGCATCGACGTCAGCTCGGTCGACTCGCGCACCGTGCTGACCGCC
Source organism: Luteibacter rhizovicinus DSM 16549 (assembly GCF_001887595.1). Lineage (NCBI taxonomy): Bacteria > Pseudomonadati > Pseudomonadota > Gammaproteobacteria > Lysobacterales > Rhodanobacteraceae > Luteibacter > Luteibacter rhizovicinus. Next base: position 1,116,353 of record NZ_CP017480.1, read on the forward strand.
GACCAGCTGTCCAAGCTGCCGATCGCCCGCACCTCGATCAGCTCGATCGCCCTGCTCGCCCCGGGTACCACGCCTGCCGTACGCGGTTACGGCAACGCACTGTCCTTCGGTGGCTCGTCGGCTTCCGAGAACGGCTACTACATCAACGGTTTCCAGGCGACCAACCCGCTGACCGGCGTGAGCTCGCGCCAGTTGCCGTACGACGCGATCGATCAGGAGCAGGTACTGATCGGCGGCTACGGCGCGGAATACGGCCGCTCCACCGGCGGCGTGATCAACGTCGTCTCCAAGCGCGGTACGAACGAGTGGAAGGGCGACGTCCAGGTGTTCTGGTCGCCGGATAGCCTGAACCAGCAGCCGCGCAACGTGAATCTGCGCGACGGCACCCCTTACCAGAAGGGCAACCTCTACGCCCTGCGTAACAACGAGAACCTGCAGTACTCCGGCTCCATCGGCGGTGCACTGATCAAGGACAAGTTGTTCATCTTCGCCGCGGCGGACTGGATTCGGAACTCCGGCGACTACACCGGTCCGAACACGACCAGCGACGACGAGCATGATGTCGCCAAGACCAAGCGTTGGTTGACCAAGATCGACTGGAACATCACCGACAACAACATCCTCGAGTTCACCGGCATCGGCGACACCGAGACGAACGACCAGTCCATCAGCGCCTATAGCTATCAGACCGGTCGCGGCGATTATCTGGGCCACGTCTATACGAAGAACTACAACGGCACGCAGACCAACGCGACGCCGGGCGGCAATACGTACATCGGCCACTACACCGGCTATATCACCGATGACCTGACGGTCAACGCGATGTACGGCCGGTCGCATTCCGACCATAGCCAGAACATCACCTCGGCGACAGGCCAGAATTGCCCGACCATCACCGACAACCGTACCGAGTTCAAGAGCAATCCGCAGACCGGTTGCACCGTTGGCGGCTCGACCTTCCTCCTCCCTGGCGCAGAAGACAGCAGCCATGGCTGGAGCGCCAACATCGAATATCGCATCGGCGATCACGATCTCCGTGGCGGTGTCGACAACTACGTGCTGCGTGCCGAGTCCGGCGCTCTTCCGACGGGCGGTACCGGCTGGATCTATGCGGACGTCGGCGACGGCTCCTCCATCAAGAGCCGCCTGACCAACCTCGGTCTCGATCCCGCCCTGTACAACCCGGCTAACTTTGCCAACGGCTATTACGCCGAATCCACGGCACTCAGCACGGGTACCTCGGCCCGTACCAACCAGCGTTCGCAGTTCATCGAAGACAACTGGCAGATCACGGATCGCTGGCATGGCTACGTCGGCCTGCGTAACGAGCAGTTCACCAACTACAACGGCAGCGGCCAAGCCTACGCCAGCGCGCGTCACCAGCTCGATCCGCGCCTGGGTGCGTCATGGGACGTCTACGGCGACAGCTCGCTGAAGATCTACGCCAATGCCGGCCGTTACCATCTCGGCCTGCCGACCTCGGTCGCGATCCGCGGCGCCGGCCCGTCGACCTTCCCGTCGTCGTACTACGGTTTCACCGGTATCGATCCGACCACCGGCGTGCCGACCGGCCTTGTCGCGGGTCCGTATTCCGCCAACTACAACAAGAACGGCGCCAACGGCATTCCGCCGGATGCGAAGACCGTATCGGCCCAGGGCCTGCACTCGTATTACCAGGATGAGTACATCTTCGGTGTCGACCAGCAGCTCGACAACAACTGGGTGGTCGGCGCGAAAGCCATGTACCGTCGCCTGCGCAGCCTGATCGACGATACCTGCGACTCGGCACCGCTCCAGGAATGGGGTGACGAGAACGGCCTGCACGACGAAGTGAAGGCGGGTATCGGCCGCAGCACGGGTTGCTGGCTGTACAACCCGGGCCGCGCGAACACGTTCACCGTATCGCCGGCCGATGGCCAGTACCTGAGCGTGCCGCTGACCGCCGACGCCATCGGTGAGCCGCGGGCCAAGCGCGCGTACTACATGCTCGACCTGTACGCCGAACACCAGTTCAGCGACCACTGGTACGCGAAGATCGACTACACCTACTCGCGTAGCTACGGCAACTCCGAAGGCCAGCTCGATTCCAATATCGTCCAGGCCGACGTGTCGACCACCGAGAGCTGGGACTTCCCGGCCATCATGGAAAACACCAACGGCAATCTGCCGAACGACCAGAAGCACCAGCTGCGCATCTACGGCACCTACGCGCCGACGGATGAGTGGGCATTCTCGACCGTCACCCGTATTGCGTCGGGCTACCCGGTCAGCTGCATCGGCGTCCGTCCGGACTCCGCCGGTGGCGACCCGTACGAATACGGCAACAGCTACTTCTACTGCAATGGCGAGCCCGCCAAGCGCGGCACCTTCGGCCGCACGCCGTGGACGTACAACGTGGACCTGAGCGCCGCCTGGAAGCCGGCTTTCGCCGACCACAAGCTGACGCTCTCGGCCGACGTATTCAACGCCCTTGGCAAGCAGCGCGTGACCCAGTTCTACGAGATCGGCGACACCGCCGCCGGCGACCCGAACCCGAACTACAAGCGTGCCCGTTCCTTCTCGGACCCGCGCACTGTTCGCCTGGGAGCTCGTTACGACTTCACGCTGTAACCGAACCGCTTAGCTTTATCGCATAACAACAACAGCAAGCATTTCCCCGGATATTGGCCGCTCCAGATGGAGCGGCCTTTTTTTGCCTGTGGGAGCCGATTCGCCTTTCCTTTCGATGCAGGAGCGGCTTCATCGGCGAGCAGCCTTGCGAAAAGCGATCCCCTCTTGCGACATACGGCAGCCTGATCCGGTCGCTCCGCAAGTACTTGCCTCGCAAATAGTTGCTTAGGACTTTTTCCTATTGTTCCTAGGCATTCCCGTACTTTACGTTCTTTTCACGCGCCGCTTCGGCGCTGTCGTCAGCTCGCCTCAGGGGAATGAGAACGGGCGCGACTTTCGCCAGGGACGACGTCTTGCACGATCTTTTTGGGGAGCAAAAAGCACATGCCACACCACGCCATCGCGCGCACCCCTTTCGATTGACGACGTGACGCCGTCCGCCCGGTAAGAGGCGCTCGGCCGAACGACTTCCATTTGGTTCTCCGCCCGCCGGCCTTTCCGGCGGAACGTCCGCGTGCCGCGCGGATGCGGACGGACTCATCCCGTTTATTCGTCACGCGTTTTTTCAGGAGGGACGTTCCATGCAGTACGCAAACCGTTCAATCGCGCCGCCGCGCCGCAAGCTCGCGCTTGCCGTGGCTTTCGCCGTATCCATCGGCGGTGCCGGCGCGGCCTTGGCGCAGAGCAACGCCACCGGCGCCATCTTCGGCTCCGCCACGCCCGGTGACATTGTCCATATCGAAAATACGGACAACGGCCTGCGCCGCGACATCACCGTCGACTCCGGTGGCCGTTATCGCGCCAACTCGCTGCCGATCGGCACCTATACCGTCTCGCTGTTGCACAACGGCACGGTTGTCGACACGCACAAAGGCGTACAGACCCAGATCAGCCAGGGTACCGACGTCTCCTTCGCCGCTACCGCCGCGGCTGCCGGTGCGGCCGACACCACCAACCTTGGCAGCGTCCAGGTCACCGCCAACACCCTTCCCAGCATCGACGTCAGCTCGGTCGACTCGCGCACCGTGCTGACCGCCGACCAGCTGTCCAAGCTGCCGATCGCCCGCACCTCGATCAGCTCGATCGCCCTGCTCGCCCCGGGTACCACGCCTGCCGTGCGTGGCTACGGCAACGCACTGTCGTTCGGTGGCTCGTCGGCCTCTGAGAACGCGTACTACATCAACGGTTTCCAGGCGACCAACCCGCTGACCGGCGTGAGCTCGCGCCAGCTGCCGTACGACGCGATCGATCAGGAACAGGTACTGATCGGCGGCTACGGCGCGGAATACGGCCGCTCCACCGGTGGCGTGATCAACGTCGTCTCAAAGCGCGGTACGAACGAGTGGAAGGGCGATGTGCAGGTGTTCTGGTCGCCGAGCGGGCTCAATCAGCAGCCCCGCGACATCGATCTTCGCGACGGCACCAAGTACCAGAAGGGCAACACGTACGCGCTGCGCGACAATGAGAATCTGCAGTACTCCGGCTCCATCGGCGGCGCACTGGTCAAGGACAAGTTGTTCTTCTTCGCCGCGGCCGACTGGATCAAGAACACCGGCAACTACACCGGCCCGAACACGACCAGCGACGACGAGCACGACGTCTCCAAGACCAAGCGCTGGTTGACCAAGATCGACTGGAACATCACCGACAACAACATCCTCGAGTTCACCGGCATCGGCGATACCGAGACCGAAGACCAGTCCATCAGCGCCTATAGCTATCAGACCGGTCGCGGCGATTATCTGGGCCACGTCTATACGAAGAACTACAACGGCACGCAGACCAACGCGACCCCGGGCGGCAATACGTATATCGGTCACTACACGGGTTACATCACCGACGACCTGACGGTCAACGCGATGTACGGCCGGTCGCACTCCGATCACAGCCAGGACATCAACTCGGCCAGCGGCGATGCCTGCCCGCTGATTACGGACAAGCGCGCAGGGTTCGCGAACAACCCGCAGACCGGTTGCACGGTCGGCGGCTCGACCTTCCTCCTGCCCGGCGCGGAAGACAGCAGCCACGGCTGGAGCGCCAACATCGAGTACCGCATCGGCGATCACGATCTCCGTGGCGGTGTCGATAATTATGTGCTGCGCGCCACGTCGGGCGCCCTTCCGCAAGGCGGCACGGGTTACATCTACAACGATGTCGCCGATGGCACCGCGATCAAGAGCCGCCTCTCGGCGCTGGGTCTCGACCCCGCCCTGTACAACCCGGCGAACTTCGCGAATGGTTATTACGTCGAACAGACGGCGTTGAGCACCGGCACCTCGGCGCGCACCAACCAGCGTTCGCAGTTCGTCGAGGACAACTGGCAGATCACGGATCGCTGGCACGGCTACATCGGCCTGCGCAACGAGCAGTTCACCAACTACAACGGCGCCGGCGAAGCCTATGCGAGCGCGCGTCACCAGCTCGATCCGCGCCTGGGTGCGTCGTGGGACGTCTACGGCGACAGCTCGCTGAAGATCTACGCCAATGCCGGCCGCTACCATCTCGGCCTGCCGACCTCGGTCGCGATCCGCGGCGCCGGTCCGTCGACCTATCCGTCGCAGCTCTTCGGCTTCACGGGCATCGATCCGACCACGGGCGAGCCCACCGGCCTGGTTGCGGGTCCGTACTCCGGCAACTTCAACAAGAACGGCGCCAACGGCGTACCACCGGATGCGAAGACCGTTTCTGCCCAGGGCCTGCACTCCTACTACCAGGACGAGTACATCTTCGGTGCCGACCAGCAGCTCGACAACAACTGGGTGGTCGGCGCGAAAGCCATGTACCGTCGCCTGCGCAGCCTGATCGACGACACCTGCGACTCGTCGCCGATCCAGACCTGGGGTGACGAGAACGGCCTGGGCGATCAGGTCGCGGCCGGCATTGCGCGAAGCACGGGTTGCTGGCTGTACAACCCGGGTCGCGCGAACACGTTCACCGTGTCGCCCGCTCCCGGTCAGTACCTGAGCGTACCGCTCACTGCTGCCGACATCGGCGAACCGCGGGCCAAGCGTGCGTACTACATGCTCGACCTGTACGCCGAACATCAGTTCAGCGACCACTGGTACGCGAAGATCGACTACACCTATTCGCGTAGCTACGGCAACTCCGAAGGCCAGCTCGATTCCAATATCGTCCAGGCCGACGTGTCGACCACCGAGAGCTGGGACTTCCCGGCCATCATGGAAAACACCAACGGTGACCTGCCGAACGACCAGAAGCACCAGCTGCGCATCTACGGCACGTATGCGCCGAACGACGAATGGGCGTTCTCGACGGTCACCCGTATCGCTTCCGGTTACCCGGTCAGCTGCATCGGCACGCGTCCGGATTCGGTCGGTGGCGATCCTAACCAGTACGGCGCCGCCTACTTCTACTGCAATGGCGAGCCGGCCAAGCGCGGCACCTTCGGCCGCACGCCGTGGACGTACAACGTGGACCTGAGCGTCGCCTGGAAGCCGACCTTCGCCGATCACAAGCTGACGCTCTCGGCCGATGCATTCAACGCACTCGGCAAGCAGCGTGTCACCCAGTACTACGAGTACGGCGAAACCGACAGCGGTACGCCGGACCCGCAGTACAAGCGTGCCCGCTCGTTCTCGGATCCCCGGACCATCCGCCTGGGAGCCCGTTACGACTTCACGCTGTAACCGCACCGCTTAGCGTCATCGCATAACAACAACAGCAAGCATTTCCCCGGATATTGGCCGCTCCAGATGGAGCGGCCTTTTTTTGGTTCTTCGCACACTCCGTAAGGCGTGTGTGCAGTGCCTTGTTCGCGGGCTCGCCTTCGTCCTGACGTTGGCGGCTCGGCCTCGCCGTCGCTCTTTACACTTGGGCGTCTCGCGGGGAGACCTTGGTGCCCACCCTCGCTGCTCAGACAGGTCCTCCGCGCTCCGTAAAGGAAAGGCCGCTGACGCGGCCCGTGTACTTATCTGGCCTACGGCCGCTCCACTTGTGCGGAACTCGCCTCGAGGGTGGACGCCAAGGTCTCTCACGACGATACGGTTAGCTGGAAGGCGAGCCGTTGGAGTGGGTGTGGCCGCCGAAGCGGGACGTTAGGGCGGTCGTGCTGGCGCGATCAGACCGATTCGGTGAGCGCCTTTCTCTCCGCGGCGCTGCGCTTGCGCGAACGATCGCGACCGGCGCGCAAGGGGCGACCTTTTGGCGATGGCGAGGAGCCAGCCGCCGAAGCAGCGTTGCTTCGGCGGCTCGACCCGCACGAACCTCAGGGTTGGGAAGAGTCTTCGGTGTTCACCCTCGAGGCGAGTTCCGCACAAGTGCAGCGGCCGTAGGCCAGATAAGTACACGGGCCGCGCAGCGGCCTTTCCTTTACGGAACGCGGAGGACCTGTCTGAGCAGCGAGGGTGGACACCGAAGGCTCTCTGCCTCAAGCCCACCAGCGCGGGTAGGCACCGATGGCTCTGCGCCGCACTCCTCCACGCAATCGGCAGCGCAATGACGCCACAGGAATCGACGAATAACTCTTTTTGTGAGTGGTTGCTGGCACCCATCGCCGATGAATCGGCTCTTACAAGGGGGCGGGCGTCCGCTGTTGCTTCCGGAAGTACGGTGCGCAGACAAAGATCGTCACGCCGGCGAGCATCACGGCGGCACCGATCCACACGCCAGTGGCGAAGTGTTCGTCGAAGGCCAGGTACGACGTGACGATGCCGGATACCGGCACGATCAGTGACAACGGCGCGACGCTCGCCGCCGGGTACTTCTTCATCAGGTTATTCCAGACCATGTAGCCGAACACGGTCGTGACATACGCCTGGAAAAGCACCGAACCGACAGCTGCCCACGACACACCGTGCGACAGCGCGACGAAGGGTGCCGCGCCCTCGTTTACATACGTCAGCACGAACAGTGCCGGCGCGGAGAACACGCTCGACCACGCGACGAAGGCCATCATGTCTTTTGGCTTGTGCCGCTTCACGATCAGGTTGCATACGCTCCAGCTGATCGCCGCGAGCAGGACGAGCACCACGCCCAGCGTGGTCGATGTACCCGACGTGGCGTGGATCACGACGAGCAGCCCCGCCGCGGCAACGAGCATGCCTGCCACTTGCGGCCCACGAACGCTTTCACGCAGGACGACCGCGCTGAGGATCACCGTGAAGAACGCGCTGAACTGCAGCACCAGCGACGACAGGCCGGGCGACATGCCTTTCGACATCGCCAGGTTGACCACCCACCACAACCCGACCCCGAAAAGAAGGCCGTACGCCGCGAGCGAGACGAGTGGTACATCGCGCGGTCGGGGTAGGAACAGGATCAGCGGAAATGCCGTGAAGGCGAACCGCAAGCCGGTGAGCAGGAACGGATCGAGGTCGCGAAGACCCACCTCGATCACGGAAAAGTTACTGCCCCAGATCAGGGTGACGAGGATGCCGAGCAGGAGATCGCGGGGTTTCATGGTCGTCCTTGAATGGATCGCGTGGCGCATCAATCGGGAAGGGAATCGTCCTCGAAGCGAAGATGCTTCACGCTGCGACCATGGCGACGCACCAGCTTCAATGCCTCGATGCCGACCTTGATGTGACGCTCGACAAAGTTGGCGGTGACGACCGCATCACTGCTCTCGGTCTTCACACCTTCGGGGATCATCGGCTGGTCGGAGACCAGCAGCAGGGCGCCGCAGGGAATGTGGTTGGCGAAACCGGCGGCGAAGATCGTCGCGGTCTCCATGTCGATCGCCATGCTGCGTGTGCGGCGCAGGTAATCCTTGAAGGCTTCGTCGTGCTCCCAGACCCGGCGATTGGTGGTGTAGACCGTGCCCGTCCAGTAGTCGTGGCCGAGGTCGCGGATCATCGTCGACACCGCGCGCTGGAGCTGGAAGGCCGGGAGCGCCGGTACCTCGGGGAGCAGGTAATCGTTCGAGGTGCCTTCACCACGAATCGCGGCGATCGGCAGGATCAGATCGCCAATGGCATTCTTTCTCTTGAGGCCACCGCACTTGCCGAGGAAAAGGACCGCCTCGGGCGCGATGACGCTGAGCAGGTCCATGACCGTGGCGGCATTGGGGCTGCCCATGCCGAAATTGATCAGGGTGATGCCGTCGGCCGTGGCGTTGGGCATGGGCCGGTCGCGGCCGCGCACTTCGACACCGTGGTCGAGGGCGAAGCGCTCGACGTAATGGCCGAAGTTGGTCAGCAGGATGTGCTGGCCAAAGTCCTCCAGGGGGGTGCCCGTGTAGCGGGGCAGCCAGTTGGAGACGATCTCGTTCTTGGTTTTCATGGGGAATCCGACGACGCGGTTACCGGCGACGCCACGCCGGCGGAGTGCCAAATTCATTCGGGCAAGTGTAGCATCCGGCCCAAGCGGGGCTAAGTGGAACGCAGCGGGCGTTTCGGGTGCCGCTGGGCCATGGGCCTTCGACGGGGGACATACCCGATGCGAATCGGTGTAGCGATTGATGCGGCCTGCGACGTGCCGCAGGACTTCCTGGAGCGCAACGGCATCGCCGTGATGCCGATCACCGTGAAGGTGGACGGCCAGAAGTTCAAGGACGACCGCGACCCGGTGGAGATCCAGCGTTTCCGCAACCAGAAGCTCGGTAGCAAGAGCCATTCGGGCGAAACCGAGCCCAGTTCGGTCGAGGACGTGCAGAACCTCTTTCTCGACCGCCTGGTCAAGGACTACGACTGCGTCATCTGCCTGACGATCATGGCCACGCGCAGCCCGATCCACGACAACGTCATCAAGGCCAGCTTCGCCATCCTGAAGAACTACCGCCCCATCCGCGAGGCGGCAGGGATCACCGGCCCCTTCCTGATGCGCGTGGTCGATACCCGGAACATCTTCGCCGGCTCCGCGCCGGTGGTCGCCGAAGCGGTGCGCATGATCCAGGCTGGCAAGTCGCCGGCCGAAGTCCGCGAGCGCGTGGCCCATATCGCCGACTGCTCGTATGGCTACATGCTGCCCCGCGACCTCAACTATCTCCGCTCCCGCGCCCGCAGCAAGGGCGACCGCAGTGTCAGCTTCATGAGTTCGATGCTTGGCACCGCCCTGGACATCAAGCCGATCCTGCGCGCTCATCGCGGTGAGACCGGCCCGGTAGGCAAGGTGCGCGGGTTCGACCATGGCGCCCAGCTGCTGTTCGACTATGCAGCCAAGCGCGTCCAGGCCGGCCTGCTCGTCCCTTCGCTGTCGCTCAGCTACGGCGGTGATCTCGACGAGATGCGTGCCCTGACCGGGTACCACGCCCTCACCCGCGTCTGTGGCGATGCCGGCGTGGAAATCCTGGAAAGCCCGATGAGCATCACCGGCATGGTCAACGTTGGCGAAGGCGCCATGACCCTGGGCTTCGCGTCCGAAGACCACGTCGCGGACTTCTGAGCATGCGTCTTGCGGTGTTCGCGCTGGCCGCCCTGGCGCTCGTCGCCACGGGCGGCACCCGGGCGGAAACCGTCTACAAATGCGTGGCGGGTGGGCAGACGACCTACCAGCAGACACCGTGTGCGAAGAGCCAGCGGCAGGAGACCATCCAGCTGGAGGACTCGGCACCGGCCAACGGCCAGGTGGCGCCCATGCCCGAAGCGCCCCGCCGGGACGACGCCGTGGTGGCGACTCCCCTGCCTACCCGACCACTACCACCGATGCCCCAGATGTTCGGCTGCGTTCGAGCGACCGATAGCAAGTCCTACACCAGCGCGGACGGCAACCCTCAGCCTTATCTGGCGCCACTTGGCGTGCTCGGTGTTGCCGGCGGCTCGCTGTCGGACACCTACGGCAACCCCAATGCGGCCGTTGCCTCGGCACCCGAGCTCAATCGGGGCAAAGGCAATGTCGGCGCCATCGCGACGAGCAACTACGTCTGGGTGCAGGACCAGTGTCGCGAACTGAGCCCGGCAGAAACCTGCCAGGCCCTGCAAGCCGACGCGGACGCCACGCAGCGGCAGATTCGCAACGCGTTCAAGAGCGACCGCGGGCCGCTGGACGCGAAAGCCGACCGGTTACGCGATCAGCTGCAATCCTGCCGCTGAGTCCAGGCTCCTCAGCCCTCGGCAGGTCGATGCTTCACGAACCGGCGCGAATCCGTGCCGTAACCCAGCGACTCATAGAACCGATGCGCCTCGGGACGGTGATTCCCGCTCGTCAGGTCGACGCGAGCGGCACCGGACGTCCAGCTCCACTGCTCGGCCGCAGCCATGAGAGCCGTACCGACGCCTTGCCGCTGATGACCATCGCGTATCGATAGCGCCGTGATACGCGCGAGATGCCCCGGCGCGTGGAATAGAGGCGTGACGTGGATGCTCACCACGCCGACGACGAGCGCGCCTTTGCAAGCGACGAGGACCGCGTCCGTATCGTCCCTGAACGCAGCCAGCTTGGCGTCGACCAAGTCCGCATCGGCGCCGTAGCCGAGCGACTGCAGACAGATCGCGATCTGGGTGGCATCGCCCGATGCCGCGCGGCGTATATGAAAATGCGTCACGTCATCGCTCCGTTTGGCCTCGCGTAGACACGCGAAAACGATACCCGGGACATCTGACAACGCCCGGGCCGAACCGTGGCGAAACATCAGAACCCGTAACGCAGGAACCCGCCATCTACCGCGACGATCTCGCCGGTGACATAGCTCGAGGCCGGCATGCAGAGGAAAGCGACAGCACCCGCCACTTCCTCCGGCTCGCCAATGCGTCCCATCGGCGTGCGATCAAGGACCTCTTCCAGGTACTCGGCGTTGGCTAGCGCCGGCTCGCTGCGTTGCGTGCGGATGTACCAGGGCGCGACGGCATTGACTCGGATACCGTCTTCCGCCCATTCCACGGCCAGGTTCCGGGTGAGCTGATGCAAGGCTGCCTTGGTCATGCCATAAGGTGAACCGGTGCGCACATGCGTGATGCCGGAAACGGAGCCGATATTCACGATCGCAGCATTCGCATGCTGCACCAGATGCGGATACGCGGAGCGGCACATCTCGTAGGCAGAGAAGACATTCAGCTCGAAGAGCTGCCGGTATTCGTCCGGCTCGTAATCGAGGGTGGCGCGAGGCGTGTTGCCGCCCACGTTGTTCACCAGGATCGACAGGTTCACTTCGAGGTCGGCAACCCAGTCGAACACGGCCAGACGATCTTCCTCGTCCGACAGGTCGGCGGCCATCGCCAGGATCTCGACCTCGGGGCACTCTTCCGCGAGCTCGTCGCGCACTTCCTCCAGTTGGAGTTCGTCGCGGGCCACCAGGAGGACATCGGCACCAAGGACCGCCAGCTCACGCGCGCAGGCGTAGCCGATACCTTTGCTGGCTCCGGTGACGAGGGCGGTGCGTCCGTCGAGGCGCCAGCTGCTAAGTCGTGGATGCATGGGAGGTCTCCTTCGATAGACGAATCGTACAGCGTGCCTGCCGTTCGACGAAGGGTTGAGCCCATCGGCCGCTTGCGACAGGATGGAGCGATGACCGATCACGATGCCCTGCTTTCCATCGACCGGGCCACGGTGCTCCGCGAGAACCGGCGACTGCTCGATGCCCTCTCCCTGGCGATCGCGCCGGGCCAGCACACGGCCATCCTCGGCCCTAACGGCTCGGGCAAATCCACCCTGGTGAAGTTGATCGAGCGGCGCATCTATCCCCTCGTCCACGACGATGGTTCAGCGGTCGTGCGCATCTTCGGCCGTGACCGCTGGAACGTGACTGAACTACGCTCTCTCCTCGGCGTTGTGTCGTCCGATCTGCGTCGGGAGTTCGAAGCGAGCAACGAGCAGGCATTGAACGCCGTGCTTTCGGGTTTCTTCGCGTCGATGACGCTTGGCCTCGATCACATCGTCGACGACGCCATGCGCCGTCAGGCGATGGACGCCCTCGTGCGTGTCGGCGCAGCGCATCTGGCCGAGCGCGACGTTTCGACACTGTCGACCGGCGAAGCTCGACGGGTGTTGATCGCCAGAGCGCTCGTTCACCGTCCACGCGCGCTGCTCCTGGACGAACCCTGCGCCGGGCTCGACCCCGGCACGCGGCGACGCTTCCTCGACCTGCTCAGCGAGCTGGCCCGCGAAGGAACCACCCTCGTGCTGGTCACGCACCACGTGGAGGAAATCGTGCCGGAGATCGATCACGTGGTGATGCTGCGTGACGGCCGCCTTTTCGATCAGGGACCCAAGGAACGCCTGCTCGCCGACAGTCACCTCTCGGAGCTGTTCGGCTGGCCGGTGGAAGTGGAACGGGGTAACGGTTTCTACGGCGCACGATTGCGCTGACCGGCCGCGCGCGCGAGACTCGACGCGACCTTCGAGGGAACCCTCATGATCCGCACCGCTCTTCCGTTCGCGCTCGTCCTTGCCTGTGCCGCCTGTTCGAAGCCGGCGCCCCCGACGCCGCAGCAACCGCCGACACCCCAGGCGCGCGTGTCAACGCCCTGGGATTCGATGGAGGCGCAGAAGAAGAAGGCGCAGGACGTGCAGAAGACCGTGGACGACCAGGCAAAGGCGCAACGTGAGGCGGTGGACGCGCAGACGCAGTGAGATAAGGCTTTTACCGCGGCGAGCAGAAGCAATACGCGTAGACGTGCGGCTTTCCTGCTTCCGCCGTACGGAACAGCGCAAACTCCGGCGCCAGCCGCGGCAGCTCGGCCACCCAACTCGGCAGATGCAGACCCCACGACAGCGCCACGTGCGTTTCGGAACTGTCGCCGACATTGGTCAGGAAGCGCTCGAAGGCGCCCATCGGCTTCTCGGCGTAACGCACGTTGAAATCCTTGCCGAGCTTCGCCTCCGCCGCGGCGTCGCGGATCGCGTCGTCGAGGCTGCCGATCCGGTCGACGAGGCCACGATCGAGCGCCTGCTGGCCGGTCCACACGCGACCCTGGGCGATCGCATCGATCGATGCGAAATCCTTGCCACGCGCCTTGGCGACATTGCCGACGAAGTCGCGATAACCCTTGTCGATGATGCTCTGGATGAGAATGCTCACCTTCGGGTCGAGCGGGCGCGTGATGTCGAACGCACCGGCGAGCGGGCTCGTGGCGACACCGTCACTCTTCACGCCGATCTTCGCCAGGGTATCCGGCACGGTGTAGAACATGCCGAAGATGCCGATGGAACCGGTGATGGTATTCGGCTCCGCATAGATGCGATTGGCGTTCATCGATATCCAGTAACCGCCGCTCGCGGCGACATCGCCCATCGAGACGATCACCGGGATACCGGCGGCACGCGTCGCCGCCACCTCGCGACGGATCTGCTCGGCGGCGTAGACCTCGCCACCCGGCGAGTTCACGCGCAGGACGAGCGCGCGGGTACGACGGTCGAAACGCACGGAACGGATCAGGGCGGCCGTGGACTCGCCGCCGATGCTGCCCTGCGCCTGCTTGCCGGAGGTGATTTCACCTTCGGCGACGACCACGGTGACGCCCTGGCCGGTCTGCAGCATGTCGGTGGTGGAAAGCCCGCGGTCGGCGAGATAGCCGTCGAGCTCGACCTGACGGAAGCCCTGGTCTTTCTTGCCCGCAGGCACGCCGCGCTCGCGCAGCATGGCGACGAACTGCTGCTCGTTGGCGATACCGTCGACCAGCCTCTCCTGCACGGCCAGATCGGCCAGGCTGCCGTTGGCGTCGCGCACGCGTTCGGCGAGGTTGTCCACGTCCGCGCGAAGGACGGCCGGCGCGATGTGGCGCAGCTTGGCCACTTCTTCGATCCAGGAGGTCCATAGACCGCCTAGCCAATAAGCATCGGCTTCCTTCGATTCCGGCGACGCGTGATCGAGGATGAACGGCTCGGCGGCGCTCTTGAACTGGCCGACGCGGAACAGGTGCACTTCCACGCCAAGCTTGTCGAGCAGATCCTTGTAGAACAAGCGGTAATTGGCCAGACCGGTGGCCATCACGCCGCCCTGCGGATCGACGTAGAGCTTGTCGGCATGGGCCGCGAGATAATACTGGCCCTGGTCAAGGCTCACGGCCCAGGCGAGCACCGGCTTGCCGGCGGCGCGGAAGCGATCGAGGGCGGCACCCACCTCGCGCAGGGCGGCAAAGCCGCCCGCCTGCAGTTTGTCGGTGCGCAGCACGATCTGGCTGATCCGGCTGTCTTTGGCCGCAGCGTCGATCGCGCGCACGAGATCGCGCACCTGCACCTGCTTGACGCCGTCGCCGGACATGCGGGCGATGGTTCGCGAAAGCGCATCGGCACTGTACTGCTCGACCAGCGCCCCCTCGGGCGCCAGCACCAGCACCGTCTTGTCTTCGACCTTGTTCGCATGGCCGCTGACCATGAGCACGACCACGAAGATCGCGAGGATCCCGAAGAAGATCGCATTGATGATGATCAGCCGGGTGATGTTGAGGCCCCGGCCAAGGCTACGCAGGAACCGGCCGAAGCCGCCTCCGCGTCGCGGCGGGGGAACAGGCTGCGGGCGACCGGGCAGGGGTGGCGGCGTGGCGTCGTGACGGTCCGGCATCTAAGCGGGTTCCTCGAAGGTTGTGTCGAGCGTAGCGCGTCGGCGCGACGGCATCACGTGTGGATTGGCAGGGGCGTCGATCCGGCGTCTTCCGGCCAGCGGCCCGTGGCGCTGCTTCGCCAGAATCGCAGGAAAAGAAGAATCGCCGCCATGCTCAGCCCGGCGATCAGGCCCATCCACATGCCTCGCGCGCCCATGTCGTGGGCGAAGGCCAGGTACCAGCCCACCGGAACGCCCACGCCCCAGTACGCGAACATGGTGATGCCCATCGGCACGCGGGTGTCTTTAAGGCCACGCAGCGCGCCGTTGGAGGCGACCTGGATGCCATCGGAGAACTGGAAGAAGCCCGCGAGGATCAAGAGCTGGGAGGCCATGGCGATCACGGCCGGGTCGCTGGTGTAGAGGCTGGCGATCGGGACGGGAAAGAGCAGCATGATTCCCGACGAGACGAACTGCGTGACCAGCACCAGCGCAATGCCCGACATGCCGGCGTAGCGCACCCCCTTGATGTCTCGGCGGCCTGCGGCATTGCCGACACGCACGGTGATGGCCATGGACAGGCCCAGCGGGATCATGAAGGCGACCGACGCGACATTAAGCGCGACGTGATGGCTGGCGGTCACCGTTTCACCGAGGCGACCGATCATCAGCGCGACGGCAACGAACATGCCCGCTTCCATCAACAGCGTGACGGCCATGGGCAAACCGATATTGAGCAGCTGGCCGATCGCCTTCAGATCCGGCTTCGCCATGCGCTGACGAAGATTGAGGTCGCGGTAGTTGCGGTGCCGGAAAACGTAGATGGCGAATCCGATCATCTCCAGCCAGAGCACGATCGCCGTGGCGATGCCGCTGCCGCGCGCGCCCATGACCGGGAAGCCCAGCTTGCCGTACATGAGGACATAGCCCAGCGGCGCGAGAATGAGCAGGCCGCCGAAGCTGAAATACATTGATGGCCGCGGCATGGACAGGCCCTCGGAGAGGCCGCGCAAGGCAAAATACGTCGTCAGTGCCGGCGCCGCGAAGCAGATGGCGTGCAGGAAGGCCGTCACGTCCGCGCGCATGGACTCGACGACACCGAACAGCGCCATCAGCGGCGAGGCGTGCCAGACGGCGAACGTCATGATGGCGCCGAGAAACCAGGCGATATACAGGGCCTGGTGGAAGATCGCCCCCACTTCGCCGCGCCGGCCCGCACCGTCGAGCTGCGCGACGGTCGGCGGCACCGACATCATCGTACCGAGGCCGAAGACCAGGGCCAGCACCCAGATGTTCACACCGGTCACGACCGAGGCCTGGGTATGCGCGCCCTGATGCCCGGCGAGTACGGCGTCGACGACGTTGGGCGCCATGGCGGAGAGCTGCGCGAAAATCATCGGGAGGGCCAGCCGGACGGTGGCGCCGATCTCGCGACGCGCGCGGGCACGGTCGAAGGACATGATGAAAAGCACGCAGGGAGGGCCGCCCATTGTAGCCGCCTCCCATGCCATCATCCGAGTTCGTAGGGGGAAAACACGGGGTTATAAGGATGAACGAACTGAAGCCGTCGCCCGTCCTGCTGTGCGCGAACTGCACAGCGGCACTCCAGGGCGCCTTCTGTCACGACTGCGGGCAGTCCGTCAAAAGCGTGATCCAGCCGGTATCGCACATGCTCGAGGACGCGGGAGACCTGTTCTTCCATCTCGACGAGCGCATCGTGCATACGCTGCCACCGCTCTACACGAAGCCGGGTTTTCTCACCCTGGAATACTTCTCCGGCCGGCGGGTGCGCTATATCGCGCCTTTCCGCCTGATGTTCGTGTTCTGCCTGCTCGCCTTCTTCTTCATGCACCTGGCCATCGGCGACTTCAAGGTCGGTAACGTCGAGGGCACGGCGGCGCGGGACTCCATCGACGCTTTCGCCAGCGCGAAGACGGCCGACGAAGTCCATGAGCTTTACGACGACCAGATCCATGAGGTGCGCACCGCGCGCAACGACCCGTCGTTGCCCGGCGCCGCCAAGGCGGGCCTGGGTGCCGCCGCCGGCCTCATCCACCAGGCGGCGAATGCGCGCCTGACCCAACTCAAGGCACCCCCGATTCCCACCGAGGCCGGCGAAACCGCGCCCACCGAGGAGCAACCCGGGCGGGGCGAGGCCAAGGTCGAGCAATGGTTCGGTAGCGATTCGAAGATCAGCGTCAGCTGGTTCCCGGACGCCCTGAACCGGCGGCTCAATGCTGGCTTTGGCCACTTCAAGGCCAACCTCATCCCGATCCTGAACAAGGGTCCGGGCAAGGACGAGGCCGTCCGTCGCATTCTGGACGGCTTCTTCTCCGTCCTGCCCCAGACGATGTTCTTCATGATCCCGGTGTTCGCCCTGGTCCTGAAGGTGTTTTATGCGTTCCGTCGGCGGCTCTACATGGAACACCTCATTGTCAGCCTGCACAGCCACGCCTTCCTCTTCATTTCCTTGCTGGGCCTGATCCTGCTGAGCTTCGCCCGGGAGGCCATCGCCCCGCGACTCGCCCTGGCCGGAACCGCTATCGGCTTCGTGCAGTTCGCCATGTGGGTATGGATGCCGATCTACCTGTTGGTGATGCAGAAACGGGTCTATCGGCAGGGATGGCCCATGACTATCCTGAAGTACTGGCTGATAGGCAGCGTCTATTTCTGGCTGCTTTTGTTTGCCGTAGTGATCGCTGCCATCGTGGGCATGACCCACTAGGATTTTTTCCTACCGTCCAGCCGGTTGTGCACAGGCACGAAGACCCCTTCGCTTTTGTCAAGGATTTATAGACGCCAGATGAACGTCGCCAGCGTCGCATTTTTAAGTTATTGATTAAACACTATATTTCAGCTTGGTTAAAATCTACCCAAGCTAAGCTGAAGGGCCCAACCATGCGCCTTGGATGCCCCCCATCCGGAGCTCATCCACAGACTTATCCACAGGACTTGTGGATAACACGGAAACCCTCTTGCGGGCGGGCACTTACCTCGGATTCCTCTTTTGGGGGATGTCTTATCAGCCCAAGCCTATGGCGCGCTGGTCAATCATTGACCAGCGAAATCGGCATAGGTCGTTAAACTAGGGGTCGCATGACCGCCGTCCTCCGTGTCGCCTTACCCGTCCCCCTCCTGACCCTGTTCGATTACCTGCCGCCCGAGGCAGGGAGCGCGCAGGCGGGATCGCGCGTGCGCGTGCCCTTCGGACGGGGCGAGATGGTCGGGATCGTGATCGATCCCGCCGCGGAAGCCGTCGTCGGGGTCAAGCGTCTGAAGCGGGTGAGTGAGGTGCTGGACGAGACGCCGCTCCTGGACGCCGAGTTGCTGGCCACCCTCGCCTGGGCGGCGGACTACTGGGCCGGCGCGCCAGGCGAGGCCTTCGCCAATGCCCTGCCCCTCGCGCTCCGCGAACCCCGGCCCCTGCCAGCCACCGGCCGTGAGGTCTGGGCGCTGACCCTCCAGGGCCGCAGTGCACGCGATGCCCGCAGCCGCAAGGGTGGCTCGGCCGCCTTGCTCGATGCACTGGCCGACGGCCCCCGCGCTGCCGACGATCTCGCCTTCGCTTTGCCGGAGTGGCGCGCGGCGGCCCGCCGCCTGGTCGAAGCCGGCCTGGTCGAAAAATCGGAGCTCGAGGAATCATCGCTGCCCGCCAGCCCTGCGCCGGGCCCTGCCCTGAGCGAGGAGCAGGCGGCCGCAGTCACTGCGATGGGAGAGGGGTTCGGTCGCTTCCAACCTTATGTACTGGATGGTGTCACCGGCAGCGGCAAGACCGAGGTCTACCTGGCCCTGATCGAACGCGCGCTGGCCGACGGCAAACAGACCCTCCTGCTGGTGCCGGAAATCGGTCTGGCGCCACAGACCGTCCGCCGCCTGCGCGAGCGCCTCGGCGTGACGATCGAAGTGCTCCATTCCAATCTCGCCGAGGGCGATCGCGCGCGCGCGTGGCTGCGGGCGCGCAATGGCAGCGCCAAGGTGGTCCTCGGTACGCGCTCGGCGGTGTTCACGCCCTTGCCACACGCCGGCCTGATCATCGTCGACGAGGAACACGACGCGTCCTACAAACAGCAGGAAGGCTTCCGATACCACGCTCGCGATCTCGCGCTCGTCCGCGCTCGCGCCCATGGCGTGCCCGTGGTACTGGGCTCCGCCACGCCATCGCTGGAGACACTGGGCAACGTCGAAGCGGGGCGCTACCAGCGACTGGTGCTGCGGGGCCGACCCGGCGCGACGCAGTCGACCCGCGTGCAGATCGTCGACATGCGCGCGCAACGCCTCGACCACGGCATGTCGCCCACGCTGATGAATGCCGTGGCCGCCTGCGTGGGCCGCGGCGAACAGGCGCTGGTCTTCCGCAACCGGCGGGGTTACGCCCCGGTCCTGCTCTGCTACGACTGCGGCTGGCACGCGGACTGCCCGCGCTGCGACCGGCCCATGACCTTGCACGCCGGTCGCCGCCGGCTCATCTGCCATCACTGCGACAATACGATGGCGGTACCACTCACCTGCCCGTCCTGCGCCTCGGCCAACATCAGCCCCCAGGGCCAGGGCACCGAGCGGCTGGAAGAAGCCCTGACAGCGCGGTTTCCCGACGTGCCCGTGGTGCGCATCGATCGCGAAACCACGCGACGCCGCGATGCTTTCGGCGAGATCCTCGACGGCCTGCGCGAAGACAAACCGGCCATTCTCGTCGGTACGCAGATGCTGGCGAAGGGACACGATCTGCCCAATCTCACCCTGGTCGCCATCGTCGGCGTCGACGAAGGGCTGCACAGCGTCGATTTCCGTGCCGGCGAGCGCCTTGCCCAGCTGGTGGTCCAGGTGGCGGGGCGCGCCGGACGCGCGAGCAAGCCGGGCAGCGTCCTCCTGCAGACGCACCACCCGGATCACCCGATGCTGCATGCGCTGCTACGTGGTGGCTACGGCGCCGTGGCGACCGAACTGCTCGACGAGCGCCGGCTGCTGGACCTGCCGCCTTTCGCCCATCAGGTGCTGTTACGTGCCGACGCTCTCGGACGCGCCGAAGTCGATGCCTTCCTGAGCCAGGCGCATATCGCCATCGGCCCGCCGGAGGATCTGCGTATCGCCGGCCCCATGCCCGCCCCCATGCCCCTCCGTGCGGGACGCCATCGGGGCCAGTTATTGGTCGAGGCCAGCTCGCGCGGCCGCCTGCACGCGTTCCTCCGGCCGTGGCAGCACGCGCTGCTGGGGCTGCCCGAGGCACGTAAAGTGCGCTGGTCGCTCGACGTCGATCCCATCGATCTTTACTGACAGAACGCCGCATGGCTGAACCGAAACCTATGGATGCCTACACGGCGGGGGCAATCGGCGCGACAATAGAGGTCTCCCAGGTAACGGAAACCCCAACGTGACCACTCAGCTCGAGCAACTGCGCAAGATCACCACCGTCGTAGCCGATACCGGCGACATCTCGGCCATTGCCAAGTACAAGCCGGAAGACGCGACCACCAACCCGTCGCTGCTGCTGAAGGCGGCCGGTATCCCGACCTATTCGGGCTACATCGACGAGGCCGTGCAGTGGGCCAAGGGTCAGAGCAACAACCGTGAGCAGCAGCTGGTCGATGCCGGCGATCGCCTCGCCGTGCTGGTCGGCCGCGAGATCCTCAAGATCGTCCCGGGCAAGGTTTCCACCGAAGTGGACGCGCGCCTCTCGTTCGATACGAATGCTTCGATCGACAAGGCCAAGCGCCTGATCGGCTTTTACGAAGAAATCGGCATCAAGAAAGAGCGCATCCTGATCAAGCTCGCCTCGACGTGGGAAGGTATCCGCGCTGCGGAGAAACTGCAGAAGGACGGCATCAACTGCAACCTCACCCTGCTCTTCAGCTTCGAACAGGCCGTGGCCTGCGCCGAAGCCGGCGTGTTCCTGATTTCGCCGTTCGTCGGCCGCATCTTCGACTGGTACGTTGCCAATACCGACAAGAAGACCTACGCGCCGGCGGAAGATCCGGGCGTGCAGTCCGTTCGCCGCATCTACGACTGGTACAAGCTGCACGGCTATGAAACCGTCGTCATGGGTGCCAGCTTCCGCAACATCGGCCAGATCCAGGCCCTCGCCGGCTGCGACCGCCTGACGATCGCGCCGGAGCTGCTGAAGGAACTGGACGAAAACACCAGCGACCTGCCGGTGGCGCTCAAGGACACCGGCGCGAAGGAAGCCAAGCCGGCCAAGCTCGACGAGGCCAAGTTCCGCTGGGGCCACAACGAGAACGCGATGGCTACCGACAAGCTCGGCGAAGGCATCCGCAAGTTCGCGGTCGACCAGCGCAAGCTCGAAGAACTGCTGGGCGCGAAGCTGTAAGTTTCGCTTCAACGGTGTAGCAAAAAGGGGCCTCACGGCCCCTTTTTTTGTGGGAGCCGATGTATCGGCGATGAGCGTTACAGCTTCCCCGCTCCGTTGGCTCTTCGCCGCTGAAGCGGCTCCCACATGGTTCTCTTCGTCGCTGAAGCGGCTCCCACACGAGGTGCTACCGACGGATCTTGAAACCGAGCAGGCGGTCCACCGTCTTGCCGTACGGCGGGCGCAACATCGCCGAAACATCGAAACGCGCCTGCCGGTACACGGAACGCGCATGGCTGAACGTGCGAAAGCCGTCGACGCCGTGGTACGCACCCATGCCTGACGGACCGATACCGCCGAACGGAAGGTCGTCCATCGTCAGGTGCAGAATGGTGTCGTTGAGGGTCACGCCGCCGACGATCGTGCGTGCCAGCACGCGCTCCTGTTCGTCTCTGTCGTTACCGAAGTAGTAGAGGCTGAGCGGTCGCGCATGCGCGTTGATATGGGCAATCGCGTCGTCGACGCCGTCATAGGGAATCACGGGGAGGATCGGCCCGAAGATCTCTTCGCGCAGGACGTCCATCTCGTCGTCGACGCCGAGCACGACAGTCGGCGCGAGACGGCGGTCGTCGAAGGTTTCTCCGGCGGCACCGAGCGGGCGTAGCGTCGCGCCTTTCGCCGTCGCATCCGCGAGATAACCGAGCAGGCGTTCGTGATGACGCACATTGACGATCGACGTGTAATCGGGGTTGCCGCTCAACGTGGGAAACATGCCGACCACCGCCCGTTGCAAGGCATCCACGAAGGCCTCGACGCGATCGGAAGGAACCAACGCGTAATCCGGCGAGACGCAGACCTGGCCCGCGTTGAGCGTCTTGCCGAACATCAGACGCTTCGCGGCGAGATCGAGATCCGCATCGCGACCGACGATGGCCGGCGACTTGCCACCCAGTTCAAGCGTTACCGGCACGAGGTTCTCGGCCGCCGCTCGCATGACGTGCCGCGCGACCGAAGTCGCCCCGGTAAAAATGAGGTGGTCGAACGGCAGTGCGGAGAACTGCTCACCGACACGACTGTCGCCGGTAATCACTGCGATCTCGGTTTCGCCAAAGGCTTTGGCGATCATCGACTGCATGAGCGCCGAGGAGCGCGGCGTGAACTCCGAGGGCTTGATCATCGCGCGGTTACCGGCGGCGAGGATGCCAGCCAGGGGCGAGAAGGTGAGATTGAACGGGAAGTTCCACGGCGAGATCAGGCCGACGACGCCCTTGGGCTGGTAGTCGACCCAGGCGCGTGCACCCAGCAGCGCGAGCGCGGCTGGCGATACCCTGCGTGCAGCGCGGCGCATCCAGCGTTTGACGTGCTTCTTCGCGTGCTTGAGCGGATCGATCGAAGCCGCGACGTCGGTGATCAGCGAGCCCTGGACCGAGCGGTGACCGAAATCGTCGCGCAGGGCATCCGCGATGTCACCCGCATGATCGACCAGCAGTCCGATGGCACGGTCGAGGCGATCGATGCGAACCGCAGCCGACGGCGAACCGTCGGTCAGCTGGGCGAGCTTCTGGCGTTCGAGGATGGCATGCATGGCGCCGAGTGTACGGCGGCCGAGGTGACCTTGTGGGGGCCTTCTTCCTGGGATGGCCCGCTTTGTGTGGGAGACGCTTCATCGGCGATGGGCATTGCGGCTTTACCGCTCCGTTAGCCTTTCGCCGCTGAAGCGGCTCCCACATGGTTCTTTTCGCCGATGCATTCGGCTCCTACAAGAGCACCAAGCTCAGGCCTGGGACCAGCCGCCGCCGAGGGCGCGGATCAGCTGGACGCTGGCACGCAGCTGGCGGGTTTCGAGGTCGATAACGCTACGCTGGGCGTCGAGCGCGGCCGTCTGCGCCTGCACCACATCGAGGTAGCCGACGGCACCGTTGCGATAGCGGTCAAGGGACAGGTCCACCGAGCGTTGCGCCGCGTCGGCGGCGGCACGTTGGTCGGTGAGCGCCGTGCCGAGATCGCGCAGCAGGACGAGATTGTCTTCCACCTGGGCAAAGGCGTTGAGGACCACGTCGCGGTACTTCGCGCCGGCCTCGTCGGTCGCAGCCTTGGCGGCATCGACGACAGCCTTGCGACGACCACCGTCGAACACGCTCAACAACAGCGTCGGACCGATCGACCAGAAGCGGTTCGGCGCGGTGGCAATGCTGCCCCAGGCGCTGCTCTGCCAGCCTCCCTGCGCGTCGAGCGTCAACTGCGGGAAGTACGCCGACCGCGCCACACCCACCCGGGCGTTTGCCTCGGCCGTGCGGCGTTCGGCAGCGGCAACGTCGGGTCGACGCTGGAGGATCACCGAGGGCACGTCGAGCGGGATGGTCGGCACTTTCACCTGCGCGTCGTTGGTCGCGAGGTTGAAGGTGGACGCGGAATCACCGACGAGTACGGCGATCGCATGCTGGATCAGCGCACGTTGTGCCTGCGTCTGGGTGAGCTGCGATTTTGCGTTGGACAGCTGGGTCTGCGCGCGAGCTACATCGAGGCCGGACGAGATGCCGCCCTCGTGGCGCGACTGCGTGAGTTCGAGCGCGCGACTGAAGGCGACGATGCTGTCGTTGAGCACCTTGACCTGGCGATCCAGGCCATTGAGCTGCAGGTAGCTGTCGGCCAACTGGGCCTGCAGGCTCAGGCGCACCGAGGCGAGATCGCCAGCGGCGGCGGCCTGCTCGGCCGTACCGGCGGCGACGGTATCGCGCACGCGCCCCCACAGGTCGACTTCATAGTCGGCCTGCACCCCGATCGTGTACGAGCTATACACCGCCGGCGACGTGGTGCCACGAAGCGGCCGCGTATCCGATTCGCGATCACGCTGACCATTGCCGTTCAGTCCGAGCGTCGGAAACAGCGCGGAACGAACCTGCCGCGTGAATGCTTCGGACTGCTCGTAATGCGCGAGCGCGGCGGCGAGGCTGGCGTTGTTCGCGATCAGCTTCGTCTGCAGGTCGTCGAGGCGCGAGTCACCGTAGAGCTTCCACCAGGCATCCCGGTCAAGGTGATCGGCTGGCTTCGCCTCAGTCCACGGCGAGGTCGCATTGGCGTACAGGTCGGCCGCCGGTACGTCGGGCACCTTGTAGGTCGGCGCGAGCGAGCAAGCAGAGAGTCCGAGCGATACCAGGGCCGCAAGCCCACCGACGCGCCAGGAAACGAACCGGCTCTCCGAATCAGGCCTTCGCAGCATGGTCGCCTTCCGCCTTCTTCTTCGGTGCATTGACGCGCACGGTGTCGCCATCGGCCAGGCCATCAGGCGGGCTTTCGATCAGGCGGTCGCCCGCCGCGATGCCCGAGCCCAGCTGGATCGTCTTGCCGAGATCCCGGGTGATCGTCACGTCCTTGAAGCTGACCTTGTTCTGCGCATCGACCACGGCGACGCGCAGCCCCTTCTCGTCGTACACGAGCGCGCTCGCGGGCACGCTGAACAGGCCTGCGTTACCCGCCACGTCGAACTCGACGCTGGCGTAGGCGCCAGGGAGCAGCTTGCCGGCCTCGTTATCGACGGACACCTGGACGAGCGTCGTGCCGGTCGCAGCGCTGATCGAGGCCGACGACGATTCCACGGTGCCTTCGAAGGTCTGACCGGGGTACTCGGGCACGGTGAGTTTCACCGTGGCGCCCTGCTTGATGGACGGCGCATAGTTCTGCGGCACATTCACGTACATGCGCAGCTTGCGCACGTCGGACACGACGAACAGTTCTTGGCCACCACCGCCCGCGTTGATCAACGCACCGACGTCGGTTTCGCGCGCCGTGACCGTTCCGTCGAAGGGGGCCGTCAGCTTGGCGTAACCCTTCAGTGCCTGGATGCGCTCGAGGTTGGCCGCAGCGGCGGCCGCAAGCGCGTGCTTGGCATCGTAGTCACCGACCTTCTCGTCGACTTCCTGCTTGGATACCGAATCGGAATCGCGCATCGACTGCCAGCGTTTGGCCGTGGTCTGCGCCAGGGACTCGTTGGCCCGCGCGCTGGCGAGATCCGCTTTCGCCTGCAGCAATTGCTGGTCGAGGTCGGGCGTCTCGATTTCGGCGAGCACCTCACCGGCTTTCACTTTCTGGCCGATGTCGGCCTTCCAGTACTTCAGGTAACCGCTCGTGCGCGCGAAGATCGGCGCCCGCGAGTACGCCTGGAGTCGGCCGGGCAGGTTCAGATCGCCACCACCCTGGCCACCCTGCGGAGAAACCACGTTGACCGTGGGCTGGGACTGTTCGTTGGTCCAGTCGCGCAGCTTGCGTGAGTCGTTCGCACGCGTGGCGACACCGGCGACGACGATCGCGAGGACCACGATCGCGGCGATGACGCCAGCCAGGCGAAGGCGGCGCGGCGGAGGGGTGTGCAAGGTATCAGGCGACATGGATGGGCTCTCCGGAGTTCACCGGGGTGGGTGACGGGTGACCACGACGCGCGTGGATCATGCTGAAGACGACTGGAACGAAGAAGAGCGTGGCGGTGGTAGCGAAGATCAGGCCACCGATCACGGCACGGCCGAGCGGTGCGTTCTGCTCGCCGCCCTCGCCCATGCCGAGCGCCATGGGTGCCATACCGATGATCATCGCGAGCGCGGTCATGAGCACCGGGCGGAAGCGGACGAAACCGCCTTCGAGGGCCGCCGCATGCGCGTCGCCGAGTTCGGCAAGACGCTCGCGACAGAAGCTGACGACCAGGATGGAGTTGGCCGTGGCCACGCCCATGCACATGATCGCGCCGGTGAGCGCGGGCACCGACAAGGTCGTATGCGTGCCGAAGAGCATCCAGATGATGCCGGCGATGGCCGCTGGCAACGCGGTCACGATCACGAACGGATCGCTCCACGACTGGAAGTTGACGACGATCAGCAAGTAGATGAGAACGATGGCACCGAGCAGTCCGAGAATGAGGCCCGAGAAGGCGCTGTTCATCGTCTGCACCTGGCCGAGAAGCGCGGTCGTGGTCGCCTTCGGAAGGAACTTCTTGTTCGCCTCGATGATCTTCTGGATATCACCGGCCACTGCGCCGAGATCACGATCCTGCGTGGTCGCGTAGATCTCGACCATGGACTGGATGTTGTACTGACTGAACACGGCATTCGTCGCCGTGCGCTGCACGGTCGCGAAGCCACCCAGGATCTGCGAGCCGGCGGCGCCGATGCTCGGGCTGATCGGCACGTTCTGCAGATCGGCCATCGAGTCGATGCTGTACTGCGGGGTCTGCATCACGATCGGGTAGGAAATACCGTTCTGCGGATTGAGCCAGAAGGTCGGCGCGATCTGGCTGGAACCGGCGAGGTTCACGCCAAGACTATTGGTCACGTCGCGCTCGGTGATGCCGACCTGCTGCGCCTGGCTGCGATCGACATTGACGTTGAGCGTCGGGTTCGCCTGCGACTGCTGGATACGTGCATCGGCCACACCGGGCACGCGGCGGATCTCGCGCAGCAAGCGGTCGGCGTAGGCGAAATTCGCCGGCAGGTTCGGCCCACGGATCTGCAGATCGATCGGAGCCGGCGCACCGAAGTTCAGGATCTGGCTGATGATGTCGGCCGGGGGGAACGAGAACGTCGTGCCGGGGAAGGCGCGCGGAAGCTGCTCACGCAGCGTGCGCACGTAGTCCGCCGTGGGCGCATGCCCTTCGTTGAGCGATATCTGGATATCGCCATCCTGGCTGCCGATCGTGCCCGTGTTGTTATAGGCGTTGTTGATGCCCGAGCTGGACAGGCCGATGTTGTCCACCACCGTACCGAGTTCTTCCTTCGGAATCACACGACGCACGGCATCCGTTACCTCGGAGAACAGCCGGGCGCTTTCTTCCACGCGCGTACCGACCGGCGCGCGGACATGCATGAGGATCTGACCGGAGTCGACCGCCGGGAAGAAGTTGCGGCCAAGCATCGGAACCAGGGCGAACGTCAGCACCACGAAGGCCATGAAACCGATCACGAAGACCCGTCCATGCCCGAGCGCCATGGCGAGGAGTCCGTGGTAGGTCTCGCGAACACTCTCGAAGCGCGCTTCGAAGCCACGCTGGAAACGCACCAGCGGGTTACGTGACGGCTTCTTGCCTTCGCCGTGCGGATCGTCGTGGGTATGCGGATGCAGCAGATACTTCGCCATCGTCGGCACCAGGGTGCGCGACAGGATGAACGAGGCGATCATCGCGAACATCACCGCCTCGGCCATCGGCACGAAGAGGAAGCGTGCGACGCCGTCGAGGAAGAACATCGGCACGAACACGATGCAGATACACAGCAGGGAGACGAAGGCCGGTGTGACGATCTGCGCGGCGCCGTCGAGGATCGCCGTTTCGACGTCCTTGCCTTGCTCCAGATGCCAGTTGATGTTCTCGATGGTGACCGTCGCGTCGTCCACCAGGATACCGACCGCCAACGCGAGGCCGCCCAGCGTCATGATGTTCAGCGTTTCGCCGATGGCCGACAGCGCGGCGATCGAGCCAAGGATCGCCAGCGGGATGGACGTCGCGATGATGACCGTCGAGCGCCAGCTTCCGAGGAAGAGGAGAATCATCAGGCTGGTGAGTGCCGCCGCGATCACGCCTTCACGCGCGACACCCGCGATGGCACCGCTGACAAAGAGCGACTGATCGCCGATCGGCTTGATCTGCAGCGAATCCGGTACCGACCCCTTCATCGCGGCGACACGGTCCTTGACGCCCTGGATGATCGCCAGCGTCGAGGCCGAACCGTTCTTCAGCACCGTCATGAGCACCGAACGATTGCCGTCCACATGCACGATGTTGGTCTGCGGCGGTGCGCCGTCGCGCACGTGGGCGATATCGCGGATGTACACCGTCGCACCGTTGACCGTCTTCACCGGCAGGTTGCCGAGCTCTTCGACGACCGAGGGTGCGTTGTTGAGTTGCAGCGTGTACTCGAACTGGCCGATTTTCTGCGTACCTACCGGGGTGATCAGGTTTTGTGCAGCCAGCGCATTGGCCACGTCCTGCGCGGACAACCCGCGCGCCTGCAGCGCTGGCGGATCGATGTCGATCTGCACCTGACGGGTCTTGCCGCCGAAGGGGAACGGGATCGCCGCACCGGCAACCGATGTCAGCTGCGGACGGATGATATTGAGACCCAGATCGCCCAGGTTCTGCTCGGTCAGCCCATCGCCGGACAGCGCCAGCTGGATGATCGGCACCGTCGACGCGTTGTAGTTGAGGATCAGCGGCGGCGTCGTGCCCGCTGGCAGCTGGCGCAGGAGCGTTTGCGCGACCGCCGTGACCTGCGCGTTGGCGGTGCGGATGTCCACCGTGGGCTGGAAGAAGATCTTGATGATGCCGAAGCCCTGGATCGAGTTCGCCTCGATGTGCTCGACATCGTTCACGGTGGTGGTCAGCACGCGCTCGAAGGGCGAGGCGACGCGGCCTGCCATCTGGTCGGGCGGCAGGCCGGTGTACTGCCACACCACCGCGATCACGGGGATCTTGATGTCGGGAAAGATGTCCGTCGGCGTCCGCATCGCGGACAGCGGTCCTACGATGAGGATCAGCAGAGCGAGGACGACGAAGGTATACGGTCGCGAAAGTGCGATCCGGACAATGCCAATCATGGGGGACGGATTCCGTGCGCGATGTTGCGTCGCAGCGGATTTTGCGCCCGTACCTTAATACGGCGTAGTTAAGATTTATTTAGGTGGCCGGGCACACCACGGAGAAGACGGCGCCCTTCTCGGTACCGCCGACCGAAAGCGAGAAGCCGTGCAGGCGCACGATCGCGCTGACGATCGCCAGGCCCAGGCCGCAGCCCGGCTTCGTCCGCGTCTCGTCACTGCGATAGAACCGGCGGAAGACGGCCTCGCGCTCGTTGGGCGGAATGCCCGGCCCGGTGTCTGCGATGTCGATACGCGCATCGCCGGTCGGGTCGGTACTCGCGATCAAGCGCACCGCACCGCCATCCGGGGTGAATTTGATCGCGTTGCCGACCAGGTTCGCAAAGGCCTCGAACATCAGCTGCGGATCGCCGCGCAGCGGCGGAAGCCGGCCCACGTCGAGCTCGAACACCTGGCCGCGATCTTCGGCCAGGGGTGCGTAAAATTCGTGCACATTGCGCAGTACATCGCCAAGGTCGAGCGTTTCGAAGCAGGCGCTACGCTGGCGATCCTCCAGTTCGGACACCCGCAGCAGGGCACGGAAACGCGACAGCACGGTGTCGATTTCCGCCACGCAGGCATCGAGCTGGTCGCCCTCGGGCTTGCCGTCGAACTGCTGTTGCAGCCTGTAAAGGCGCGTGCGCATGCGCGTGAGCGGCGTACGAAGGTCGTGGGCGATATTGTCGGTCACCCCCTTCACCTCGCCCAGCAGGCGCTCGATCTCCCCCAGCGTCGTATTCACAGTGGACGCGAGAAGGTCGACCTCGTCGCCGCCGCGACTCACCGGAAGGCGAACGCTGAGGTCGCCCTCACGAATCGGTTCCATCGCCCGCTGGATGGCGCGAATGCGACGTGCCGGCCCCCGCGCGATGAGGATGCCACCGAGAACGCCGGGGATGAGGGTCAGGGACAGGCCCCAGAGCAGGCCACGCCGGATGATCGCGCCGACGCCGTCGATCGTCGCGCTTTCCTTCGCGACAACCAGGCGGGTTCCGTCGGACAGGACCCGCGTGACGCCGCGTGCGCGGGTTGGCGTGTTGCGCCGCGGATCGACCAGGCTCGCGCGGATCGAGTGAACGACACCTTCGTCGGTCAGGTCCTGCGGCACACTCTCGATATTGCCCGCCAGACGCTTGCCCTGCGCGTCGAACAGGCCGACCCACATGAAGCCCTGGACGTCGATCTGGCTGGCGGCTTCCACCGTCGCCGGGAGCCGGCGCGGATCGGTGCCTTCGAGGTAATGAATGCGCGCGGCGAGCATGCCGTCGACGACATTGGAGAGATAGCGCGAGGCTTCCCACTGGACGACGCCCAGCAGCACCACGCACCAGATGGCGAACAACGCGCCATAGATGAGGATCAGGCGCGATGTGGCGGAACGCCAGGCGTCAATCAGCGGGCGCAATGACATACCCCGAGCCGCGCACCGTCCGGATCAGCGGCACCTGGCCTGCGCCGTCGATCTTTCGACGGAGGCGGCCGATATGGACGTCGATCACGTTGGTACCCGGATCGAAATGAAAACCCCAGACATGCTCGAAGATCATCTGCCGTGTCACGACCTGACCGGCGTTGCGCATCAGGAATTCGAGCAGGCGGAACTCGGTGGGCAAAAGCGTCAGCGGCTGCCCGTTGCGCAGGGCGTTGTGACGCACGAGGTCGAGCTCGAGATCGGAAACGCGCAACCGATTGCTGTTGGCATTGGGTTGCCGCCGGCGCAAGAGCACTTCCGCGCGTGCGGCAAGCTCGTCCGGCGAGAACGGCTTGGTCAGGTAATCGTCGCCGCCGGCCCGCAGGCCACGCACGCGCTCGTCGACATCGGACAGGGCGCTGATCATCAGCACAGGCGTATCCACGGAACGCTCGCGTAGCGCGAGTACCACGTCGATGCCGTCCATGCCTGGGAGCATGCGGTCGAGGGTGATGATGTCGAAGCCGTCTTCGAGCGCGCGAGCAAGCCCGTCGCGCCCGTTAGCCACCCACTCGGCGGTCAGGCCGTGCGCGCCCAGCTCGGCGACGATGTCGCGAGCGGTGACTTCATCATCTTCGATGACCAGAGCCCTGGGCATCCTCTTCACTCCGTAGGGGGACAACGGAAAACGGCCCCACCAGGGGGGCCGTTCCGGATCTTACGCCCAACGACGCACTCAGGCGGCGATGGCGACGCGCATCTTCTTCATGGCGTTCGCTTCGATCTGGCGGATGCGTTCGGCGGAAACACCGTATTCATCGGCAAGATCCTGCAGCGTGGCCTTGTTGTCCTCGGCCAGCCAGCGACGCTGGATGATGTCGCGCGAGCGGGCATCCAGGTTGCCGAGCGCCGACGACAGTGCGCCCATCTGGTTCTTGCTCGCATCTTCTTCAGCGAGGTTGTCGTACGGATCGGCGCCTTCGTCGACGAGGAACGCCGCCGGTGCCGGCTTGTCGTCGTCATCGGCGTCGGCAGGTGCTTCGAAGCCGACGTCACGACCGGACAGACGCGATTCCATCTCGCGAACCGTCGCCTCGGGCACACCCAAATCCTGGGCGACCACGCGGACTTCCTCGGCATTCATCCAACCCAGGCGCTTCTTGCTCTTGCGCAGGTTGAAGAACAGCTTGCGCTGGGCCTTGGTGGTGGCGACCTTCACGATGCGCCAGTTACGCAGGATGAACTCGTGCATTTCGGCACGGATCCAGTGCACCGCGAAGCTGACCAGACGAACGCCCTGGTCCGGGTCGAAGCGCTTCACCGCCTTCATAAGGCCGATGTTGCCTTCCTGGATGAGGTCCGAAAGCTGCAGGCCGTAGCCGTTGTAGCCACGAGCGACATGGACCACGAAACGAAGGTGGGACATAACGAGCTGCTTGGCGGCGTCGAGATCGGCGTCGTCACGGAAGCGGCGCGCCAGCGACTGCTCCTCGTCAAGGCTGAGCACCGGGATGCGATGGACCGCCGAGATGTAGGAATCCAGACTGCCAACGACGCTCGGGAGCCCGTAGTTACGGGTGGCGAGGACCTGAGACATGTGTGGAACCTCCTGAAAACTGATGTGCAGATTAGCAGTCCCGATGTGAGAGTGCTAAGTCGCGCCGAAGTTCATATCGGTTAACTGTACGCTATGGTACAGAAATACCCCCGGGATGTCCAGAGGGGCCCCTGGGGGATTCAGGAGGCAGACGGTTCCCCCGCCGGGAGGGACGCGGCAGCAGGGTCGTCGACGAGGCTATGTGGCCGTCGTACCTACATTTATTGGGGCTGAGGGCTGGCTTTAAAGGGCGCGATCGCGGCCTACCGTTGACCGATGGCCCTCGCCTTCCCACCCGACCCAGGCACCGTTGTCATCTGACACTTCCCGGCGGAGGGCACGGTTGTTGGCGCCGAAATGGTCAAGGTCCGGCCCGCCATCGTGGTTGGGCGGACGCTAGAAGGCCGGCGAGGACTGGTCAACATCGTGCCCATAAGCATGACCGCTCCGGCCAGACGTCGCCTCTGGCACGTGCCGATATCGGTGGCAGCCATGCCTCCCGGTTGGCGGGAAAAGCCCGGCGACCGATGGGCGAAGTGCGACATGCTTACCGTGGTAAGCCTGGAACGCCTGAGTCTCACCGCCTCAGCTCGTCGCAGCGGCTACCGCCGATTCGGCCAGGATCAGGTCGATGGAAGGACGATGAGGGACATCCGTCGCGCCATCGCTTACATGTTCGAACTTTTCTGAAAAGTCCGGATTTAGGGGTCTGCAGCGTTGCTTGTTGGGCGCCCAACAATTAACGTGCACTCGTCCGTCGGCACTAGCCGATCTCAAGACCTCGGTGAGACCTTCGGGTGGCAGCCGCGGCAGGCCGAATGCGCGATGACAAGCGCCTCGGATCCTAAACTGGCCCGCGAGCTTCGGCTCGCGGGCTTTGTCACTTCTGGGGATCGCGACTCGTCAGAGTTCGGCGCGCGGTGGCAACGACCAGTCGATCGGCGACTCGCCCCGCGATGCCAGATAGGCATTCGCCTTGGCGAAATGGCCGCAGCCAAGAAAGCCACGATGCGCCGAGAGCGGCGACGGATGCACGCTGCGCAGGATCAGGTGGCGCGACGCGTCGATCAGCTGACCCTTCTTTTGCGCATGACTGCCCCAGAGCAGGAAGACCAGCCCCTCACGCTCACGGTTCAAGGCGTCGATCGCGGCATCGGTGAAACCTTCCCAGCCTTTACCCTGATGCGACGCGGCCTGCCCTGCTTCCACCGTGAGCACCGCATTGAGCAACAACACTCCACGATCCGCCCACGGGGTCAGGCAACCGTGGTCCGGCCGTGGAAGACCGAGGCTGGCCTCGATCTCCTTGAACATGTTCTGCAGCGAAGGCGGCACTCGCACGCCTGGGCGTACCGAGAAGCTGAGGCCATGCGCCTGCCCGGGACCGTGATACGGATCCTGGCCAAGGATGACCACGCGCACCTTGTCGAACGGCGTGTGGCCGAAGGCGTTGAAGATATCCGGGCCCGGCGGGTAGATATCCTTGCCGGCGGCCTTCTCCTCACGCAGGAAGGTCGACAGCGCCAGCATGTCCGGTCGATCGAGGTAGTCGCCGATCCGCTGCTTCCACGAGGCTTCGAGTCGTACGCGCTCGTTCAACCCGTTGCCCTTTCGCGAAGATGCAGCGCAACGCGCAGCTGAAACAGCAGCTTCGTGATCAGGAGCTTTTCCTCGACGGGCTTTTCGACCAGATCGTTGGCACCAGCGCGCAGCAGCGCAGCCTGGTTCGCCGGATTCTCGTCGCCGGTCATGATCAGCGTGGGCAGCAGGCCCTTGCCATAACCGAACTCGTTGCGAATGCACTCGACCAGGTCGCCGCCGGTGAGTTCGCCTTTCAGGCTCACGTCGGTCAGCACGATATCGGCGCCGACTTCGTCGCGCGACTTCGCTTCACGCAGGTAGTCGATGGCATCTTCGGCGCTGATCACGTGGCGGACGGTGAGTCCGTACTTTTCCATCATGCGGCGCGTGGCGAGCGCGACCACGCGACTGTCTTCGACATAGAGCACTTCGCCTTCGGCGCCGCCTTCCGGTCGCACATAGCCGCGGATGAATTCCGCCAGGGCACCGAAGCCCAGCGACTTGTCGAAGTAATCGGTGACGTACTCACCCAGTTCGCGCCGATGCAGGCGCGATTCGACGTCACCCGAGACGACGACGATGGGCATGTAGATCTGCGGAGCGGACTCGCGGACGAAGCGCGCCACGTCGAGCCCATCCATGTCGGGCAGGCGCAAGGCGACGGTGACGAAATCGAAGACACCGCGCTGGAGCTCAGACTGGGCCTCGGCACCGGTGGCCACGCCAACGATCTCGACGCCCGGCACTTCGGCCGCGACCACGCGCGAAATCAGCTGGCGGACGACCTTGGAGCCGTCAACCAACAGGATTCGCGGCGCAGCGCCGGCGACACCCGAACCGATGTGAGATCCCACCCCTGTCTCCCCTTCAGACCATCGCCGCGCGGCGAATCTGTCGCGCGCTGACCAGCCGAGCACCCAGCCACCCGAGCAACGCCGAAGCGAAGGGTACAGAAAGCAGCAGCCATGCGGGGAGTCCGCCAAAACTGACGCTGCCATCGTAGGCCGCGGTGAGGCGCCCCACCGGTCCGGCCATGGCGAGTTCCAGGACGACAGCGAGGATCACGGCCAGGATGCCGGCAAGCAAGCCGAGCCAGATACCCGCATAAAGATACGGCCGGCGAACGAAGGGGCGACTCGCACCGATCAGCAGGAGGACGCCGATCTCGTCGCTGCGGCTCTGGATATCCACCCGGATCGTGTTACCGACCACCAGCAGGGCGGCGACGCCGAGCAGGAGGGCCAACAGGGAGACGGCACGAGTACCCACGCCAAGGAGGGCGTCGAGGCGCTGCCGCCAGGCGCCGGTGTCCTGGACCAGATCCACGCCGGGGGTGGCCTTCATCGCCTCGACCAGCCGGTCGACCTGGTCGACGGCCAGGCCAGCCTTGGGTTGTACCGACAGCACGTATGGCAGCGGGTTCACATCGAGCGACTGCAGCGATCCGGAGAACCCCTGGACTTCGGCCAGTTCGTCCAGCCCGTCTTTCGGGGTACGCACGACGATCTCCGCCACCTCGGGACGGCCGCGCAAGGCGGACGCCGCGATGTCGGCCATCGCGCCGGTCTGTCCGGGCTTCATGAAGACGCTGATGGACTGGTTGCGGCCGAGGGCGTCGCCCATCCGCTGCACGTTGCCGAGCAACAGATAGAACGCCAGTGGCAAGGCCAGCGCGACCCCCATGACGGCCACGGTCAGCAAAGTCCCCAGCGGGCGGGCCCCCAGGCGACGCAGGCTGATCGACAGGCTCCACATGTGGTGCTCGCGCCAGGCGCTTACGTGACGAGGACCGCTGCGCCGGGTTTTTTCCGGCTCCGGCTGACGACGAGGTTCGCGGACGGCGTTCATACGACCTCCGTGGCCGGGACATCGGCAACGAGCTTGCCGTGATCGAGGACGACGACGCGTTTTTTCATTCGCTTGATCAGCATGAGGTCGTGGCTGGCGACGAGGACGGCCGTACCGACCTGCTGAAACTCGGCGAACAGGCCCATGATTTCCATCGCCAGCTGGGGATCGAGGTTACCGGTGGGTTCGTCGGCGATGAGGACGGCTGGCTTGGCCACGATGGCGCGGGCGATGCCGACACGCTGCTGTTCGCCCGTGGAGAGGGAACCGGGAAGCTGCTTTTCGTAGCTGAGCAGGCCGACCTTCTCCAGCGCGGCGCGAACGCGGCGCCCCCGGTCGGCCGGCGCCACGCCGGCGATCACCAGCGGCAGCTCCACATTGGCGAAAACGGTGCGATCCATCAGCAGCCGATGGTCCTGGAAGACCATGCCGAGCTTGCGGCGGATCCGAGGGATATCGGAAGGACGGACGGTGTTGAGTTTCTGTCCGTCGAGGGTGACGACGCCATTGGTTGGGCGCTCGATCATGGCCAGGAGCTTGAGCAGGGTGCTCTTTCCGGCACCGGAGTGACCGGTGACAAAGGCCATCTCGCCGGCTTCGACGCTGAACGACACATCGGTAAGGGCCTGGTGATCGCCCTCGTACCGTTTACTCACCAGCTCGAAACCGATCACCGCATTACCCGTTGGCCCGTTGAGCCCCAGAGGATAAGGGAAGTGGTGTGGATTTTGCGGTGGGTGGTTCGCGCTTACAGCGAATCGCCGCTGAAGCGGCTCCCACAGAAACGCTGAAGGGCCTCCCGCAGAACACAAAGCCCGGCTAGTGCCGGGCTTTGTGTGGGAGCCGATTTATCGGCGATTCCTTACCGACCGCCGAACAGACGACCGATCCGACGGAAGAAACCCACCTTTTCCTGCCCCGTCGAGGCAGCCGGCGCCGGCACGTTCGCCGAAGGACGGTTGGCAGCCACCTGGCGCGACGGACGACGGTTCGGATTGCCCTGGCCGTCGGCCTGGCGCGGTGTCGTGGACGGCTGGCGCGGCGTGGATACCGCCTGACCGTCGGTCTTCACGGCGGCGCCGTTGCCGTTCTCGACACCCTCGCGGGCGCCGCGACCGCGGCCACCACGACGGCGACGCTTCTTCGGCGCGCCCTCGGCAGCCATGGCTTCCGCTGCGGCCGGCAGGTCGGCGACGGTTTCGGCGACGACGACGGTCTTCATCGGCACTTCGACGGGCGAGGCAACGGCGGCGGGCGCGTCGGGACGGGGCGTACGCGGGCGGCGCTCACCGCTACCCGAACGCTCACGGCTACCGGAGCGCTCGCCCGAGCGCGGACCGCCACGGCCATCGCGGCTACCGCTGCGACCACCCTTCTCCGGCGGCGCGCCGCGGGTCGGGATGTGGCCATCGTTGTCGTTCGGGTCGTCGATCTCGTCCTGCACGCCGTCGGCGCGCGGGCGCGGGGCGGGCATCACCAGCATCCGGGCCTCGATCGAGGCGGTCGGGATCTTCTGGTTGATGTAGGTTTCGATGTCCGGCAGGCCCATCGCGTAGAGATCGCAGGCGAAGCTGATCGCATCGCCTTCGGCGCCCAGGCGCGCGGTACGGCCGATGCGGTGGACATAGTCCTCGGCATCCTGCGGCAGGTCGTAGTTGAAGACGTGGCTGACGGCCGGGATGTGCAAGCCGCGGGCGGCGACGTCGGTCGCGACCAGGAGATCGATCTGACCATCCTGGAAGCGCTGGAGGAGCTTCTGGCGCTTCACCTGCGGGACATCGCCCGAGATGGCACCGACACGGAAGTTGTGACGCTTGAGGCGATCGGTGATGCGCTCGGCGGCGGCCTTCGTGTTGACGAAGATGATGCTGCGCTCGGTCTTGCTCTCCTCGAGCAGGTTGAGCAGCAACGGCATCTTCTCTTCCTTGGAGGGGAAGTAGACGACCTGGCGCACGCGGTCGGCGGTGACGTTTTCGGTCTCGACGACCAGCTTCTCGGCCTCGTGCATGTGCTCGTAGGCGAGTTCGAGCACGCGATGGCTCAAGGTGGCCGAGAACAACAGCACCTGGCGCTTCTCGCGGGCCGGCAGGCGACGGAAGATGAAGCGCACGTCCTTGATGAAGCCGAGATCGAACATGCGGTCGGCTTCGTCGATGACCATGACCTCGACACTGCCGAAGCCGAAGACGTCCTGCTTGTAGTAATCGAGCAGGCGACCCGGCGTGGCGATGATGATGTCGCAGCCGTCGCGCAGCTGCTGGCGCTGCTTGTCGTAGTCGACGCCGCCGTAGATCAGGGCGCTGCGCAGGCCGGTGGCCTTGCCGATGACCTGGAAGTCCTTCTCGATCTGGATCGCCAGCTCTCGCGTCGGCGCGATGATCAGCGCGCGCGGATCGGCGTCCTTGCGATCCGGGGCCGCCGGGTTGTTGAGCAGGCGGTTCATCAGCGCCACGAGGAAGGCGAAGGTCTTGCCCGTACCCGTCTGCGCCTGCCCGGCCACGTCGCGGCCAAGCAGGGCGACCGGGAGGGTCAGCGCCTGAATCGGAGTGGTGCGGGTGATGCCGGCGGCGGCAAGGCCCTGGTGGAGCAGCGGATGGAGGTCGAGATTTTCGTAGAAGACGTCGGTGAGAACAGTTTGGGACATGGTGGGTGGGTGACCTGGGAGTCTCGCGCCGCAAATGCGCGGCAGCGGCCCGGCGGCAAGGGAAGAGCCGCGGGACGGTGGGTGATCCGGCCGGCGTCACGGGAGAGTCGGGGGCGGCCGGTGCCATGCCGGCGGCCGTACGACGCGCCCGGCGCACGATGGCCGGAGGCGGCGGCGCGCGACCCGACGACTCCCGCTGGCATAGGTGAAAGGGCTCTGCAGCGAGCCTGTTCACCTATGTCAACGGAAGCCATCCCGTCGGCGCCCTTGAATCGCTTGTATCGCGCCCCTAGTTGCGTTGGAATGAGGGCCACCGGCTTCAATGGCCAAGACCTTCGGTTCCGGTTGGACCCGCGACATGGGGCTCCTTAGTGTAGCCGATGCTGGCGTCACGGTCGTCAACCCCCTTTCACCCCCATTTGGAGATCACGGTGAGCGACAAGATCACCCATACGAGCGACTCTGCGTTCCAGGCAGAAGTTCTCGATTCCGACACCCCCGTCCTGCTCGACTTCTGGGCGGAATGGTGCGGTCCCTGCAAATCCATCGCCCCGGTGCTCGATGAGCTCGCTGGCGAGTACGAAGGCAAGCTGAAGATCGTCAAGATCAACATCGACGAGAACCAGCAGACCCCGCGCCAGTTCGGCGTTCGCGGCATCCCCACCCTCATGATCTTCAAGGATGGCAAGGTCGCCGGCACGCAGATCGGCGCCGTGGGCAAGGGCCAGCTGGCCAAGTTCATCGAAGCCTCGATCTGATCGCTCTAGCTGTACGTTTCACTTAAGCCGCCGCGTGAGGCGCTTTACGCCGCGCCTCACGCGATGCTAGGCTTCAGGAGTTCGCCGGGACATGCCTTGTCCCCCATGCTGCGAACCCTCTCCCATTTTTTCTTCAACGGCGCCCCGTGAGGTTTGCCCGTGTCTGATATCGAAACCAAAAATCCTAGCGACGCCAAGGGCGCCGGCGATCCGCCTGCGACCGAGCCGCGTCCCCGTACTCGCCGAAAGGCACCCGCCGCTGAAGCACCTGCGGTAGCGACGAGCGCGCCTGCTCCGGCTCCCGCACCCGCCGCGGCTCGTCCGCCGGCTACCGTGCCGCCGCTGCCTCCGCTGCCCACCCCGGCACCGGTACCCAGCCCGTCGCCCGCGCCACAGGCGGAGCTTCAGCTCAATAACGCACCGCAGGGCAACGCCCAGCAGGGCAACGAGGCGCGTCCCGCGACGGCCGAAGCCCGCGACGGCAACGGTAACGGCCAGCCGCAGGGCGGCCAGAACCAGCCGATGGGCCGGGCTGAAAACCCGAACCAGCCGCAGAACCGCCATACCAATCCGAACAACCCCAACAACCCGAACAACCCGAATAACCCGAATAACGCCGAACGCGAAGGTCGCGGCCGGCGCCGGCGCAACGAGCGCAACCAGCAGCGCCAGGGTGGCGGTGGCGGCAATCCGGGCAACGGTGGTGGCGGTGGCGGTGGCGGTGGTAATAACTACCAGAGCCAGCGCAATAACAACGGCTATCCGGTCGACGACGACGAGAACGCCGACGCCGGCAGCAACGATCGCCTGATCAACCTGACCGAGCTCAAGCGCAAGAACGCCATCCAGCTGCTCGAGTTCGCCGAGTCGCTCGGTGTACGCGAGGGCGTGGCCCGCCAGCGCAAACAGGACGTGGTCTTCAACATCCTCAAGGCCCACGCCCGTTCCGGCGGTGGCATCTGGGCTGAAGGCGTGCTCGAGATCCTGCAGGACGGCTTCGGCTTCCTGCGCTCGGCCGATGAGTCCTACCTGGCCGGTCCGGACGACATCTACGTCTCGCCCAGCCAGATCCGTCGGTTCAACCTGCGCACCGGCGACTACATCACCGGTCGCGTCCGCCATCCGAAGGAAGGCGAGCGCTACTTTGCGATGCTCAAGGTCGACGACATCAACGGCGATCCGCCGGAGGCGTCGAAGAACAAGCTGCTGTTCGAGAACCTCACCCCGCTGTTCCCGCGCAAGTCGTTCAAGCTCGAGCGCGGCAATGGTTCGACCGAGGACATCACCGGTCGCATCCTCGACCTCGTGGCGCCCATCGGTCGCGGCCAGCGCGGCCTCATCGTGTCGCAGCCGAAGTCCGGCAAGACGATGATGCTGCAGAACATCGCCCAGGCCATCCAGTACAACCATCCGGACGTCCATCTGATCATGCTGTTGATCGATGAGCGCCCCGAGGAAGTGACGGAAATCGCTCGCACCGTTCGTGGTGAAGTCATCAGCTCGACCTTCGACGAGCCCGCCGTGCGCCACGTGCAGGTCGCCGAGATGGTGATCGAGCGTGCCAAACGCCTGGTCGAGCACAAGAAGGACGTCGTGATCCTGCTCGACTCGATCACCCGCCTGGCCCGCGCCTACAACACCGTCGTACCGAGCTCCGGCAAGGTCCTCACCGGTGGTGTCGACGCCAACGCCCTGCAGCGCCCCAAGCGCTTCTTCGGCGCGGCACGTAACGTCGAGGAAGGCGGCAGCCTGACGATCATCGCCACGGCGCTGACCGACACCGGCTCGAAGATGGACGAAGTGATTTACGAGGAGTTCAAGGGCACCGGCAACATGGAAGTGCACCTGTCCCGTCGCATCTCCGAGAAGCGCGTCTACCCGGCCATCGACATCAACCGCTCGGGCACCCGTCGCGAAGACCTGCTCATCGAGCCGGACCTGCTCGCCAAGATCTGGATCCTGCGCAAGCTGCTCCACCCGATGGACGAGCTCAGCGCGATGGAGTTCATGCTCGACAAGATGAAGAACACCAAGTCCAACGACGAGTTCTTCAATTCGATGAAGCGCTGACCGCGCCTCGTGGAATCCAGCGAAAGGCCGCCTCCGGGCGGCCTTTTCGTTTTTCGCGCCCTCGCGCCGCATTTGCTACCCTGCGCCGCCGGGCATAACACCTTTTCCCGGCAGGCATACGCCCCCATGTGTGCCGCATCCGGCCCTGCCGCTCTCGTTCAAGGAAAGTCCGTGTCCATACCCAGCGCCGCCAAGAGCACGCCCATCGGCGACCGTAACGATCTGGTCGCCTATCTCGCCGCGGGCGAGAAGCCGCGTGAGGCCTGGCGCATCGGGACCGAACACGAGAAGTTCGGCTTCTACACGGACGACCTCACCCCGCCCCCCTTCGACGGCGATCGGCCGGGCATCCGCCAGCTTCTCGAGACCCTCGCCACGCGCTTCGGCTGGGACGTCGCCCGCGAAGGCGAGACGCCGGTCGCGCTGACCAAGGGCATGGCCAACATCACCCTGGAGCCAGCCGGCCAGCTGGAGCTCTCCGGCGCGCCGCTGCATTCGATCCATGAGACGTGCGACGAGGTCACCGAGCACCTCCGTGAGGTCCGTTCCGTGGCCGAGGAACTCGGCATCGGCTTCTTCGGCATGGGCTTTCAGCCGAAGTGGCGTCGTGACCAGATGCCGTGGATGCCCAAGGGCCGCTACAAGATCATGCGCGAGTACATGCCCAAGGTCGGTTCGCTCGGCCTGGACATGATGACCCGCACCTGCACCGTCCAGGTCAACCTCGATTTCGCCACGGAAGCGGACATGGTGAAGAAGTTCCGCGTGGGTCTGGCGCTGCAGCCGATCGCGACGGCACTGTTCGCCAACTCGCCGTTCACCGAAGGCAAGCCGAACGGCTACAAGTCCTTCCGCTCGCATGTGTGGACCGACACCGACGCCGACCGCACCGGCATGCTCGATTTCGTCTTCGAAGACGGTTTCGGCTACGAGCGCTATGTCGACTACATCCTCGATGTGCCGATGTACTTCAGCTATCGCGACGGCAAGTACGTCGACCTCTCCGGCCAGGATTTCAAGAAGTTCATGCGTGGCGAACTCCCCGCGCTGCCGGGCGTGCAGGCAAACATGAAGGACTGGGCAGACCACCTGACCACCGCCTTCCCGGAAGTTCGCCTGAAGCAATACCTGGAAATGCGTGGGGCCGACACCAGCACCTGGAACTCGCTGTGCGCATTGCCTGCATTCTGGGTCGGCCTGCTGTATGACGATGTGGCGCTCGATGCCGCGTGGGATCTCGTGAAGGACTTCACCCGGGCCGAGCGCCATGCGCTGCGCGATGGCGTGCCCAAGGATGCTCTGGCACTGCGCTTCCGCGATCACACCGTGCGCGAACTCGCGCTCGAGGCGGTGAAGATCGCTTCGCATGGTTTGAAGCGTCGTAACGTGCAGGGCCACCGCGGTACCGACGAGTCGATCTACCTCGAGCCGCTGGAAGAGATGGCGCTGTCGGGCAAGACCCAGGCCGATACCAAGCTGGAACTGTTCCACGGCCGCTGGAACGGCAGCGTGGATCCGATCTTCAGCGAATACGCGTACTGAGGCCGCACGCATGCAGATGAGCGAAACGAAACTCGGCCGCCTCGACGACCTGCTGGCCTCGACCAACCGCTACTCCCTGGAAGCCCTCGACGGCCTGTTCTCGGCGGCTCTGGTCGGACCGATCGATGTGGATGTCGATGACTGCGTTGCCGTGCTGGAACTCGGCGGGGCGACGCCATGGTCGTCGGAAGCCGAAGCGAGCGAAGCCGACGGCCTGATGCGGGAATTCTGGCAGGTCATTGCCGCCCGCGTGGCCGCCGATCCGAAGGTACTTGGCGAAGAATCCCTGCCCTTTATCGACTCGCCGGAGGAATTCGACGAGATCGATGACATCAGCACGTACACCGGTGATTTCCCGATCGCCAGCGACTGGGCTATCGGCTTTCGCTTTGCTCTCAACGAGTGGGGCGAGGCCTGGGACGAAT
Source organism: Luteibacter rhizovicinus DSM 16549 (assembly GCF_001887595.1). Lineage (NCBI taxonomy): Bacteria > Pseudomonadati > Pseudomonadota > Gammaproteobacteria > Lysobacterales > Rhodanobacteraceae > Luteibacter > Luteibacter rhizovicinus. Next base: position 1,159,127 of record NZ_CP017480.1, read on the forward strand.
GGATGGATGAGAGCCTTTATCCGTTCATGGGCATGCTGATGACGCTGTCGGCAGATCAGACCGAAGCGACACCGGATATGCCGGCGCTGCCGTTGCCCTCGTTCGAGGAGCGGATGGGCTTGCTCAACGAGATTCCGTTCCAGCTGGCGAAGCTGTACCGGCGCCGCCATCCCGACCATGGAAAGACGTTGCGTCGCGACCCTTCGAAGGTCGGGCGGAACGATCCGTGTTCGTGTGGGAGTGGGAAGAAATACAAGAAGTGTTGCGGGAGTGGGGAAGCGTAAGAGCTCGCCACTGAAGCGGCTCCCACAAAAAAAACCTCCCCGTTGCCGGGGAGGTTTTTTTGGTTTCAGGCCTTACTGATCAGACGATCAAAATGCGTACTTGGCCGACACGCTGAGCAGGTTACCCTTGTCGTCGCTCTCGCCCATGATGCGATCGAGCGTCGAGCTCTCGCCACCGGCGATGTGCGCCTTGTTGACGAAGATGTGGGCGTAACCGGCGTTGATCTCGAGACGGTCGGTAGCCTTGTAGCCCAGACCGAACGCGACCCACTTGCGGGTGGAGTCCGGCACGCGGACGTCACGGTTCTGGTCTTCGGTCGGCGTCGTGTCGACGGCGACACCGGTACGCAGCGTGAGCTTGTCCGTCATGTAGTACTCGCCACCCACGGACACGAACCAGCTGTTGTGCCAGCCGAAGTGCTCGGTGTTCTGCGGCTGGTTCGGGTTTTCAAAGTTGACGGTGAGGTCCTGGAAGGAATCCCACTTGGTCCACGATGCGTCGATACCCCAACCGAACTTCGATGCCTGGTGCCAGTAGCTGGCGGTCGCGACAGCCGGCGTGGTGAAGCCTGCCGAGCCGTTGGTGTGGGTGAACGGCGGCTGGCCGCTGCCGAGCAGGGCGCCCACCGTCGGGTTCGACAGGACGGCGGTCACGTTCGACGGCATGGTGAAGTTACCGGTGCCTTCGAGCGTGTGCTTGATCTTGCTGCGGTAGTTCAGCGCGAGGCGATCGGTATCCGTCAGGCGCCACAGGCCACCGAGCTGCCAGCCGTAGCCCCAGTCGTCACCCTTGATGCGGGCGATACCGTCGCTGCCCGGCGGGACAACGGTGGCGTACTGCTGCGCCAGGCCGCGGGCAACGAGCGGCGAGATCTGACCGGCAGCGGCGGCGCGCTGGATCAGGCCGAGGCCGACGGTGTTGTAGTTGATCGCGCTGGTCAGTTCGGCGCTGGTCTTCTGCGCGATGAAGCTGGCGCCGATGGCGAACGTATCGGTGACATCGAACGAAGCCGAAAGCGTGGCGTCGAACGACTTGAAGTCGGACTTGATGCCGTTGTAACGGCCCTTCCAGTCGGAGTCATAGTCGGTCTTGAAACCGAACGGGGCGGTCAGGCCAAGGCCGATGTGCAGGCGATCGTTCACCTGGGTGGCGAAGTACATCGCCGGGACCGGGATGGTCGTGCCGGCGTCGCCGCCGTTGCCACCGGAGATCGGGCGACCCTGGGCATCGGTCGCGGTGCCGTGGAACTTGGTGCTGAAATTGATGCCGGTGACATCGGCCTGGACGACATTGCCCTTGAGCAGGGACATGGCGGCCGGGTTGTTCACGATGACCGAGGCATCGTCACCTGCGGCGGCAGAACCGGCGAAGGCGCGACCGAGCGCGGCGGCGCTGTTTTCCTTGAGCTGGAAAGCACTGGCGTGCGCGGCCTGGGGAGCCACCAGCGCGCCGGCGATGGCCAGCGAAAGGGCGGCAATGGCCAGCGGACGGGTATTGAGGTTCAGCTTCGACATTCGGGGTGGCTCCTGCTTTTTGTTCTGCTCTGGGTCGACGTCACGTTCGCGGAAAACCTAAAATTTATCCGTTTTCATACGCGCGTTTAACAATCTGGGGTGGAACTCTGGACGACTTGACGAGAAATTTGCAAGTGCTAATGCAACAAAGCTGTAACGGCGGGGGTTTACAGCACTGCCTGGGGGGCCCCACTTTTGGTAGGGTGGTAAGCCGAATCGCAAGCGAGACTGCCGTCATGCACTGCTACGTCTACGCCAGCCTGCGCAAACCCGACACCTACGTCTGGATGACCCGCCGCGACGGGTTCGAGATGCTTCCCGAACCGCTCGTCCTCCTCCTGGGCGAGCTCCGCTTCGTCCTCGAAGTGGAGCTGACACCACAGCGGAAGCTGCCGCACGACGATTCCGACCGTATCCTCACCAATCTGGCCGGCTGCGGCTGGCACCTGCAGACCCCGTCCAACGAGACGCTCACCGTCTGCAACCAACCCAACTTCAACCGGCAGATCGATCCCGACCTGACGCTCGTCCGCGCTTGACCTCGCCGAATACGCGCAGGGGCGCGCCGTGTCGCGCGGGTTAACGCCGCGTTACCGCGCCACCCCTGTGGCGTCCGTATACTCCCGCGCATGGCCAATCCCAAACGTCGACGACCACCGCTGATCAAGGCACTGCCCTGGTTCCTCCCTGCCCTCGCCGCTGTCGCGTGCGCCGGGTTGACCGCTTCACCGCTCGCGCTGATACCGCTCCTGCTCGCCAACGCCCTGGCCATGGGCGCGGTGTGCCATGCGATCGGCTTCGACCCGGAGCAGAGCTACCTGCGCACGACGCTGCGTCGCGGTTCGGCACACGTGGTGATGTTCACGATTTACACCTTCGTCGTCTTCGTGCTGGTCGCGTGGCCGCTCCTGAAGCTCACCCAGGCACCCAGCCTCGGGGCCGCACTTCTGCTGGCCGCGACGCTCGTCGTCGCGCTGGCCGCCCTTTGGCGCGTGTGGCCGGCCTTCGGCCTGCTTTTCCTCTGGGACGACGCCTACCCGGAAGACAGCAACACGGGTTCGTGGATCTTCACCGCCGTGGCGCGATCCATCTCGTTCGGCCGTCACCTGTCGGCGGAAGAGCGCTTTTTCTCGCATTTCGTGCCGGCCGCCCTGGGCTTGCTGGTGCTGGCCTTCTGCGCGGTGGCCTTGTCGGGCCTCTACGGGGTGTTTCCGTCGGAGATGCGGATCGCTGCGCTGGCCATCTACGGCGTCGTGCTACTGCCGGTCTGCGGGATGGTGATCGCCAACCGCACGCTGCGCGCCCTGCTCTGCGATCGCCGCGGGCACATCCGCACGGCCCGTGCGGAGCCCCGTCGCGAACCCCTCGTCGACACGCCTGCCGCGCCTGCGCCGATCCCCGTCCTGTCCAGCGAAGAAAGCCAGCCGGGCGTGCGTGAGCGCGCCCTCCTCGCCGCCGCACGCGAAGGCGATATCGCCCGTGCCGTGGCGCTCGTGGAAGCCGGTGCCGATCCCGACACCGGTGCCGAACCGGGTGAGCGCGACCAGCGCCCCGTGCTCACCCTGGCGGCGCTCTCGCCCGACATGCGCCTGTTGCGTGCACTTATCGCCCGCGGCGCGCAGGTGAATCGCGCACAGAACGGTATCACCGCCCTGCTCGCCGCGACGCGTGACAGCTGGCATGGCCGGCCCGAGGCCGTTCTCACCTTGCTGACCAACGGCGCGGATGCCTCCGGCACGGACGCCGAGGGCAACACGCCGCTGCATGGCGCCGTGCTCGGCGCCGAGCCGACCGTGGCGGCCATGCTCCTCGATGCCGGTGCCGCCGTCGATGCAGCGAACGCTGCCGGCGACACGCCTCTCGCGATCGCCTGCCGGGGTGCCAACTGGGCGCTCGCTCGTTTCCTTCTGGAGCACGGCGCCAAGCCGGCTCCCGTCGGTGGCGAACCGGCCCTCGTCGCGGCAGCCGGTATCGCGGACGACGACGCCGAGGGCGTGAAAGTGCTGCTCCGGCACAAGGGACCCGTGAACGCCGTCAATGCGCAAGGCCGCACAGCGCTTATCGCTGCGGCTGCCGAAGGACACGAGCAGATCGCGCGTGCGCTGCTGCAAGCGAACGCCAATCCCAACCTCGCCGATCGCCACGGCACCACGGCACTGATGGAGGCCGCGCGCGCAGGTGCGCATGGCATCGTCCAGCTGCTGGCCGATGCCAACGCGGATGCCTCGCCGCGCGACGGTCACGGTCGCGACGCCCTCACGCTCGCCAGCCAGTCGCCGCGCGCGCAAGCCGCCACGGTACGTGCATTGCTCGCCCTGGGAGCCCAGCCGAAGGAACCTGGCGCCGACGGTCGCAGCGCGCTGGACCATGCTGCCGCCGCGGGCCGTTGGGACTTCGTCGCCCTGCTCGATCCCGAAACACCGCTGCCGACATCGCTGAGCGAATCCGTCGTTCCCGAAGCCGGTGCCGATTCGCCCATGCACCTCTACGACGCATTGCGCTTCGGCCACTGGGCCGTCGCCTCGACGTTCGCCGCCAAGGTGCGCGAATGGCCCACGGACGAACTCGCGGCGCTGTACGTCGATCTCGCCGGCGCGGGCTTCGAGTCCGCACGTGCGTGGCTGCTGGATCACGGACTGAGCGCCGAGGCGCGTCTTGCCATTCCGGCGGACGAAACCAGCGGGCTCGGCCGCCGGCTCTTCGACGCCTTGCTGCCGCAGCTTCCCCAGGCCGCCGACGCGCTGCTGCAACTGATGCGTAGCGGAGCCACGCCAGCGGGCGCAGGCCTGCTCGGCCAGGCCATCTGCCGGCTGGACGGCGCGGACGAGCGCCTGACGCTGGCCATGCTCGAGGCCGGCGCCGATCCGTTTGGCGCGGATAGCCGAGGTCGTACGCCGATGCACATGGCTGCCGCCACGGGCCGCGTGGCCTTGCTCGGCGCGCTGCTTGCCCGCGGCATGGACCCGAACGTGCGCGATGCGGGCGGCCGTACGCCGCTGCACGCCGCGCTGGAACAGGGCGGCGAGAGCCTGCCCCTGGTCCGTCTGCTCGTCGCGAACGGCGCCGATCCCGAGGCGGCCGACGTCAATGGTGAGACGCCGTACGGCCTGGGCATCGGCCACGGCGATGTGGAGCGCTGGCTCAGTTGGGCCGCCTGGCCGCTGCCGCGTCGTGCCCTGCGCGCCGACGATCTTCCTGCCGCCGCCGCCGCTGGCGACACGCAAGCCGTGGATCGCCTGCTCGAACTCGGCTTCGGGATCGACACACGCGATGCGCAAGGCGCCACCGCCCTGCTGCGCGCCGCCGGCGCCGGCCAGCGCGATGTCGCGGAGCATCTGCTCAACGCAGGGGCCGATCCCACCGTCACCGCGGCGTCTGGCATCACACCCCTCGCCGCCGCGGTCAACGCGCGCCGCGAAAGCGTCGTCGAGCTCCTGCTCGCGCGCGGTGTGGATGTCGACCAGCGACTGCCCGGCGACGCCACCGCACTCATGATCGCCGCGACACTGGGCTATCCCGAGATCGCTGACATGTTGCTGGCGCGGGGCGCCAACGCGAACGCCGAAGATGCGCACGGCCATACCGCCCTGCATGCCGCGGCCCAGTACTGCTTCGGCGGTAGCGACAGCCTTCGTGCGCGCCGCCTGCTCGACATCGTGATCGGCAAGGGCGCCGATGTGAACAAGGCCGACAAGGATGGCGCCACGCCGCTATTGCTTCTGCTCGGTGCGCACATGCGCCCAGGCAGCGCGGCCGACGCAACCCACCTCGGTGCGCTTGTCCCCGTGCTGCTGGACGCGGGCGCGAAACTCGAGCACGCCGATCACCGTGGTGTGAGCGCACTACATGCGAGCGCCATGCATGCCCTGCTTCCGCCGGCACGCGTGCTGCTGCACCGTGGCGCCAGCCGCCAGGCTGCCGATGCCTTTGGTCGCACCGCAGGCGATGTCGCGCGCCATCTCGGGTTCGTGGATATCGCGCATGAACTCGGCACGCGGGTCGGGGCGATTCCGAGCGTCCGGCAGACGCTTCGCCAGCCTGCCCAGCCGGACTGACCCGGCCGGTCTGAGCGGGGCGGACTAGACGGGGCTGAGCCACTGGGCTCCGCCCGCAAACTCAGTGGTCTTCCTCGCGCACCCGCTCCTCGACCGCATCGGCTTCGAACAACTGCTGCAGATCGTGGAGCGCGTCCTTCGAACTCTGTATGAGCGCCGCATCGTCGTCGTAGACGAGGTACTGCGAACGCAGCACCTGGCTGTCGTGCTTGCGGAAACGCGCGATGCGCGCCTCGACGACCTCCGGCGGCATATCGAGCGATTCGAGCACGTGGCGGGTCATCTCGAGGCTGGAGTAGAACGTCTCGCGCACGGGGTCTTCCACGCCGATATCCATCAACCGGAAGGCGTGCTGGCGATTGCGCGCACGGGCGACGATCTTCAGGTTCGGGTACTGCCGGCGAACCAGGCGCGCGGTGCGGATGTTCGCCTCGGGATCGTCGGTGGCGATGACGAAGACTTCGGCCTTGTCGGCCTGCGCCGCACGCAACATTTCGGGCCGACCCGGGTCACCGAAGAACAGCGACGTGCCACCAAAGCGGCGCGAGGTTTCAACCTGCTCCACCGAGCTTTCGAGGGCGACGAACTGAATGCCCTGCGCGCGCAGCACGCGGGCGACGATCTGCCCCATGCGTCCGAAACCCGCAATAATGACGCGCGGCGTATCGGCTTCGATCGTATCGAAAGCGCGGTCGGGCTTGCGCACGCGCTCATGCACCAGCCGGGACGCCGCCAGTACCAGCAAAGGGGTGAGCGCCATCGAAAGCGAAATAGCCATGACCATCAGGTTGCGCTGGCTATCGTCGATCAGGCTCTTCTGCTGGGCGAGGTTGAGAATAACGAAGGCGAACTCGCCGCCGCTGGCCAGTACCGCCGCAAGACGAACCGAATCGGCCGAGGTGAGCCCACCGACCACCTTGCCAAGAGGCACGATCAGGCCCGCCTTGACGACCAGGAGCAGGGCCACCATGCCGAGCACGACCAGCGGCTGGGCAACGAGCAACGCAAGGTCGACCGACATGCCGACGCTGACGAAGAACAGACCGAGCAGCAAGCCCTTGAACGGCTCGATGTTGGATTCCAGCTCGTGGCGGTATTCGGAGTCGGCGAGTAGCAGGCCGGCGAGGAAGGCGCCGAGGGTGGTCGAAATACCGGCGAGTTCCATCAGCCAGGCCGTACCCATTACCACGAGCAACGCCGTGGCGGTGAAGACCTCGGTGCTCTTCGCGCGCGCCACGAAACGAAACACGTGACGCAACAACAGGCGACCACCGACGATCACGGCGAAGATCGTGCCGACCACGCGGATGACGCTCATGAGGTCCGGCGCGTGCGCATCGCGCGCCAGCGCGCCCCCGAGCAGGGGCACGGCGGCGATCAGGGGGATCGCGGCCAGATCCTGGAAGAGCAGGATGGCAAAGGCCTGTCGACCATAAACGGTGCCGGCTTCCTTGCGCTCGGCGAGGATCTGCAGACCGAAGGCGGTCGAGGACAGCGCGAGGCTGCCACCGACGATGACGGCTGCTTTCCAGGTCAGGCCGAACAGGAAGTACCCCATGACGCCGAGGGCGAGACCGCAGGTGAGGACCTGCAGGCTGCCGCTGCCGAACACGGCGCGGCGCATCACCCACAGTCGCGAAGGTGAAAGCTCGAGTCCGATGACGAAGAGCATCAGGACCACGCCGAAGTCGGAGATCGTGGCGACGCCGGCGGTATCGCTCACCAGGCCGAGCACCGAAGGGCCGATCACCACGCCCGCCAGCAGATAGCCCAGGACGGCGCCGAGACGGAATCGCTTGGTCAGCGGAACGGCGATAACCGTTGCCAGCAGGAAGACGACTGCCGTCTCGAGGAAATGATGTCCATCCATCCCGTGACTCCCGAAAGATCGTCTTCGATTATGTCACGGGGAAGGGTTGGCGATTTGGATGAAACGGCTATGGAGGATGGCTGGTTGCTGCTCCCACATCGTCTAGGCTTTTAGCCAGCGGGCCACATCGAGCGCGAAGTAGGTCAGGATCGCGTCTGCGCCGGCGCGCTTCATCGCGAGCAGGGACTCCATGACGACAGCCTTTTCATCGAGCCAGCCGTTCTGCGCGGCGGCCTTGATCATCGCGTACTCGCCGCTGACCTGGTAGACGAAGGTCGGCGCGCCGAAGGTGTCCTTCACGCGGCGCACGATGTCGAGGTAGGGCAGACCCGGCTTGACCATCACGGCATCGGCGCCTTCGGCCAGGTCGAGCTCGACTTCACGGATGGCCTCGTCGCTGTTGCCGACATCCATCTGGTAAGTGTGCTTATTGCCCTTACCGAGATTCGCCGATGAGCCGACTGCGTCGCGGAAGGGCCCGTAGAAGCTCGATGCGTACTTCGCCGAGTAAGCCAGGATGCGCGTATGGATGTAACCGGCGTCCTCGAGCGCTTCGCGGATGGCACCGATGCGGCCATCCATCATGTCCGACGGCGCCACGAAGTCCATGCCGGCCTCTGCCTGGGCCAACGACATCTTGATCAGGGCCTCGACCGTCGGCTCGTTCATCACGTAGCCGTCGTCGTCGATCAAGCCGTCCTGACCGTGCGTGGTGTATGGATCGAGCGCCACGTCGCCGATCAGTCCAAGATCGGGAAACCGGCGCTTCAGTTCGCGCGTGGCACGCTGGAACAGACCCTCCGGGTTCCACGCCTCGCGCGCATCCTCGGTTTTCGCCGAGCCATCGACCGAAGGGAACAGGGCGAGTGCCGGGATACCGAGGGCGACACATTCCGCCCCCAGCTTCACCAGTTCGTCGATCGACAGGCGCTCGACACCTGGCATCGAGGGCACCGGCTGGCGCACGCCCTCTCCTTCGACGATGAAGGCGACCATGATCAGGTCGGACACGGTGAGCACGTTCTCGCGCATCAGCGCGCGGGAAAAGGCGTCGCGGCGCATGCGGCGCATACGGACGGCGGGGAAGGTCATGGGACGGCTGCCTGCTCAGTAGCGATCCGCCCATTTTACTCCCGGCGACGGGCTTGCCGCGCAGCCAAAGCGTCGCAGGCCGTGATCGCCCCCTACCGGGCATTCCTAGAGGACGTCGATGGCGCCTCCCGCGCGGCGCATCAGCGGGATGCCATAGATGGCCGACAGCAAGCCGGGGTCCAGCGCCTCCCCGGGCTCGCCATGACGCAGCAGTGCCCCATCGGCGAGCACGGCGACCCGATCGGCGTAGCGGGCCGCCAGGTTCAGGTCATGCAATACCGCAATGACGCCGAAGCCCGCCGCCGCGCAGGCGCGGGCCCGACGCAGGATGAAGTGCTGGTGGGCGATATCCAGGCCTGCCTCGGGCTCATCGAGCAACAACCAGCCACCTGCGGACGCCGCCTCCCATATCTGGGCGAGCACGCGGGCAAGCTGCACGCGCTGCTTTTCGCCACCGGACAAGTCCGTGTAGCGCCTTCCACGCAAGCCCCATGCGTGCGCGGCTCGCAGCGCCGCATCGACGATGCGATCGTCCCGGACGATGTCCGGCACGTGCGGGCTTCGTCCGAGCCCGACGACTTCTTCGACGCTGAAGCCGAACGCCAGGTCGACGCGCTGGGAGAGCATCGCGCGACGCCGGGCCAGCTCACGTAACGGCCATGCCGCCAGCGGCCTGCCATCGAGCATCACCTGACCCTCATCGGGCTGGAGCAGCCCAGCCATCGTCGAGAGCAGGGTGCTCTTGCCGGCGCCGTTCGGCCCGACGAGTACGAGCAGCTGTCCCGGCACCGCGGCAAGCGAGACGTCGCGCAGGATCGATCGGCCACCGCGTGATACACGCAAGCGCCTCGCACAGAGAACGCCCCCAGGGTTCATCGCACGCCCTCGCCGATCCGGCGACGCAACAGCTGCCAAAGGAAGAACGGACCGCCGACGAGGGCGGTGAGGACGCCGATCGGCAGCTCGCCGGGCGCGACGACCGTACGCGCCAGTGCATCGGCGGCCACCAACAGGATGGCACCGCCCAGGGCGGAACCTGGGAGGAGGAAGCGATGATCGGGACCGAAGACCATACGCAGCAGGTGGGGGACCACGAGACCGACGAAGCCGATCACACCGCTGAAGGCCACCGACGCACCCACGGCAAGCGCGACCAGCCCGACCAGCAGCGGCTGGAGGCGTTCGGGCCGGAAGCCGAGCAGGGTCGCCTCAGCCTCCCCCAGCAACAGCGCGTTGAGGGCCTGCGCCGCCCTCGGCAGGCAGGCCAGAGGCAGGAGGATCCACGGCGCGATCGTCGCGATGCTCTTCCAGCTGGCACCGCCGAGGCTGCCCAACGACCAGAATGTCAGGTCGCGCAGCTGGTTTTCGTTGGCCATGTACGTCAACAGGCCCACGCCAGCCATGGCGATCGCATTGACGGCGACGCCAGCGAGCAGCAGGTTGGCGACGCCGGCATGCCGACGCCCCAGCGCGTACACCAGCGAGGTTGCGGCGAGCCCGCCGACGAACGCGAGGGCCGCGACCAGCCATGAACCGGATGAACCACCAAGCACGATGGCGGCAACCGCGCCCAGCGCCGCACCGGCCGACACGCCGATCAGGCCGGGGTCCGCCAACGGATTGCGGAACAGCCCCTGCATCGTCGCGCCTCCGCTTGCCAGCGCCGAACCCACCAGCATCGCCAGCAGTAGGCGGGGCACACGCAACATGAGCACGACGTTGTCGTCGCCGTGCGCGGCTGCCCCGCCGAACCATCGACCGATCGCAGCGACCACCTCGCTCGCGGGAATATCGATCGCCCCGCGCGACAGGCTCCACAGTGACGAGGCCAGGAGCATCGCGAACAAGGTGGCCAGCGCGGCGCGACGACGCGAGTGCGGTCTGGGCAAGACGGCGGTCACCGCATTCATGGCGCCAGGTGCGCCCAGCGCTGCTGCAGATCGCTTGCGGCGGCAGCCGTGCGCGGTCCGAAACCGAGCAGCGCCTGACCCTCGACGAAGTAGACGCGCCTCGCCTTGCCCGCCGGTGTGTCGGCGATGCCAGGCATGACGAGGACACCGGCCATGCCACCGACCGCCTCCTCCCGCTCCTTCATCAACAGGATAACGTCGGGCTTCATCGCCGCCAGCGATTCGGGCGATACGGCCTTATAGCCGTCGATCCCCGTCGCCGCATTGAGACCACCAGCCAACGCAATCGCACGATCCGCGGCCGTCTCGCGACCCGCCGCCATCGGACTGCCCTGCCCGGTCGACATCAGGAACACCGTCCGCGGGTGGGACGGCATGGCCGCGACCGCGCTAGCCAGGGAGGCGAACTGGCGCGCGACCTCGGTGGCGAGCACGGCCGCCTCCTTGTCGTGCCCGGTCAGTCGACCGATCGTGCGGATCTTGCTTTCGATATCGGCGGCGCTTCGCGAGGCCGGCAAGGTCTCGATCCGGACGCCCGCGTCACGTAGCTGCGTCATCACCGTGGCAGGACCGGCATCATGCGTGGCGAGGATGAGGTCGGGCCGCAAGGCCAGCACGCCCTCGGCACTGAGCTGACGCACGTAGCCGACATCCGGCAGCTTGCGCGCCGCCTCGGGCCAGGTACTGGTGCTATCGACGGCGGCCAGTTCATCCTGGGCATGGATCGCGTAGATCGTCTCGGTGACGTCGCCACCGAGCGAAACAATGCGCGTAGCGGCGGATGCACCCAGCGAGATGCCGAACCCGAGCAATGCAACAAGCAGGCCGGCTTTGTGTGGGAGCCGCTTCAGCGGCGACAGACGTTGCAGCATCTTCGCTCCGTTGGCTTTTCGCCGATGAATCGGCTCCCCCATTTTCTCATTCGCTGCCAAAGCGGCGGCCACAGTGACGTGCTTCATGGGCGCACCTCCAGCGTTGCTAGCAGCGCCCGCCAGTCGTCACGCTCGGGTATGCCCGGCTTCCGCTTGCCGAACGTCTGCACGATCTGCGTGCCATCTTCCGCGTACAGCTCGAGCGACGTCACCATGCCCTCGGGCACGGGCTTGCGCACGACCCAGCTGCTCGCGATGGCATCGCTGCGCAGATGAAGATTGAACCCGTCGTCGAGCACGTTGAGCCAAGAGCCGGCCATTTTCACCGTGTGCACCGGCCCGGTGTGTATCTGCACGACACCCGGCGAGCCGACGAAGATCATCAAGGGCTCGCCACCACTTGCCGCACGCTCGAGTACCTGACGCATGGCGCCGTCATCGACGCGCGTGGCGAACTCGTCGCCTACCAGACGAAGCGCCTGCGTGCGCGTCACCTTGTGCTTCTTGAGTAGGGCGAAGAAGTCGTGTGGATCGCGCAGGGCCCGCCAGTGATCGCGCAGTGCGTCGACATCCACTGCGGCGTCCTCCAGCCGCGATGGCAAGGGGTCCTCGACGACAACGCAGTCGATCAGCGGCGACTGCACCGCGGCCGTGTAACGATGAACGAGCGCGCGCCACGCCGGCCGGTTTGTCGTATCGACAGCGTAGACCTTGTGCACGGCGCGGCCATCGCCGTCGAAGAACTGCAGGCTTTCCAGGTCGCGACCGCGCGACATCTCGCGCACCGCGAATCCGTAACGCCAATGCCGCAGGAACAGCCGCAGGTCGATATCCTCGTCCAGCACGATGCCCATGACGCCACCGATGTCGATGTTGTCGTAGCTGCCCTTCTTCTCGTGCACGCAGTAGGCGTTGCGCGTGAGCGCCATCACCCGGCCCAGGCACGGTAGCTCGCGGATGAGGTCGGGCAGCTCACCCTCGAGTCGGGTGACGCCGTCTCCCACGCGGCTTGCCACGAGCGCGCCTTCGCTCACACCGAGGCGTTCCGCCGCATCGCGTGCGCGAAGGCCGGGCTCCGTTTCGCGCAGGCGACGCCAGTCGCTGATCAAGGCAGGGATATCGATACGAGGGGCGGATGGGGTTGGCATGTCTTGCATGGCGTCGACTCCTCAGAAGGTGTAGCGGGCCGAAACGGTCACGGCGCGACCCGGCATGGTCAGGCGTTCGATCTGGGCATTGCGGACCTGGGCATCGTCGATGCCGCCACCCGTCGCGACGTTGGTCAACACGCCGCCATGCAACGAACCCCAATCCCAGTACTTGCGGTCGGCGAGGTTGGTGAAGCCGCCCATGAGCTCCAGCGATTCGATAGGCTTCCAGTGCGCATAGAGATCGAGGGTGGCGTAACCCGGCGCCCGGAAGATGGTCGAGGTATCCAGGCGCGACTTGCGACGCACGCCCTTGCCGAGCAGCTCGAGGCCCCACGTCTTCGCGTCGTAGGCAATGCCCAGCACGGCGGTCAAGGGATCGACGCTGTTCAAGGGCGACCAGCCAGACTGCCCGATGACCTGCTTGTCGCCCTTCGCGGCGGCGAGGTTGCCCTCGATACGCCAGCCTTGCAGCAGGTCGCTGAACGCGCCGAGGCGCAGGCCGCCCGAGGCTTCGACGCCCTTGATCGTCGCCTTGGGGAAGTTCACCGACTGCATCACGATCAGCAGGTTCTGCGTGAGCGCCCACTGCGGCCACTGGCTGCGATCGAGCGTGTAGCCGCCGTAGATGAAGTTGCGGTAACGGTTGTAGTACGCACTCGTGGCGAAGTACCCGAGATCACCGTTGCCGCGAACGCCGATCTCGACGCCCTTGCTCGTCTCAGGCTTCAATGACGGATTGGGCACGATGCCGTACAGGCGCGGCGTACCCCAGGCGACCGCCAACTCGTTGTAGAGCGGCGGGCGGAAGCCCTGGGCATATTGGCCGTAGATCTCGATGGTGTCGGTCACCGCATACGACACTCCGAGCTTGGGCGAGAAGCGGCTCTTCCTCACGCTACCCAGGCCATCCTGCACGAAGGAGCTGTTGTAGTACGGGTCGGACATGTCCGGCTTGAACGCGTAGTGATCCCACCGCACGCCCGGCGTAATGCGCAGCTTGCCCTCCAGCAAGGCAATCTCGTCCTGTGCGAACAAGGCGTAGCGATCGGTATCGTTGCGCGGGAAGAAGCGCAACGGATAGTTCTCCGGCATGTAAGGCGTGTTGCTCGACACGGTGCCCGTGCGCACGTCGCGCCCTTCACCACCGAGATCCCCCGTCGGCGTGGTTCGCGATGCTTCCATGCCGTAGGCGATGCGCTGTTCCACGCTACCGCCGGTGATCGACTTGAACAGCGTGGCCTTGCCGCCAAAGAGTCGTTCGTCGAGGTTGCTCAGATAAAGCCGGTCGTAGGTCGCATTGCGTGACGGTACGTTCGCCAGCGTGCGCGTAGTCGATTCCGTCTCCGACTTCTGCCAGTACACGTCCCACTCGAGGCGATCGGCGATGCCCAGGTCGATGTTCGCGTACCGCTGTCCCACCGAAAAACGCGTGCGTGTCGCGCGGTCGTTGGCCTGATCGCTGAGCAGACGTGTCGTCCCGGCCTGGCCCAGGGCACTGAGCACATCAGTATTGACGTTGTTGCGGTACAAGTCGGCCGTGACGCGGTCCTCGCGACCGGACGCTGCGACATGCACATATTTGCCGAGCACGCTGGTGGTGTTCTGCGAGAGGGGATCGGGACGCGTCCGCAGGTAGTTCGCGCTGTCGATGTCGCCCTTGTTGTTCAGGGCGCTGGCTTCGCGGTGGTCGGCCACGAAGACGATGCCGTTCGTCGGCGTGCCGCCCGCGAGGGTGAGCGACGTGCCCAGTGAACGATCCGCACTGCTGTAGCGCTCCTTCACCGAGACATAGACGTCCTTGCCGTCACGCAGGTAGTCCGACGGATCCTTCGTGACGTAACGGACGGTACCGCCGAGTGCATCGGACGGATCGAGTGCGGAGGCCGGCCCGCGAACGATTTCGACGCTCTTCAAGGTGTCGGGATCGACGAAGCTGCGACCGGCTCGCATGCCCGTGGTCGAGAAACCGAACGAGCTCGAAGCCGAGACGCCGTCGGTGAGGATGGCGACGCGATTGCCGTCGAGGCCGCGGATATTGAAACTGTCCAGGCCCCAGCGTCCGGCTGTTCCGACGGCGGAAACGCCCGGTTCGTACTTCACCAGATCGCGAATGTCGGCAACCAGGTGCCGATCCATCTTCTGCCGGTCGATGACCGAGACCGTGGCCGGCACGTCGAACTTGAAGGCCGATCCGATGGCGGTGACGGTGATACGCGGCAGATCGTCGGTGGTCGTCGGAGCGACGGCGGCGGCGAGCGCGGCGAGCGGGCAGGCAAGCGCCGCGCCGATGAGCGCAGCGAGGGCATTCTTTGGCAACACGTGATGCTTCCTTCGCAAGGTCGTGCCCGTGAGAGCACGGTTCGGGAGCTTGCGAAGGAGGCATCGTGCCTCCGGCTGGCGGCCGGTTTAGGGGAGTGTTCGCACCACCTCAGGGGTGATGTCGCCGCATCTTAATAAGAATGGTTCTTATTCACAACAAGATCATGCGGCATCGATCCGCGCCGTGGATTCGGGATCGAAGAAATGCAGGCGCTCCGTGTGGAATCCCAACGCGATCTCGCTGCCCGGCTGCACGGAGGAAGACGGCGGAACGCGCGATACGAGCTCGTCGCCCGCGTGACGCATGTTGAGGAAGACCTCATTACCGACAGGCTCGACCACGTCCACATGGGCCCTGAGCCGCTCATCGACACCGGCATGATCCGCCACGGTGAGCAGATCTTCCGGACGGATACCGACCACCAGCGGCTTGTCGACGTACGCCGCCAACGCGGACGCATCGCTACCGAGCAACACGGAACCCTCCTTCATCTCCAGCCGAAGCCCGTCTGCACGGCGCAACGTGCCGTGGAACAGGTTCATCGCCGGGCTACCGAGAAAACCCGCCACGAACAGATTCGCCGGCTTGTTGTAGAGGTTCATCGGTGTGTCGAGTTGCTGGATCACGCCGCCGTTGAGCACCACGATGCGCTGGCCAAGGGTCATCGCTTCGATCTGGTCGTGCGTGACGTAGACCATGGTGGCGCCGACCCGGCGATGGATGCGCGCGATTTCCACGCGCGTCGACAGGCGCAGCTTCGCGTCGAGGTTCGACAGCGGCTCGTCGAGCAGGAACACCGAGGGATCGCGGACCAATGCACGCCCCAGCGCGACGCGCTGCCGCTGCCCGCCCGAGAGTGCTGCGGGCCGATGATCGAGCCGCTCGTCGAGACCGAGCATGTCGGACGCGGTGGCGACGCGACGGTCGATCTCCTCCTTCGATGCACCGCGCAGGCGCAAACCGAATCCGAGGTTCTCGCGCACGGTCATGTGCGGATACAGCGCGTAGTTCTGGAACACCATCGCGATGTCGCGATCTTTCGGCGGGACATCGTTGATCACCCGATCGCCGATCATCATCGTGCCGCCCGAGATCGATTCGAGGCCGGCGATCATGCGCAGGAGCGTCGTCTTGCCGCAGCCTGACGGGCCGACCAGCACGAGGAGTTCACCGTCAGCGATGTCGAAGCTCGCCTCCTTCAGTGCCACGTGGCCGTTTGGATAAACCTTGCGCACCTTGTCCAGGCGGACCGCTGCCATCACTCACTCTCCCGTTGGGTCCCGGTCTGTCAGGCAACTGCCTGCCATTGACCTGGGCAATGCGGTATTCTGCCGACGTAATCGTTTACGTCAAAGTGTCGGTTAGCCTGTCACATCCAGGAAGCGCTGTGCGTGTGAACGTGATGCAGAGCAATCCCTCACTAGACGCCAGCCCCCTCGCGAGGCACCCTTGCGAGCTTCCGTGACATGACAGGTTTCTCAAACATGGCCAACGTGAGCGCGAAGGCGCCTACCCTGCTCGCCGATCTCGGCGGCACCAACGTGCGCTTCGGCATCGCGCATCCGGATGAAGATCAACCGCTTATCCAGGAAAGCGTGCGCAAGTACCACGTCAAGGACTACGCCTCGCTGGGCGATGCGGCCAAGCAGTACTTCAAGGACGCCGGCCACGAGGCACAGCGCGCCATCATCGCCGCCGCCGGCCGCATCGATAACGGCGAGACCGTCAAGGTCACCAACAATCCCTGGGCCATCTCGGCCAAGAGCCTCGCCAAGGAACTCGACCTCGAGTGGGTCCATCTGGTGAACGACTTCGCCGCGCAGTCCATGGCGGTGATGCTGATGACCGACGAGAAGAGCGCCGATGGTCATCAGGACCTCGTGCCGGTCGGCAAGCTCGGTGTGCCGAAGATCGGCGCCAAGGACGAGCAGACCTTCGTCGTCGTCGGCCCGGGCACGGGCCTCGGCGTCGGCGGCCTGCTCATCCGCGGTGACAAGGTCAGCGTGCTGCAGACCGAAGGCGGCCATGCCGGCTTCGCCGCGCACAGCGCCGAGGACATCGAGATCCTCAAGGTCCTCAACCTGCGCTACGGCCGTGTTTCCAACGAACGCCTGATCTGCGGCCAGGGCCTTGTGAATCTTTACGAAGCCATCTGTGAGATCTCCGGACAGAAGCCGCAGGAAGGCATCACGCCCGAGGAAGTCACCAAGCGCGCGACCGACGAAACCTGCCCGATGTGTGGCCGCGCCGTCGAGACTTTCGCCGGCATCTTCGGCAGCGTCGCTGGTGACCTCGTACTCACGCTCGGTGCGTGGGATGGCGTCTACCTCACGGGCGGCATGACGCCGATCCTGCTGCCGTGGATCCAGAAGGGTAATTTCCGCGAGCGCTTCGAAGCCAAGGGTCGCTTCCGCGATTCGATGGAACAGGTGCCCACCCAGGCGATCATGAACCCGGAGCCGGGCCTGATCGGTGGTGCGGCACTGGCGATCGTCGAAGCCGGCGGTACGCCGCTTCGACGCTGAGTCGCATCGTCATGTCGCGCGCAGGTGCAAACCCAGCGCGCGCATGACGCGCATGACGGTGGCGAATTCAGGATTGCCGTCCACCGATAGCGCACGGTAGAGGCCCTCTCTCGATATGCCTGCCGCGCGCGAAACGCGGCTCATACCGCGTGCCCGCGCGATATCTCCGAGAGCAGCACGAATGAGGCTGCCGTCGCCTGGATCCTCTTCGAGACTCGCATTGAGGTAAGCCATTTGATCGGCCTCAGTGACAAGCCGTTCGACGGGATCCCACCGAGTGAACTTCTCTTGCATGCGTGTTTTTCCCAAGCTTTCGCGAGCGTGGTTGCCCGCAGAATGTCGCTTTGCTGCGTCCGCTTGTCGCCCCCGCAGAGAAGAACAATAAGTACCGCGGCTCGATGGATGAAGTAAATGCGATATCCGGGCCCGTAATCGACGCGCATCTCGCGAACACCCTCTCCAACATGCTTTACGTCGCCCAGGTGCCCCAGGGAGAGGCGACGAAGACGGACGTCGATCCGCCCTCGTGCGCCCCTGTCGCGAAGACCGTTAATCCAGCGGCGAAACACTTCACTATGGATGATCTCGTACATGGAGCGACCGTAACCCATACGTTACGATACGTGACCCATGGATTACAAGCTGCGCGAGCGACGCCCACGCATTCCGGAGGCCTCCAGGTCGCCCTTACCTCAAGCCGGGTGGCTCACACCGAAGGTGCGAGCAACGCGTCCAGGTCGCTCTCGTCGAAACTCAGCCGCTCGCGACTGCCGCCACCTTCCAGCACCGCATCGGCGAGTTCGGCCTTGCGAGCTTTCAGCTCTTCGATGCGCTCTTCGACGGTGCCGACCGTGATCAGGCGGTAGACGAACACTGGCTTGTCCTGCCCGATGCGATGCGCACGATCGCTCGCCTGCGCTTCGGCAGCGGGATTCCACCACGGGTCGTAGTGGATCACGGTGTCGGCACTGGTCAGGTTGAGACCCACGCCACCCGCCTTCAACGACAGCAGGAAGAGCGGCACTTCGCCGTCCTGGAATCGCTGCACGGGTTCGGCGCGATCGCGCGTCTCGCCGGTGAGCGTGACGTAGCTGAGGCGACGACGATCGAGTTCCACCGCGATGAGCTTCAGCATCTCGGTGAACTGACTGAACAACAGCACGCGACGGCCCTCGGCGAGCAAGGCCGGCAGCATGTCCATCAACAGTTCGAACTTGGCCGATTCTCGCACGCCCCGCGCGGCTTCGAGCTTCACCAGTCGCGGATCGCAACAGACCTGGCGCAGCTTCAGAAGCGCGTCGAGCACAATGATGCCGCTGTGGGCTATGCCGCGTTGGGCAATCACCTCGCGCAATTCTTCCGCGAGCGACAGGCGCAGGCTTTCGTACAGATCGCGCTGCTTCGGTTCCATGACGACGCGACGCGTGATCTCCGTCTTCGCCGGCAGCTCCGAGGCGACCTGCGCCTTCGTACGACGCAGGATGAACGGCGCGATGCGACGATTGAGCCGCTCCTGGCACTCGACGTCCTGGTGCTTTTCGATCGGCCCGCGGTAATGGCGACGGAACGCGCCCTCGTCGCCCAGCAAGCCAGGCACGGCGAGATCGACCTGCGACCAGAGTTCGCCCAGATGATTCTCAAGCGGCGTACCGGTGAGGCACAGGCAGCGCGGCACTTTCATGGCAAGCAAGGCACGACGCGCCTGCGTACGGGGATTCTTAACCTGCTGCGCTTCGTCGAGGACGACCAGCGAGAAAGGCTGCTTCTTCAGAGTCTCCACGTCACGCGGCAGCAAGGCGTAGGTGGTGAGGATCACGTCGTACTCACCCATGTGGGCAAAGGTTTCGGCACGCTGGGGGCCGTGCAACGCCAGCAGACGCAGGCTCGGTGCAAACCGCGCGACTTCGGACACCCAGTTCGGCACGAGGCTGGTCGGCACGACGACGAGGGCGGGCGCGGTGAGCGACCCCGCTTCCTTCAGCGCGAGCAGATGCGTGATCAGCTGCAGCGTCTTGCCCAGACCCATGTCGTCCGCGAGCACGCCACCCGTGCCGGCTTCGGCGAGCGCATTCATCCAGCGCAAGCCGTCGCGCTGGTAGCCGCGCAACTCCGCGTTGAGACCGGCGGGCACAGCGTCGCTGGCGCGCTCGGCGGCTTCGCGCAGACGCTTGGTGAAACCACGCAGACGCTCCGGCGCCTCGAACGAACCTCCGCTGGGCAAGGCCTGGACGAGCTCTTCGAGACGTCCCGCCTGCACGCGCGGCAGATGCAGCTGTTGGCGAGGCTTTTCGAGGTATTCGGCCAACGGCGCAAGCAGGCCACGCAACTCTTTCAGGCGCACCGGTACACGGCGGCGCTCATCGACCGGCGCATACCAGACCGAATCTTCGGCTTCGCCCGGTGCAGGACTCAGGCTGAGCTGATGCTCGGCGAGCGCCTGCGCGACGGCAGGCAAGAGGTTGACCCGCTTGCCTTCGACATCGATACCGATTTCCAGATCGAAAGCGCGGTCAGCCTCGTCTTCGTTCGCCTTGCCATACCAACGCACGGGCCCTTCGAGGACCTCGAAGGGGAAGCTGGGCGCGTATTCGAGCAGGAAGCCGTCGGCTTCGAGCTTCGGTCGCAGCGCCAGCCAGCGTGCGGGTGTATTCACTTCGAGGGCGCCTGCGTAGCCCTTACCGGGGAACAGCCAGGCGTCATCGGGCAAGGTGTCGGCCATATCCCAAGGGAGGCCCTCGGTGTCGACGGCTGGATTGAGGCCGGCCCCTTCCAGCGTCTCCATGGTCGACAGTTCTTCGGCGCGACGACGGCAGATCTCGAGCAGCACGCCGTTGCGCACGCGACGTACGAGGGGCTCGCCGCCACGACCCGGCAGGCGTTCGCCGGCGTAATCGAAGGCAAGCCTGCCGTAGGCCAGCGGCGGCGTACCTGCCGCCAGCCGCGCGTGACGGGTGAGCGCGTGCAGGACGAGGACCGGGCGCGGCGAAACCTCGGCACGGCGCATTTCGCCGAACACCTGAGGTGCGGGCACACGTGGCCCCATGGGCGTCGAGGCGAGCTCGGCACGGAACACCGCCGTGTTTTCCGGCGCCAGGGGCGGCAGGTCGAGCCACGCGCTTTCGGCGGCGTCAGCTTCAAGGGCGCCAACTTCCGCATGCTCGGCATCGAGATACCAGAGCGAGCCGATGCGGAACAGTCGCTGGCTTGGCGGTACGGCCGGGACCAGCTTCTGGCCACCGTCCTTTTCGAGATTCCAACGCCAGGTCAGGGGGTGCAGCTTGCCGCGCGAGAGGTGCAGGCCAGCCACGCCCCCGAAGAAGCACGGGGCGGCGTCGAGGATGTCGGCAAGAAGGTGGTCGCCCAACGAGCCGGCGAAGCGCGCGTAACTGCGGCTCTTGCGCAGGGTCTGCGGCAGGCCGAGAAGCGTCGCCGCGAGACGGCGCTCGGTGTCGGTGAGCGGCGCCTCGGGCAGATGACGGCTATCCAGTGGGATCGGTCGCGAGTAGCGGCCATCGGCACCGAGGGTAAGCAGCACGGGGGCTACGTCCAGACGAGCCGCCGGCTCGTGGTCGTCGTTGATGGCCTCGAGGAAAAAGCCGAGCACGCTGCGCTCGCCAGCCACCGCCGGCTCGGCCTGGCCCAGCACACGCTGCCACGCCAGCGGCAGCGGTGCTGCCACGTCGTTTCGTTTGCGCTTGTCGTCCGGTTGATGCATCCGTATCGATCCCGCCCGCACGATCAAAACAGGAAGCTTAGCAAAGGCAGCAGAACGTGCCCGTAAGACTTTTTTCCTGAGGACCGCCCCGGTTCAGCGAAGCGGGGGACGTCGGCCGGCGCACCGCGGCGTCAGCTGCGGCGATGACCGAACAGGTCGACCGGGTATTCGGGCTTTTGCTCGCGTCCCATCAGGGCGCGCAGGCCCTGGACGGGGGTGACCTCACCATGCAGAACGGACCGTACCGCCGCCGCGATGGGTAGATCGAGCCCGTGGAAACCCGCCAGGCGGGCCACTTCATCCGCCGTGACCACGCTCTCGACGACCTGGCCAATCTCGCGGATGGCCTCGTCGAGCGACACACCGCGACCCAGGGCGAGACCCAGGCGGCGGTTGCGAGAGAGATCGCCCGTGCACGTGAGAACGAGATCGCCCAGGCCAGCCAGACCCATCAAGGTCTCGGCACGGGCGCCGAGCGCCACGCCCAGGCGCAGCATCTCGTTCATGCCTCGGGTGATCAGGCCGGCACGGGCGTTGAGCCCGAGCTCCATGCCGTCGGCCACGCCGGTCGCCACGGCCAGCACGTTCTTCATCGCGCCGCCGAGTTCCGCACCCAGGATGTCGTTGCCCGTGTAGGCGCGGAAATCCGGCGCGTGCAGCAACACGGCCAATTCCTTGCCGAAGGCGTCATCCGTGGCATGCACGGTGACGGCACTGGGCAGGCCGGCCGCCACTTCGCGCGCGAACGATGGCCCGGTGATGACCGCCGCCGGTCGCCCGGGCAGCTTTTCATTCACCAGTTCATGCAGGAACCGACCGGTACCGGTCTCGAAGCCCTTGGTGGCCCACGAGATTTTCGTGCCCGGATCGAGCATGGGCACGATGTCGTCGAGCATCGAGGCAAACGCGTGACTCGGCACGACGATCAGGACAATGTCCGCCCCGCGCACGATCGTGGCCAGGTCGGCCTCGTAGCTGAGCTCGGTCGGGAGGTCCAGGTCGGGCAGGTAGCGCAGGTTACGACGCGACGCGGCCATGGCCGCGAGCGCATCGGCATCGCGCCCCCACAACCTCGTGGGGACGTCGTTGCGCGCCAGCAGCGCAGCCAGCGCGGTGCCCCAGGAACCGGCGCCGAGGACGGCGACGGTGGGTCGGGAGACGGAGGTCATCACTCAGCTGTTGAGCGTATGGGCCCCGGCGCCCTCGACCTGCTGACGCTGCTGTTCGGCGTAGAGGGCATCGAAATTGATCGGCTGGAGCAGGAACGGCGGGAAGCCACCTTCCTGGATCATCGCGGAGACCATCTGGCGGGCATACGGGAACAGCAGGTTCGGGCAGTACGAACCCAGGATGCCGTCACGATCTTCACTGGTGAAGCCACCGATGCCGAAGATGCCGGCCTGGTGCACTTCGGCGAGATACGCCGTGCGCTCGCCCAGGTTGCAGGTCAGGGTCAGGCTGAGGACCACTTCGAACTGCTCGTTGCCGAGGTCGACGGCCTTGTGGCCCAGGTTGAGCTGGACCTGCGGCTGGGCCTCGGTTTCGCCCATTTCCTGGAAGACCTGGGGCGCGTTCGGCGCTTCGAAGGAAGCGTCCTTGACGTAGATCTTCTGCAGGACGAGCTGCGGCTGGCCGGCCTGGCCGTTGGGGGTGATGTCTGCCATTGCGTGTTCCTCGGAAAGGCGTCTTGTAGGCGGCTTCGTGCGGAGGCACGAAAGCGGGGATTGTTTCACACAACCCCGGGCGCCGCACAGTCCGGCTTGCGTGAACACGTGGGATTCTGAGAGAATGCCCGGCTTCCCTATGCCGACCCGATTCGTCGGGCAGGTCCGTCACGCGATGCGGGCCTCAGCGGCGGGAATGCGCCACCCCCTCCAGCCATCGCGTGGCGCCCCGTATCCATGGGTCGCGGCTGGGCCGATGCCGTCCTGGCCAAAGGGCGGTCAAATTATCTAAAGGAGGTCGTCATGGCCCGTAGATGCCAAGTCACCAATAAGGGTGTGCAGACCGGTAACAACGTCTCGCACGCAAACAATCGCACCCGTCGCCGCTGGCTGCCGAACCTGCACGAGCGTCGCTTCTGGGTCGCCAGCGAGAACCGCTGGATCAAGTTGCGCATCTCGAACCACGCGCTGCGCACGATCGACAAGAACGGCATCGACGCCGTGCTCGCCGACCTCCGTTCCCGTGGCGAAAAGATCTAAGGAGATCGAACATGGCTGGTAAGCGTGATAAGCATCGCCTGATTTCCACCGCGGGAACCGGGCACTTCTATACGACGGACAAGAACAAGAAGAACACGCCGGAAAAGATGGTGTTCATGAAGTACGACCCCGTCATCCGGAAGCACGTCGAGTACAAGGAAGGCAAGATCAAGTAAAAAAGAGCCGCCGAAAGGCGGCTTTTTTTTGCTTGATCACGCGCGGCGCCAGCGCCGCGCGCGTAGGAGCGGACTTGTCCGCGAACCCTCAGCGCCTCTTATCGCGAATGAGGCTATGCACCGCAACAAGCCGGCTGTCACGGCAACGAAGCGGCTGTACCGCAAGCACCCATCGCCGATGAATCGGTTCCTACCAAGCGCGTCAGTGCGAGGCCGAAGGCGAGCCCCACCGCGAGGCCGAAGGCGAGCCCCGCCGCGAGGCCGAAGGCGAGCCAGCAACAAGCACCGCCCAACAAAAAGGCCCGCCATTGGCGGGCCTTTCCTTTACCGGAAGCGATGCGTTTACGCACCGACCGCCGAATACCCCTTCAGCCGCTCAGCGAACTGCTGCAGCGAGCGAATGCCACTCTGCTCCGCTTCGACGATCCACTGCTGGAGGGACTTCAGCGCCTTGTCGGCGCCCCGCTCTTCCATCAGCGCCACCAGACGCGCACGGAACTCACACACCGTGGTCAGCGCCGGGCGGTTGGCCAGGGCGGCATGCATGCGCTCCCGGGCATCGTTGTCGAGCCAGCGACCGCCATCGGCGAGGGCGCGACGCACGCGGCGTGGCACAGACTTCACGCTGTCACCGGCCTGGCTGACCTCTTCGCGCATGGTCGGCAGGATGACGTTGCGGTAGTAGTCCGTCGTGGCCTGGAAACGCAGCGCCAGCACGCCCTTGAGCGTCTCGGCGTCGGGCAGGTGGACGTTCGGACGAATGTTCAGGGTCGGCGCGACGCGCAACACCTTGGCCAGGCCCACGGCACGCAGCGTGCAGATAGCCGCCCAGCCGATATCGAACTCCCACTTGCGCAGGGCGAACTTCGCCGAGCTCGGGAAGGCATGGTGGTTGTTGTGCAGTTCCTCACCGCCGATCCAGAAGCCCCACGGCGAGATGTTCGTCGCGGTGTCGGAGCTTTCGAAGTTGCGGTAACCCCACCAGTGACCGATACCGTTCACGAAGCCGGCAGCCCAGAACGGGATCCAGACCATCTGGATGGCCCACAAAGCCATGCCGACGACACCGAACAGCGAGACGTTGATGATCGCCATCAGTGTCGGGCCCCAGTACGGGTGCTTGCCGAACAGGGTGCGCTCGAACCAGTCGTCCGGCGTGCCGCGGCCGTACTTTTCCATATCGGCCTTGTTGTAACTGGCCTCACGGTAAAGGGCGACACCGTCGAAGAAGACCTTTTTGATGCCGAACACCTGCGGGCTGTGCGGATCTTCCTCGGTCTCCACCTTGGCGTGGTGCTTGCGGTGGATCGCGACCCACTCACGCACGACCATGCCCGTGGTCAGCCAGCCCCAGAAACGGAAGAAGCCGTTGAGGGTCCAGTGGAAATCCACGCCACGATGGGTCGCGCTCCGGTGGTAATACAGGGTCACCGTGAAGATGGTGAGCTGCGTGACCACGAGCATGTAGACCACCATTTCGCCCCAGCTTGCGCGGGAGAGACCGTTGGCCAGGAAATCGAGCAGGGTGTCGAACATTTAGTCGGTACCGCGCGGGGAGTGAAGGGAAAGTACAAGTGTATATTGGTAGTCTAACCACCCGTTTCCATACCCACCAGCACGTTCTTCACCGAAATGTGAAGCCGAAGGTTGTGGGAACCGAAGCCCTTTGCGCACAATCGCCGCATGAGCTTTCTCCCAGTCGTTCAGACATGCCTCGTACCGCCCGCACGTTGGCCACACGATCCTGCGAATAGCCGGTTGTTCGGCGACGTAGCCGCATGACCGATACCCCGCTCCTGAACGTCACCGGGCTTTCCCGGCGCCGGGCCGGGCGTGCGGCGGTCGCCGACGTCTCATTTTCCCTGAACCGCGGTGAAGTCCTCGGCCTGCTCGGGGTCAATGGCGCCGGGAAGTCGACCACGCTGTCCATGCTGGCCGGCGCCCTGCGCCCGGAATCGGGGGGCATCACCCTGGATGGCCGCGACTTCGTCGCCGACCCGGGCATCGCCCAGTCCCTGGTGGGATGGCTGCCCGAGGCGGCGCCCCTGTGGCCGGAACTGTCCGTCGACGAGCACCTGCTCGCCTTCTGCCGGCTTCGCGGCGCCTCGCGAGCGGCCGCCCGCAAGGCCGCCGATACGATCATCGCCCGGCTCCAGCTGGGCGACCTGCGCCGCCGGCTCGCCGGCGTGCTGTCCCAGGGCCAGCGCCAGCGCCTCGGCGTGGCCTGCGCACTGGTCCATGAGCCAGCCTTGCTGATCCTCGACGAGCCGGCCAATGCGCTGGATCCGGTGCAGATCGGCGAATTGCGCAAGCTCATCCGCGAGCGGGCCGCGGCCGGGGTCGCGGTGATCCTTTCCACCCACGTCCTCGGCGAAGTCGTGGCCGTATGCGACCGGGTAGCGATCCTGCACGAGGGCCGCCTTCGCCACGACGCGCCGCTCCGGGACGACGCTGGCGGCAAGACGCTGGAATCCACGTTTTTCGGGATCGCGACGGGAGCAGGCGCATGAGCCTCGGAGCGGTGACCCGACTCGAACTGCGCCGGCTCGCGGTACGCCCGCTTGCCTGGGCGATCGCCGCCCTGACCATCGCCTGGCTGGCCTGGAGCTTCGTCCTCGGGCTCGGCCAGTTCCTCGGTGCCCAGGTGAAACTCGCCGGCATGGCGGACGCGCCGGGGTTCACCGACCTCGTCGCCATTCCCCTGCTCGCCGAACTGGCCAAGCTTTCCTTCCTGGTCGTCCCGTTGATGACCATGTCGTTGCTCGCCGGCGAACGTCGGACCGGCACCCTGGCCCTCCTGGCGTCGACCGGGCTCGCCCCCTGGCGGATCGTCGTCGGCAAGTATCTCGCCGTCCTCCTCTGGCTCGGTCTGTGGCTTCTGGCGACGCTGGCCATGCCCCTCCTGGTCGGCGCCGAGTCGACCGCCGACTGGGGCAAGCTCGCCGCGGCGACCCTCGGCACCGCCCTGTTGCTGGCCACCCTGGCCGCCATTGGCGTGGCTTGCTCGGCCGCGACATCGTTCCCGGCGATCTCGGCGGCGATGGCGCTGATCGTCACCCTCGTGCTCTGGACGGTCGATCGCGGCGCGCAGGCCGCCGGCGTGAGCGGCGGCTTCCTCGAGTGGCTGACCATGGCCACGCACCTGCAGAACCTGCTGCGCGGCCTGGTCGTCTCCAGCGACCTGGTCTGGTTCGCGCTCGCCATCGCGCTGTCGCTGATTCTCGCCACCCGCCGCCTTGGCGGCGACAGGGAGCGTCAGTAATGCGCCGCCTCGATCGCTGGCTCATCCTGCTCGCCCTGGTCATTGCGACCGGATGCATCGGCTTCCTCAGCTCCCGCCATGTCTGGACATCCGACTGGACACGCGGCGCGCGAGCGAGTCTTGCACCGGAGAGCGTCGCCGTCCTCAAGACACTGAAGGGACCGGTCGAGGTCGTCGGTTACCTCTCGCCGACCGGTCCGTTGCGCGAAGAAGTCGCCGCCGTCATGGAGCGATACACACGCGAAAAGAAAGACCTCACCCTGTCCTTCGTCGATCCCGACCTCGATCCCGCCGCATCGCGCCAGCTCGGTATCGCCGGTAACGGTGCCCTGCTCGTTCGCTACGCCGGCCGCGAACAACGCGTCGAAAGCCCGATCAACGAACGCAACCTGTCGAACGCGCTCGAGCGCCTCGCCCGTGGCGGTGAGCGTATCGTCGCCTTTGTCACCGGTGACGGCGAGCGCCAGGCCGACGGTCGCGCCAACGCCGACCTGGGCACCTTCATGGGCCAGGTCGAACGTCGTGGCATACGCGCCGTGCCACTGAATTTCAGCCAGACCCGGGGCGTACCCGAGAACACCGACCTGGTCGTGCTCGCGAGCCCCACGGCGTCGCTGCCGGCGGGCAGCATCGCCGCCCTGGTCGACTATGTCCGCTCAGGCGGCAACCTGCTGTGGCTGGCCGAGCCGGGCAATGCGGATCTCGGCACCGGCACGCTCGCCGACGTGCTGGGCGTGCGCGTCCTTCCCGGTGTACTGGTCGACGGACAGGGCAGCACGCTCAACGTCAACGATCCTCGCATCGTCGTGGTCGGCGACTACCCGTTCCATGCCATCACGCGCGGATTCCGCGACACCAGCCTGTTCCCGCAAGTGGCCGCACTCGCCCAGGTGAGCGATCACGACTGGGCGGTCGTGCCGTTCCTGCGCTCGGGCGAGCGCAGTTGGACGGCCTTCGACGGCATCGATAACGACAAGCCCTCGACGATCGCCTTCCATCCGGAAACCGGCGAACTGAAGGGGCCCCTGGATTTCGGCTTCGCACTCAACCGACTCTCGCCAAGCCCGGCCAAGAGCGAGCAGCGCGCGGTGGTCATCGGCGACGGCGATTTCATCTCCAACACCTATGTCGGCAATGGCGGCAACCGCGCCCTGGGTGAACGCATCGTCGACTGGCTGCTCGGTGACGACGTCCTGGTGGACCTGCCTACGCGCGGCGCACCGGACCGGGTCATCTCGCTCTCGCAGGATGAACTCAACGCAATCACCTTCGGCTTCCTGATCGCCTTGCCCTTGCTGCTTATCGGCTTCGGCGCGGGCATCGCATGGCGTCGACGGAAGCGCTGACGTGGTGACGCCGCGGATCGGCATCGTCGCCGTTGTCGTGCTGCTGCTTGCCGCCGTCGGCTGGCAATGGCACGCCGACGAGGCCGACGCGCGCGAACACATGCTCACCGCCCTCGATCCGGATACCGCGACGCATATGGCCGTGTCGCTGAAGGGCCTGCCCGACCAACGGTTCGAGCGACGCGACGGCCGCTGGGTGAACCTCGATACCACCACGACGGATGAAGGCCGGGCGGAAGAACTGGCTTCCCTGGTGGCGACCCCGGTGGCCGAGTGGAAGTCCGCCGGCGACTTCGACCCCACCAAGATCGGACTCGCACCGCCGATCGCCACGCTGACGGTCGATGGGACTCGCATCGATTTCGGCGAGATGACTGCCCTGGGCAAGCAACGCTATGCCCGTGTCGGCCAGCGCATCGCCTTCGTCCCGGCGCAGGCCTTGCCCCGCGCACCGCGGACGCAAGCCCTCCCGACCACCATGAAGCCGATCCGGTAAGCGCAGCCCGCGCTTGCCCGACGCCCACACGCGCCCCATCTTCCAGGCATGCCCGAGCTTCCCGAAGTTGAAACCACCCGTCGCGGCATCGCTCCTTACCTGGAGGGACACCGCGTCACCGGCGTCGTGCTGCGACGCCCCGATCTGCGCTGGCCGATTCCACCGGAAATTTCCACCCTGCTTCCCGGGCAGGTGATCGATGAGGTGGATCGCCGCGCGAAGTACCTGCTGCTGCGTACGCAGGCAGGCACCGCCCTGCTCCATCTGGGCATGTCCGGCATGCTGCGCGTGCTCCCGGCGGATACGCCGATCGGCAAGCACGATCACGTCGACATCGCCATGGATACCGGTCGCGTGCTGCGCTTCACCGACCCGCGCCGTTTCGGTGCCCTGCTCTGGCAGATGCCGGGTGAGACGCACGAACTGCTCGACGGCATCGGGCCAGAACCGCTTACCGACGATTTCCACGGCGACCTGATGTGGACGCTCTCCCGTGGCCGAACCGCGTCGGTGAAAACCTTCCTCATGGATAACGCTGTCGTCGTCGGCGTAGGCAACATTTATGCAAGCGAAGCGTTGTTCGCCGCAGGCATCGATCCGCGCCGTGCGGCGGGCAAGGTATCGCGGGAGCGCTATGCCAGGCTCGCCGGCGAAGTGAAGCGCATCCTCGCGCATGCGATCACCCGTGGCGGCACCACGCTGCGCGATTTCCTCGCACCGGATGGCGCACCTGGCTATTTCTTCCAGGAACTGTTTGCTTACGGGCGCGCGGGCGAGCCATGCAAGGTGTGCGCAACGCCGATCAAGGTGATCACGCTCGGCCAGCGCGCATCGTTCTACTGCCCGGCATGCCAGCGCTGAATCGACCTACCCCTACCCGGGTCATACGCTGACAGTAGACCCGGTGCGCGGCTGGCTATCGTCTGTGGTTTCCACATAGCGCACAGCCCGCCTCATGACGATGCCCCGTTACGCCGCACTCTGCCTCCTTCTCGCCGTGGCCGCTCCGGCACCCGCCCGCACACCCGACGACATGGAGCGCCCATTCGACCAGTACAGCTGGGTGACGACGCACAACGCGTTCACCAGCAACGGGTTGATTCCCAATCAGAGCCAGACCATCGACGTCCAGCTTGCCGAAGGAGTTCGCGGACTGATGCTGGACCTGCACTTCTCGCAAGGACGCGTGCGGCTTTGCCACAAGGTCTGCACCGGTGAAGATTCGGCCACCCTGGCCGACCTGCTCAATGACAGCATCCTGCCGTTCCTGGACAAGGACACCGAGGCCATCGTCAGCCTTCACCTCGAGGACACGACGACGTTCGAACAGCTGTCGGACGAACTCGCCCTCGTTCCGCGACTGGCTGGCAGGACCTTCGATCCGCAGGCATGGGAAACACCGTCATGGCCCACGTACCGGCAACTACGGGACAGCGGTGAGCGCCTGTTGATCTTCAGCCTCAGCGAGACGAATACGGGCTCTTTCCGGACAGGCACCGGCGTGGCGCACATCCTGCCGAGCATCGAGTACACCGTCGAGAACTACTGGAGCCTCGGCACGACCTTCCTGCAACACGACTACGATTGCTATAGCCGCTGGGCCGGGAAAGGTCGAAGGCTCGACCGGTCCACGATCGAAGGGAAGCCCGGCTGGCGCCCCTTATTCACGATGAATCACTTCCACGGCGTGCCCTTTTCTCCGCATGCCGGAGTCGACAACCGCTTTGAACGCCTGTCCAGCCGATATATGGATCACTGCCGCCCGGCGGCCCGACGCAAGCCGAACTTCGTCGCGATCGACTTCCACGAAATCGGCGACGTCGCAAAATTCGCGGAATGGCTTACGTTGAGTGCACCGGACGCGCTGTGAACCGACCGGCCCGTCAGTCGGGCCAGCGCATCGCGGCGTGGGAGTTGTTGAACATCGGATCGGTCTCGTCGCCGGACAGCTTGACCGTCAGGCCACCCGTCACGCCGTCCACCTCGACCGTCTGCTCCGGCTCGAAATGCGCACCGAGCGCGCCGAGGTCCACGAAGCGCTCCGACAACGCGCCGGCGCGATCGATCTCGCGATCGGGAACGTTGGTCAGGCTGATGTCGGGACGACCGAACTTGCGCATGCCCCGGGTCCGGATCCACGAGCGGCCCTTGGTTTCCTCCGGACTGCACAGGATCAGCACATGGTGACG
Source organism: Luteibacter rhizovicinus DSM 16549 (assembly GCF_001887595.1). Lineage (NCBI taxonomy): Bacteria > Pseudomonadati > Pseudomonadota > Gammaproteobacteria > Lysobacterales > Rhodanobacteraceae > Luteibacter > Luteibacter rhizovicinus. The sequence continues at coordinate 1,190,109 of NZ_CP017480.1, forward strand.
CGTGGGGGCGCCACCCTGCACCAGATAGTGGTCGCGCCAGCCTTGCGCATCGAACAGGGAAAGGATCTGCGGGTCGATCACGGCCTTGCCGCCGATGTCCGTCAACGCGGCGACGACACCCAGCGTGTCGCGCAGGTAGTCGAGGTTGTCGCGGTCCGGGAAACGGCCGCGGATCGCGATCACATGCGGCGCGGCCTTGGCGGCGGCGAACGCCTCGGGGCTGTCTTCCTTCAGCAACTCGCCCAGCGCGCCGGAAAGTGGATAGCCCTCCCAGCGCGCCAGGACGGCGTTCTGAAAGCGCTGCAATTCGACACCTTCGGGAAGACCCGGGCTACCGTATCGCGCGGCGGGAATCACAAGGTCTTCGGGAAACGCGCCGAACACGAAGAAAAGCAGCACGGCTTCCTCGTCGCTGGGCTGCCAGTGCGGACGCGGCCATGCGGCGGCGGTATTCGTCGTCTCGGTCACGTGCTTTTTCCTTCGTCTGGTTCGCTTTCGCCCAGCGGCAGCACGGATTGCTGCAGCTCGATACGGCCGTCGCCGGCGGTGATGCTTTTGAACTCGGCGCGACTCACGGAGACATAGCGGTCGTTGCCGCCAATCTCAACCTGCGGGCCCTGGGTCACGGCCCGGCCGTGTTCATCCACGCGCACCACCATGGTCGCCTTCTTGCCGGAGTGGCAGATGGTCTTGATCTCGTCGAGGTTATCCGCCCAGGCCAGGAGGTACTTGCTGCCCTCGAACAATTCGCCCCGGAAGTCGGTACGCAGGCCGTAGGCGAGCACCGGGATGCCCAGCTTGTCGACCACGTCGGACAACTGCCAGACCTGCCCCTTGCTGAGGAACTGCGCTTCATCGACCAGCACGCAGTGAAGCGGGCCGCGCCGGGCGATATCCCGTTCCGCGATGGTCAGGAGGTTCTCGTCGCCGGCGAAACGCACGGCCCGGGCCTGCAGGCCGATGCGGGAGGCGACGATGCCCTCCCCGTAACGGTTGTCCAGCGCCGGCGTGAGGATCAGCGTGCGCATGCCGCGTTCGTGGTAGTTATGCGCGCTTTGCAGCAGCGTCGTGGTCTTTCCGGCATTCATTGCCGAGTAGTAGAAGTAGAGCTTGGCCATGCGGTCGTTCCGGTGCGTGACCGCACATGTTACCGCCTGGGCCCGGCCGCCGGCGCTTCGCCCGGTCTCGCCGTCCGTGAGCCTGCGGCGGCGCCCGCCAGCCCCTCCCCACCTGCTACCATCCGTGACCTCGTCCGCTGCCCTGTCCGGCCGATCCCACATGCTCAATCCGCAACAACACGCGGCTGTCGAATACTGCGACGGCCCCCTCCTCGTGCTGGCCGGCGCCGGCTCCGGCAAGACCCGTGTCATCACGGAGAAGATCTCGCACCTGATCTCGCACCGGCACCTGGCGGCCGAGAAAATCGCGGCGATCACCTTTACCAACAAGGCCGCCAAGGAAATGCGCGAACGCGTCGGCCGTCTGATTTCCGAGCAGTCGGCGAAGGCGCTCACGGTGTGCACCTTCCACGCGCTCGGGCTGAAGTTTCTCCAGATCGAGCATGATCGCGCGCAGTTGCGCCGCGGCTTCTCCGTGCTCGACGCCGACGACAGCGCCAACATGATCAAGGAGCTTTCGCCCAAGGGCGTGAAGCCCGAAGTGATCCAGGGCATTCGCAACCTGGTCGGCAAGGCGAAGAACGGCGGCCTCACGCCCGAAGAAGCGATGGCGGCAGCGCGCAGCCCGCGCGAGATCGAAGCCGCGACGATCTACGACCTCTACCAACAACGCCTGGCCGCCTTCAACGCGGTGGATTTCGACGACCTCATCCGCCTGCCCCTGCGCATCCTGGAAAGCGACGACGACGCGCGTGCGATCTGGCAGGAGCGCCTGCGTTACCTGCTGGTCGACGAATACCAGGACACCAACGACGCGCAGTACCGCCTGCTCAAGGCGATCGCCGGACCGAAAGCGCGCTTCACCTGCGTCGGCGACGACGACCAGAGCATCTATGCCTGGCGCGGCGCCAATCCCGAAAACATCGACCAGCTGGGACGCGACTTCACCAACCTGCGTGTGATCAAGCTCGAGCAGAACTACCGCTGCGCCAAGCGCATCCTGCGCGCCGCCAACCAGCTGATCGCGAACAACCCGCACGTCCACGACAAGAAGCTGTGGAGCGACCACGTCGAAGGTCCGCCGATTCGCGTTCTCGAGTGCAAGGACAACGACCACGAGGCCGAGCGCATCGCCGCGATCGCATCCAGCCTGCACGAGAAATACAAAGAGAAAGGCGCGCGCTGGGACGACTTCTGCATCCTTTATCGCGGCAATTTCCAGGCACGCGTGCTGGAGAAGGCGCTGCGCCTGGCCAAGGTGCCGTACCACCTCAGCGGGGCGCTGTCCTTCCTCGATCGCGCGGAAGTGAAGGACATCCTCTGCTACCTGCGCCTGCTCACCAACCCGACGGACGATGCCGCCTTCCTTCGCGTGGTCAACGTACCCAAGCGCGAGATCGGCTCGACCTCGCTCGAGAAACTCGGCCAGATGGCACAGACGCGCAATGCGTCGCTGCTCGAGGCGACACGCAGCGACGCGGTGCTGAAGACGATCTCATCGCGCCCCGCGTCCGCCCTCGCCGGCTTCTCGCGCCTGATGGACGAGTTGCGCAGCGATGCCAATCATCTCAGCGCCGCCGATCTGGTCCAGACCATCATCGAAAAGACGGGCTACGGTGCGCAGATCGCTGCCTCGACACCCGATGACGTGCTGCGCGAGCGTCGCCTCGGCAACCTGCGCGAACTGGCCGACTGGTTCCGAGCCATGAGCAAGGACGGTGGCCGTACCGGCGATATCGCCGCCCAGCTCGCGCTGCTCAGTCATGCCGACCGTGACGACCCGGGCAACGCCCTGCGCATGATGACCCTACATTCGGCCAAGGGTCTGGAGTTTCGCTTCGTCTTCATCGTCGGATGCGAGGATGGCACCTTGCCGCACGAAGGTGCCATCGACGAAGGCCGCCTCGACGAGGAACGCCGACTGATGTACGTCGGCATCACGCGCGCCAAGGAGATGCTGACGTTGTCGTTCTCGGCACGCTCGCGCAAGTACGGCGAGGTGCTCTCCAACGATCCGAGTCGCTTCCTTGAAGAACTGCCGCAGGACGATCTCCACTGGGACGGCAAGGATCCCGAGGCCGATGCCGAAGTGAAGATGGAAACCGCGGCCACTCACATGGCGCGTATCCGCGCGATGCTCGCCGGCGGCGCCTGATCGTCTCCGGCCGTCAGATCAGTTCTTCGGCCTCGAGCTCGCTCTTGAGATAGGCGTAGTAGATCGGCGCGGCGACGAGTCCCGCCAGGCCGAAGGCCGCCTCGAACACCAGCATGGCGATCAGCAGCTCCCAGGTGCGTGCGCGGATCTGCCCGCCGACGATCTTGGCGTTGAGGAAGTATTCCAGCTTGTGCACCACGATCAGGAAGCCGAGCGCCGCGACCCCGACCCAGAGCGACACCGACAATCCGGCGATGGTGATCAGCACGTTGGAAACCAGGTTGCCGACGACGGGAAGGAGTCCGACGACGAAGGTGAGGATGACCAGGGTCTTGGCCAGCGGTATGTGGATACCGAACATCGGCAGGCCCGCCAGAAGGAACAAGGCGGCCAACGTGGTGTTGATCGCCGAGATCTTCAGCTGGGCGAAGATGATGTTGTGAAAGGCATCGGCGAGACGCATGGCGCGGGTCGACAGTTCGAACGATAACGGCCGCGCCGGGCGCCCGCCTGAGCCGTGGGAAATGGCGACGATGGCGCCGAGGACCAGGCCGATCAGGATGTGCGCGAAGACACGCGCCGCCGTCGTGCCCATCAGTTTGAGGTCGCCCGCATGCTCGTGGGCCCAGCCCATGCCACGCTCACGGAAGTCGCCGAAGCTGTCCGGCAACCGTGAGGTGAGCCAGGGCGGCAGTTGTTCGTGCGCCTTGTCGAAGAGCGGCAGCAGCTTGCTGTCCCACAACTCCTGGGGGTCGCCGATGTCGCGACGGTAAAAGCCGAGCGCGGCGACCACGATAAGGGTGAGCGCGCCGACCACGACCACGGCGACACAGGCGACGGCGATCGGCCGTGCGCGCTCGCCAGGTACCACGCGACGAATCAGCGGTGTGAGCGCTTCGACCACCTCGTAAACCAGCAAACCGGCCAACAGGGCCGAGACGAGGTGAAGCACGAGCACGCCCCACAGCGCGAGGGCCGCGAGGACGTAAGTGGCGATGCGGACGAGGCGCGAATCGCCCGGTGTACTGACCATGCCGGCACTCCTTGAGGTGGGGGGATTCCAGCAGGGCAGCGATGAACGCTAGATCAAGCGCTCGGCTTCCAGTTCAGACTTCAGGTAGGCGTAGAAGATCGGGGCCGCTACCACGCCCGGCAGGCCGAACGCCGCCTCGCACAGCAACATCGCCACGAGCAGCTCCCAGGCGCGCGCGCGGATCTGGCTGCCGACGATGCGCGCGTTGAGGAAGTATTCGAACTTGTGGATGACGATGAGGAAGACCAGGGCGCCGATGCCGACGTACAGCGACACCGAGAGGCCAACGATGGTGATCGCCGTGTTGGAGAGCAGGTTGCCGATCACGGGCAGGAGGCCGACCAGGAAGGTGATCACGATCAGCGTTTTGGTCAGCGGCAGGTGCACGCCGAACAACGGCAGGACGCAGAGGAGGTACACGGCGGTGAGGGCCGTGTTGACCAGCGAGATCTTGATCTGGGCGAACACGATGTTGTGAAACGCATCCGCCAGGCGCGCACTGCGCAGGCTGAGTTCCGCGGCGAACGGACCGACCTGGTGCGACGGTCGCGTGCGACCAAGTGCCACGATCGCACCGAGCACCAGGCCGATGAGGATGTGCACGAGGACGCGGGCCGCTTCCTTGCCGGCGAGCTGCAGGGTCACGGCGTTGGAGCGTGCCCAGTCGAGGGCCGTGACGCGTAGCGCGTCCACGCTCTCCGGCAGGCGTCCGACGATGGACTGGGGCATCTGCTCGCGAGCACGCTCGACCAACGGCATCAGCTTGTTCTGCCAGAGGTCCTCCGGATTGCCGATCTCGTTGCGGAAAAAGCTGATGCCGCCGAGGATCAACAGGGTCAGCAAGCCGACCACGACGATGGCGACCAGGGCCACGGCGAGGACCCGCGCACGGTCGCCCGAAAGACGGCGCCCCATCAGGGGCGCTACGGACACCACGACCTCGTAGACCAGCAAGCCGGCGAGGAGTGCCGGCAACAGGCGCAGATAGAGCACGAGGAAGAGGCCGACCCCCATCGCGATGTAGCTGGCGATGCGGATGACGTGAGTGCGCGAGCTGGCGACGTCCATGGAGACCTCGTCGTGAATGAGGCCGCAGTCTGTCAGGACGTGGGGGCTATGCGCCAGAGGCGTGCGTCCCGTCGTCACGCTGTCGTAAACTCCCCGGACAATCGCCGGCCCACAGGCGACGTTGCCTGTGCCATAAGGGGTTTCCATGATGAAGTTCGTTCCGGCTGCGCTCGCCGCGGCCCTGGTGCTCGCCGGCTGTGCCGCCACGCCCCACGCGAAGACCGCCACGGCGCCTGCCGTCGCCGCGCCCGCGCCGGCCGCAACTCCGGCGGTCGCCGGTCCCGCTGCCGATGACAATCTCAACGCGGTGGCCTGGTCGCAGAACGCCAGCGAGCACGACTTCATTTACCTGCAGACCTTCCGCGACGCGCAGGAGAAACTTCTCAAGGCGAAGCAGGATGCCGCCTGGGATGCCCTGCCAAAAGACGACCGCGCCGCCCATCCGTCTCTGAAGGGCCTGAAGCCGGCTGTCATCCTGGATATCGACGAAACGGCGCTCGACAACTCGCCTTACCAGGCTCGCCTGATCCGTGCGGGCAGCGAGTTCAACGAGGCCGACTGGGCCGCCTGGTGCAAGGAAGCCATCGCGCGTCCGCTGCCTGGGGCAATCGCCTTCACGAAGTTCGCCGCCGATCACGGCATCGCCGTGATCTACATTTCCAACCGTGCCAAAGATCTGGACGAGGCCACCTTGGCCAACCTCCGCTCGGCGGGTTTCCCCGTGGCGGGCAAGGAGTCCTTCCTTGGTCTGGGTACCTTCGTCGAAGGATGCGAGCAGGCGGGCAGCGAGAAAGGCTGCCGCCGGCAGTTAGTGGCGAAGAACTACCGCGTCCTCATGCAGTTCGGCGACCAGATCGGCGATTTCGCCAATATTCTGGGCAACAACGCTGAGGGCCGCACCCGCGCGATGGCGCCGTATACGGCGTGGATCGGCGAGCGCTGGTTCGTCCTTCCGAACCCCACCTACGGCAGCTGGGAGCCGGCGCTGTTCGATAACGACTTCAGCCTGCCGCGCAGTGAGCGTCGCCAGAAAAAGATCGACGCGCTTCGGACCAAGTAAAATCATGTAGTTACGATGTAAAAGTTAAGGCATTGCTTTAGCAATGTTATTTAACTATTATGGCCTTGCCGAAACCCGTCGCGCCAAAAGCTATGCGGGCAAGGCCATTTCCCTTACCGGCCTCGGGCTGGATAACCCCGTGAAGCGATGAGCCTCCGGGGTTTTTTCTTGTACGCTCCCCGTCCCCGCCTCCCGAAGACGTCGAAGCCCTCATGCGCCGCCTATCGCACCTGGCCTGGATCCTCCTGCTGGCAGTCGTCCTGCTTTCCGCTTGCAACCACAAGCCGAAGGACGCGCCCGGCACACCTGGCGGCGGCTCGCCCGAAGATGCCATGCGCGATTCGCTGGACCTGGTCCGCGACGGCAAGTTCGACATGTTCTGGCGACACGCCTTGCCGCCGGCGGATTTCGCTGCGCTGCGCGCCGACTGGGTCAAGCGCAACGCACCGACCGAACCCCTCGATGCCGACGACCGTGCCAAGTTCGAGGCCGGCGTGAAGCGCCTGACCGAGCCGGATGCGGAGAAGAAGCTCTTCGCCGACCTGCGGCCAACCCTGGTCCACTTCGATCACGACTACAAGGATCAGATGCCGCTGCTGTCCGGTGTCGGCCAGTCCATGGCGCTCACTGCGATCGAGCAGGCCAAGGACCTCACCGCATCCCAGAAGCGCCAGCTGCGCGAAGCCGCGAACGTGGTCGCACCGTGGACGCAGACCGTGGCGTGGGGCGACCAGGCCAAGGCGAAGGAAGCCATCGGCATCCTCGTCGACACCGCACGCAAGGCCAACCTTTCCACGCCCGACGCGCTCCACGCGATGAATTTCGATGAGTCCATGGCCACCTGGTCCACCGCGTGGCTGGGGTTCAAGCGCCTGCTTGCCGTTTACGGACTGTCGATCGACAAGAGCTTCGAATCGATCAGCATCGATACCATCGAGAACAGCGGTGGCTCGGCGCACGTCAAGATCACCTACACCCTGCTGGACAAGCCCATCCAGACCGACGCGACCCTGGTGCTCCTCGACGGCCGCTGGTATGACAGCGATCTTCTGCAAAGCGTCCGCGCCCAGCACCTGCAGCTCAATCCGCCCGCGCAGCCCGCTCATGCGGGCAGCGCGGCAGCCCCGTCCGGCACCGCTCCGCCGCCGCCGCGCAACGACGGCGCGCCGGTAGCGGCCGCCCGGCCCCGCTGAAGCCGTACAATCCGACGATGCCCGAAATTCCGATGAGTGCGGATCCGCACGTCCATGTCGCCCGTTCACCCTGGTGGTTCAAGCTGCTGGGTCGGCTTCTCGAACCCTGGGTGCGGATCAAGCGCGATCCCGCCGAGCCCACCACCCTGCTCAAGAGCGGGGCCGCCGTGTGCTACGCGATCGAACGCGATGGTGCCTCCGATGCGCTGATCCTGGAACGCGCCTGTCGCGAGGCAGGCCTGCCCAGCCCGATGCAGCTGCTGGAACTGCCCGGTCGCCGCCGTCGCTCCGTGTTCTCGCTGAGCCGTCGCCATGGGTGGCTGTTTGGGCGAACCGATGCGCGCGGACCGAAGGAACCGATCGGCCAGCTCATCCGCGCGCTGGAGGACGATCCCCAGCGCGATATCCAGGTCGTTCCCGTTTCCATTTACGTGGGCCGTGCACCGAACCGCGAGAGCGGCTGGTTCAGCGTGCTGTTCGCCGAGAACTGGCTGGTGGTCGGCCGCTTCCGCCGCATGCTCGCCTTGCTGCTCAATGGTCGCGACACCGTCGTGCACTTCTCCGCGCCGGTATCGTTGCGCAGTGTGCTGGCCGATTCGAACGGCCTGTCGCCCGAACGGCTCACCCGCAAGATCGCCCGCGTGCTGCGCACGCACTTCCGGCGCATCCGTGCGGCCGTGATCGGTCCCGACCTGTCGCACCGCCGCACCGTGGTCGATGCGGTACTCAACACCGAGCCGGTACGCGACGCGATCGCCGCGACGGCGAGCAAGGAAAACATCACGCTGGCCAAGGCGCAGCGTCGGGCACGCGATTTCGCGCTCGAGATCGCCGCCGACTACTCGCACCCGGTGGTTCGCTCGACCTCCTTCCTGCTCTCCAATTTCTGGAACAAGCTTTACGACGGTATCGCCATGCACCACTTCGACAAGGCCCGCGCCGCGGCGCCGGGTCATGAAGTGGTCTACGTGCCATGCCATCGCAGCCACACCGACTACCTGCTGCTGTCCTACCAGTTGCATTACTCGGGCGTGGTGCCGCCGCACATCGCCGCCGGTGTGAACCTCAACCTGCCCGGCGTCGGTCCGATCCTCCGTCGCGGCGGCGCGTTCTTCCTGCGCCGCAGCTTCAAGGGCAATGCGATGTATTCGGTAGTCTTCAACGAATACCTCGCCCAGCTGGTCGACCGCGGCGTGCCCCTGGAATACTTCATCGAAGGGGGCCGCTCACGTACCGGCCGACTGCTGGCGCCACGCGCCGGCATGCTGGCCATGACCTTGCGCGCCTTCCTGCGCGCGCCACGCCGCCCCGTCCTGTTCCAGCCCGTGTATATCGGCTACGAGAAGCTGATGGAAGGCAAGTCGTACGCCGGTGAGCTTTCCGGCAAGCCGAAGGAGAAGGAATCCCTGCTTGGCCTTATCCGCGGCCTGAAGGTGCTGCGCCAGCGCTACGGGCATGTCACGCTCAACTTCGGCGAGCCCATCCTGCTCACACCCATGCTGGACGCCGTCGCGCCCGACTGGCGCGTGACGACGGCCGAGCACGATGCCAAGCCGGAATGGATGAGCCACCTGGTCGACGATCTCGCCGAGCGCATCCAGGTCAACATCAATCGCGCGGCCGACGTCAATCCGATCAACCTGCTCGCACTGGCGCTGTTGGCCACGCCCAAGCATGCGATGGCCGAGAACGACCTGCTGGCCCAGATCGAGCTGACCAAGTCGTTGTTCCAGGAACTGCCTTACTCCGACCGCGTCACGATTACGCCCATGAATCCGCAGGGCATCGTCGCCTACGGCGAACAGATGGGCTGGATCCGTCGCGTGCGTCATCCGCTCGGCGACGTGCTCGTCACCGAAGGCGAACAGGCCGTCCTCCTTTCGTACTTCCGCAACAACGTCCTGCACCTCAATGCAGCGGCTGCGTGGGTGGCCGCATGCTTCCTCAACAACCGACGCATGTCACGCTCGTCCGTGCTGCGCCTGGGCAAGTTGATCTATCCCTTCATCCAGGGCGAGCTGTTCCTGCCCTGGGACCAGGACGGGTTCGCCAATGAAGTGCAGGAAACGATCGAATTCTTCGTCCGCCGCGGCATCCTCGAATCCAGCAGCGAAGGCCGCGTGCTCGAGCGCGGGCCGGGGCAGGACGACGGCGCGTACCAGCTGCGCGTGATCGCGCGCAGCATGCTGCAAGCCTTCGAGCGTTATTACATCGCCATCGCCGCCCTGGTGAAGAACGGCCCGCACACCATGAGCTCGGGTGAGCTGGAAACCGCGTGCACGCTCACCGCGCAGCGCCTGGGCCTGCTCAACGAACTGTCGGCGCCGGAGTTCTTCGACAAGGCGCTCTTCCGCGGTTTCATCCAGAAGCTGCGCGAAGTGAAGGTGGTCTGGACCGATGAGGCCGGCAAGCTCGACTTCAGCGATGCACTGGAAGACATGGTCCGCGATGCACGCGTGATCCTCGCGCGCGAAGTGCGTCATTCGATCCTCAAGATCACGCCCGGCGGCGAGAACGAGCGCGATCTGGACGCGCGTCCACCGGACGACCCGGGCGAGACCTCTGCGGAGTCGCTGCATGATCGCCACGTCGCCAATGAAGAAACGCGGCATAAGCATCCGCTTTGAGCTGACACCTCAGCTGTCGTCAGGATGACGCTACGTCGTCGTTATCGGAGACAGATGTCTCCCTGACGACGGCTTACCCTTTGCGCTGGAGTTCCACGCAAGGGATGCAACATGGACGTGGCGCCGCCGCAGGCACCGCCTGCCGCCGTGAGCAGCACGCAACAGGAAGCGATCGGTGGTCTCGGTCGCCTCATCGACATGCAGACCTGGCTGGCCGGCCAGCAGGAAGGCATGCCCGACCTGCCCTCGCCTGTCACCGCCGACAGCCGCGACGCGTGGCTCACCTCCCTTGACGCGTTCTGGCGGCAGACGGTGGAGGACTCTCCGGGTCAAGTGCCCGTCGCACGCATCGATGCGCTGGCCACGCGGATAGCGTCGGTCTTGCGGGACGACGCCATCGTGCGTCGTCTCGACGGGACGCTGGACGGCGCCGCCGCCGATCTGGCCGAGCGTTTCGCACGCACGTCGGACGGTGAGGTGCCACCGGGACTCATCGCCCGGTCCTTGCGCGTCGGCGAAGCCGACTATGCGGGCGCCATCATCGTGCACGAGCGCGACCATCCTACGGTCGTCCTGCGCTTCTTACCCGACCACGGCTGGGATGTGTTCACCGACCTTCCAAGCCTGCATGCGCAAACCGAAGCCGCATGGAGGCAGCGACTGGCACGCCGGCGTGAGCTGCCGGGCGTACGCGTCGACGACATCGAGCGTGTCGTCGCCAACGAACACTTTGTCGATTCGCTCCCCCTGCAAGGAGACGTCTTCGGCGCGATGGCACGGAGAGTCGTCTCGCTACAGCGGGGGAAAGTCGAGGACGCATGGCCGGCGACCAGCGACGCCAGCACATCCGAGTGGTCCAACGACCACCTTCTGTCTGCCCTCGATCTCCACGACACGCTGGATATCACCGCACTGCTTGCCTCGCGCGAGAACCGCCTCACGACTTCGGTCGACGAACAACGGCTCGCTCGCGTGCCCGAGGACGTCGCGCGCGACTGGCGCGAAGCGGCGAAGGGTTACCACACGGCTTTGCTGCTCGCCGCGTCGCCGACGCGGCGCGGCGCCGACGACGCGCCGCTGACGCTGGCAGGCTGGTGCCGGAAGGAACTCCTGACAGCACTCGCCCAGCGCGGGATCACGCTGGACCCGGACGATATTCATCTGGAGGTTCGCGACGACGAAGGCCTCGGCGTGCCGGCCACGGGCGTAAGCCCCCCACCCCCGGTGCGGATGAGCCTTGCCGAGTTCGCGTTGCACAACACGGGCCGGTACGAAAGGCGACACATCCGCGTCGTTACCAACGGTGTACCTCCGGGCGCGCCGTTGCCTGGCGCTCATACCTTGCGTCAACTGGTCCGGGAACTCGATCTCGCCTCGCGCTTCGCATCCTATCTTCGCGAACGGGTCAGCGATCCGCAGGGGCGGGATTTCCGCAGCGCGACGATGCAGATCCAGCAGGCGCGGATGCGGGCCGAAGCCGTCGCCGCACGCATGGCCACGTACCTTCCCGAGCAAGCCGTGGCCTTTCTGGACGATCGCGGCGATCGTGGATACCGCATGGTCGAGGCCGTCCTGAACAGCCCCGCCGCGGCGACCCGGACGGCCGTCGACGGCCACCGGATCGCCGTTCGCCAGTTGGTCTACCGCGGCGTTGTCGTCAGTGACGTCCTGCTCATCGGCGTCCGTGATGTCCGCGGCTCACCGAGAGTCGTGCTGTACACCCCGGATGCTCCCGACGGACGCGCCTTCCGCGAATTCAGTGACCGGTCCGCCTTGGCCCGGGATTTTCTCTACGCTCCCGTCTTCGAGGAATACCTGCTTGCGCGCCTGCCAACCGAGTTTGGCGAACCGCGGGGCAATGGAAGCGGACGGCGCTTCCGCGTCGCGAAGGGCACGCGACAGGCGAACTGGGTGTTGGCTGCTCCCGGCGCACAACGCGGCACGGTGACGGAGGAAGCGTTCGAGGAGCGCATCGTCGACGGCGATATCAGGATGCCCCTCGACGGAACAGCGCCGCCGCACTGGTCGCACCGTACCGGGCCGAGATCGATGCCGTGTTGAACGACAATCCATCCGCAGCCGCATTTCTCAGGTCCGACGGAAGCCACCTGAAGTTTATCGTCCGCCGCCGCAGCGCCCTGATTCAGGACACCCACCTCCATCCCGACCTCGCGGAACTCAGTGCACACCAGCGTCGTATTTTCCTGCATGAGCTGGATACACAGTTTCCGCTGCGGGCCGAACGCGCCGAGGTGCTCGACATCGGCGGATGGTCACAACCCGGTGGCCGTCGTGTTCCTTCGCGACCGGCCTCGCCCGGTCCGATGGGCGACATCCAGTCGCCGGACATTTCCTCCACCACGGGTGAGGTGACGCCTGCGCTGCCGACGCTGTCTGCCAGTCAGCAGGCACGCTGGGATGAAGCGCTCACGGTGGCGCGAGCTACCCCGCGCTCGCCGCAGCGTGCGCCGACCGCGACGGTCACCGCGTCCCCCATCGAGGACCTGGCCGCGACGGAGATCGTTCCGGCGGACCAGTGGCCGGAACGCATGTGGTACTTCAGCGATCGTCCGTTCGCGGCCCAAGTCTTACCCGGACAAGCACGTCAGGGCGTCACCCTGGAGGGTACGACAGGCTGGCTCGACGACGCTGCCGGCGCTCGCATCTACACCTACTCGTTGTCGGCCCTTCCACCCGAAATGCCGACACCGCGGCTATCCGAGGTGCTTGGCACATCACCCCTCCATCAGGCAGGGCAACGCGATCCACTCGGGTACGCGCTACAGATCGACACGGCGCGTATCCGTGACGCCAGGGCCTGGGGAGACCTTCCGCATGGACGCCGCGGCGAGCTCGCTTTCGATATGCGCCGGCGCGTCCTGCCCAGCGGCGAGTATCAGTACTTCCTGGAGAGCCTCGTGCCGCTCCACGTTCCGTCCCGGTACATCGTCGACACCGGACGCCGGGGTGCCAGTCCAGCGCCGCTTCCGCCGGTCCGTGACTGACCTTCCACGACAAGGAGATCCCTATGGACATGAGTCCGCCACCATCCCCACCCGTCCAGACACAAAGCCGCTTCCAGGAAAGCCTGGAGGCGTTCCATCGCGTTGTCGGTTTCCAGGCCTGGCTGGCCAACGAACAGGCGGCGATCCCACCCTTCCCGTCTGAGGAGGAACCCGACACCCAGGCGAGTTACCTGGTCGCCCTGGAGACCTATTGGAATAGCCCCACCACCGACACTTCCGGGCGCGATTCGCGACGTCGCGCACTGGCCAGTCGCATCGCCGACGCCACTCACGACCTCGCCGTGCTCGCCCACCAGGATGGTCGTCTCGACGCCAACGAACTGGCGTCGATTCGCTCGCTGACGTCCACCGGGGTCCCGTCGCTCGCTCCTGGAGCAACCATTCGTGAACTGATGTTCAACGACACCGCCTACGCCGGCGTCCTGCTGTTGCATCACGAACACGATGCCGATCGCACCCTGGTTCTCTCGCCGGATCGCGGCTGGGAATCCTTTCCTCGTCTGGTCGACGCCCACGCCGAACTGGAACGACGCGCGCGCCTGGCGCTCGTTCACACCGTCGACCTCGCCGGTATCGCTCGCCAGCACCTGGGCAGCATCGGCCCCGATCCGTTCGTGAGCTCCCGGGAGATAACCGGCAATCCCTTCACGACCCTCGTTGACCGCGTGATGCGCGTACAGGAGGATAAACTTCGCCAGGCCTGGTTCGAGTACACCCTGGACGACGATGCATCGTCGCGGACACGAGTGCTTGCGGACACGGCATTCGACGCCCTGCGCCTGGAGCGCACGTTCGACGTCGGGGCCATGCTTGCCTTCCGTCATGCCGCCCTCCTCACCGCCCTCAACGAACAACGGCTCGAACGTGTTCCCGTCGCCGTCGCCACGGGCTGGCGCGACGCGAACAGCAGCTATCAGGACACCTTGCGATCGATCGCGGGGCGCGAAGGCGCGGCCGGACTGCATCCGGCATCGGACCTGCGGACCTACGCGTCGCAAGCGATCGCCGAGCGCCTGCGCGCGCTGGGCGTCACCGGGGACCCAGCCGGCATCCTGGTGCATATCGACCGAAGCACCGACCCGGCCGCACGCCTGGAATCGTTGCAGAGCCTGTTCGAGGGCCCGGCATCCGTGCAGGTCAAGCTGGTCGATCTTGCTTACCAGAACATCGCCGCCTTCGACCCGGTCCGACTCAGTGCAAGCACGAGCGACGGCAGTCCCATCGCGATGCTGGACGATGCGAGGATCCGAAACCTCGTACGAGGCCTCGATCTTTCGACACGCTATCGAGCCTACGTGGAGCACATGTATCGATCAGGCGATGACGCCGCGCTGCGTCGCATCCATTCGACGGATCTGCAACGGGCGCACATGCGGCTGCTCGCCGCCGAGGCACGGCTGTCCTACTACTTGGACGAAGCCCCGCGTTCGTTCCGTCCCGACCATGCCGAACGTGGCTATCGCTGGGTCGAGGCAGCACTCGCCCATCCTTCTCCCGACGGCCGTGCACGCGTGGAAGGCCATGAGGTCGTGGTGCGCCAGGTGACCTACCTCGACACGCCGCTGCGCGACATCCTCGTGTTCGGCGCGCGCCATGCCGAGAGCGTGCAAAGCATCGTCCTCTACACGCCTGACGCACCGGACGGCGTCACGTTTCGCGAGTTCGACGACAAGGCCGACGCCGGGCGCCGCTTCTTCTATCATCCGGCCTTCCGCGAATATCTCCTGGACCGGTTGCCTGCCGACTATGCGCGCGTGCTGCCCAACGGACATGCCCGGCAATTTGCCGGCGACCATCTGGCCAACTGGGTGCTCGGGGCGAGCACGACCTCGGGCTATACGCGGACCGCGGCGCGCTTCGAGGACCGTGAAGTGGATGGCGATTTCCTCGCCGCCGCCTATGAGCTCGACGTGCAGTCCGGCCTGCGCAACATGCAGGTATTCGCACGCAGCGCCGAGCGCGCGGACTGGGCATGGTTGCGCGGGCAGCAGCCCGGAACCCTTCTCAACCAGATCGTGATGGACGTCCTCAAGGGCATCGTCATCGCGCCTTCGAGGGCTGCCCAGGCCTCGTGGCGCCTCTACGACAACGTCAAGGCCGGCGACTACCCCGAGGCGGTCGTCGACTTCGCGGATTTCTACAACGCCTCGCTTTCCGCCGCGCTTCCCGTGTATGCCTCGAGTTCGACGGCTGCGGCACACGCGATCGCCGGCGCGCGCTTTCGCGCAGGCATACGTCTGGTCGAGGCAAGCCCTGCTGTACAACCCGCGGTGGTTTTCGAGCCAGGCTTCATGGCGAGGAACGTACGGAAGGCCGGCCAGGCCGATCGGGAAGGCATCTACACGATTGGTGGCAAGACGTACATCGAGCATCACGACGCGCTGTATCGGGTCATCCATGACAGTGACGTCGCCAGCTGGCGGCTCACGAAGCCCGACGCGGGCACCGCCTTCCGCGGGCCCGCGATTCAGCGCACGGCGACGGGGAGTTGGTCTTATCACCGTGTCGGACTGCGCGGCGGCAGCGGGCGTGGGCTGGCGAGCAGCCCGGAACGACTACCGGACCTCTACGACGAACTCCAGGCACAGGTTGAACTGGCCTTCCCGGACGCCTTCGAGCGCGACCTCGTCGCCACGCGGATGAGGTTCGAACGCACGCCGTATGCCGGCCGGGTAGACGGATACGTGCCCCCCGTGATTTCGGAAGCACAGCGTGTTCGTTGGACCGGGGCCATGGAACGTGCACGGGCACAGAGGGCTCTGCGCACGGCGCTTCCGGGAACAGACCCGTCAGACGCCGCGCTCCGCCTGACTCGCGTTCCCGGCGCCGCCGGCGGCCTCCATCCGGTAACGCGAGCACAGGCCCCGGCCGATCTCTGGTACTACGGCAAGTTGCCATTCAAGAACAGCGATCTGTATCGCCCCCGTGGAAATCACCGATACAGCACGGAAATGGCGGAACTATCGGTGCAATACATCGGCGAAGGCAGCAACGGTGTCCGGCTGACCACCGTACCGCCCACGGCACCCATCGCCGAGATCCGACGGGCCATGGGCGCGCCGGATCTCACGCGAACAACCACGTTCTCGGTGCGCATCGACCCGGCCAGCCTGTATGAACCGATGTCGGGCATCTGGCGAAGCCGTTACTGGCTGGCGGGCGATGGGCCACTCGCCGATCTGCTCATGCCGACCACCGCACCGGGGAGCGTGTTCTTCGCGCGCCCGCGAAGCGGAGGCCGACTCGCCTTGGGAATGGGCCAGTTCCAGGTCGAGAGCACGCTGCCACCGGCCAGTCCCTGAGCGGTGTCGCGGCTGCCGGGGAGGGGCGAACCGGAGTACCATGCGCAGCATGGATTCCCAGAAAACCACCCATTTCGGCTTCCGCGACGTTCCCCTGGCCGACAAGCAGAAACTTGTCGGCCAGGTGTTCACCTCCGTGGCGCGTAACTACGACCTGATGAACGACCTCATGTCGTTCGGCGTCCACCGTCTGTGGAAGCGCCACTTCGTCGCCGTCAGCGGCGTCCGTCGTGGCGACCGCGTCCTCGATCTCGCCGGCGGCACGGGCGATATCGCCGCCCTGCTCAAGCCGGTCGTGGGTGAGGAAGGCGAGGTGGTGGTGGGCGACATCAACGCCGCCATGCTCGGCGTCGGACGCGACCGCCTCACCGATCGTGGCCTCGTTGCCGGATTGCGCTGGGCACAGATGAACGCGGAAATGCTGCCGTTCCCGGACAACAGCTTCGACGCCGTCACGATCGCCTTCGGCCTGCGCAATGTCACCGACAAGGACAAGGCGCTGGCGGACATGCACCGCATCCTCAAGCCCGGTGGCCGCGCCCTGGTGCTGGAGTTCTCCAAGGTGCAGAGCCCGCTCCTGTCGAAGCTCTACGACGTGCACTCGTTCAAGATCCTGCCGCGCCTGGGCAAGCTCTTTGCCGGTGACGCCGACAGCTATCAGTACCTGGCCGAGTCCATTCGCAAGCACCCTGACCAGGACACCCTGAAGGGCATGATGCTCAACGCCGGCTTCGGGCACGTGGAAGTCCGCAACCTGACCAGTGGGATCGTCGCGATCCATCGGGCCTACAAGCTCTGACGGGGGTGGCATACTTGGGGCTCTCCTTCCATCGGATGATCCCCTCGATGCGTCTGCTCCCCGTCCTTGCCCTCACCATGGCGTTCCCCGTCGTGGCCTTCGCCGCCGACCCCCATTCCTACGCCCAGCCCGCCGTCGTCAAGGTCACCCACCTCGACCTCGACCTGAAGCTGGACTTCGGCAAGCGCGAGCTAGCGGGCAATGCCACGCTGAAGCTCGACTGGAAGGACGCCAAGGCGAAGGACCTCGTGCTCGACACGCGCGACCTGAAGATCGCCAGCGTCGACGCCGTGGACGGTTCGGGCAAGGCCACCCCGCTGAAGTTCGCCCTCGCCCCGCGCGACAAGGAACTCGGCTCGAAGCTGACCATCGAAGCGCCGGCCCATCCGGCCAGCGTGCGTATCGCCTATACGACGGTGCCCGAGGCCTCCGGCCTGCAGTGGCTCACGCCGGACCAGACGGCCGACAAGAAGCAGCCCTTCATGTTCTCGCAGTCCGAGTCGATCCATGCGCGCTCCTGGGTGCCGCTGCAGGACTCGCCTGCCATCCGTTTCACCTACGACGCGCACGTCGCCGCGCCGAAGGATGTGCGCGTGGTGATGAGCGCGATCAATGATGCGAAGCATCCGCTCAACGGCGACTTTACCTTCGACCAGCCGCATCCGATTCCGTCGTACCTGCTGGCGATTTCCGCCGGCGATATCGCCGTGAAGGAAACCGGTCCGCGTAGCGCCGTCTATGCCGAGCCCAGCGTGGTTGGCAAGGCCGCGCACGAATTCGAAGACACCGAAAAGCTGATCGCCACCACCGAAAAGCTTTACGGCCCCTACGCATGGGGCCGTTACGACATCCTCGTTCTGCCGCCGTCGTTTCCCTTCGGCGGCATGGAAAACCCGAACATGACCTTCGCCACGCCGACCGTGCTGGTTGGCGACAAGAGCCTGGTCTCGTTGGTGTCGCATGAGCTCGCACACTCGTGGTCCGGCAACCTGGTGACCAGCGCCGCGTGGCGCGACATCTGGTTGAACGAAGGTTTCACCACCTACGTCCAGGGCCGTATCACCGAGGCCGTCTACGGCAAGACGCTCGCCGACGAGGAAGCGCTGCTCTCCGCGCGCGAACTGCAGAAGACCATCGGCGACATGCCGGTCAATTCGCAGAAGCTCACGCCGGACGCGCGCGGCGTCGGCGCCGACGACTCGCTGTCCGCGGTCGCCTACGACAAGGGCTCGTGGTTCCTGCGCACGCTGGAACAGCGCTTCGGCCGCGAGACCTTCGATGCCTACCTGAAGGGCTATTTCGCACACTTCGCCTTCCAGAGCATCGATACCGACACGATGTTCGCGTACCTCAAGACCAACCTGCTCGATAAGTACCCGGGCAAGATGAGCGAGGCCGAGGCACGCGCGTGGATCTGGCAGCCGGGCATCCCGAAGGTCGCGCCGCTGCCCACGTCCGCCCGCTTCGACGGCATCGACAAGGAGCGCACCGACTTCCTCGCCGGCAAGCTGTCGGCGGACAAGCTCGATGCGAAGACCTGGAACACCCAGGAGTGGATGTACTTCCTCGATCGCATGCCGGATGTCATGCCACTGGCGAAGGTCAAGGAAATCGATGCCGCCTGGCACCTCACCGGTACGCCGAACGCGGAGATCGGCATGCGCTGGTATGCGCACGCCATCGCCGCCGGCGACAAGGACGTATGGACCGCCGCTGCCGAACACATGACCCGTATCGGTCGCCTGTACCTGACCACGCCGGTGTACCGCGCGTTTGCGCGCACCCCGGAAGGCCTGGCCTTTGCTAAAGAAACCTACGCCAAGGCGAAAGGCGGCTATCACCCGATGACCCAACAGGCCGTCGAAGCCATCCTCGCCGGCAAGTCGAAGAAGAAGTAAGCGCAGCATGGCCAAGATTCCGACTCCCGGTTCCACCGACAGCCGTCCGCTCTGGCAGCGGCTGCTCCTTCGCCGTCTCAAGTTCCTCGTCGTCGTCGCCCTCGTGCTCGGCATCGGCGCGGGCGGCGTCTACCTGATCGCCCCGTCGCTCCTGCTCAAGGCCGACGCGGCGCGTCTTGCCATGTCCGCCCACATGGAGAAGAAAACGATCGTCGCCGGTGATACGACCTGGTCGTATTACGAAGGCGGCAGCGGGCCGACGATCGTGCTGCTGCACGGCTTCGCGGCGAACAAGGAGACCTGGCTGACCATGGCCAAGGGCCTGACCGATCACTTCCGCGTAATCGCTCCCGACCTCCCGGGCTGGGGCGAGTCGTCGCGCAATGAAGGCGGCGACTACGGCATCCCGGCACAGGCCGCACGCCTGGAAGCGTTCGCCACCGCGGTCGGCGCCCAGCACTTCCTGCTTGTCGGTCACTCGATGGGCGGCGCGATTGCCGGTGTCTACGCCGATCAGCATCCTGAGCGAGTGGCGAGCCTCGTGCTGTCGAGTTCGCTCGGCCTGACATTCAAGGAGAACGATTTCGTTCGTGACGTGAAGGCCGGCAAGGACCCGTTCCTGCTCAAGGATCGCGCGGACCTGGAAGCCCTGCTTGGCCGCATCTTCCTGGTCAAGCCGAACATTCCGGGTCGCCTCGAAGACGCCCTGCTCGCACGCAACCAGCAGGACCACGACTTCATCGCGCACACGTTCGAACAGCTCAAGGAGCCCGCGCAGGCCTACTCGCTGGATCCGGTGATCGGCAAGCTGTCGATGCCGGTGCTCGGCCTCTGGTGCCGCGAGGACAAGATCATCGATGTCTCCGCACTGGACACGCTGCGCAACGGCCTGAAGAGCTCACCTTCGATCGGCGCGACCATCATGAATGGCTGCAACCACATGCCGATGCTGGAGAAGCCGGAAGAAACGGCGAAGATCATCACCGGCTTCGCGCTGGCGCATTGATTCACCGTGACATGGAGGCGGCCCGTGTGGCCGCCTCAGTCGGCGACGTCGGCCACCAACCTGTCCAGCTGCATCTTCAGCCCGCTGCCGTGCGTGCGTAACCATGCACGCTGTTCCTTGTAATCGGGGAACACGGTTTCGACCCAATGCCAGAAGCGCGGCGAGTGGTTGCGCACCTTCAGGTGGCACAACTCATGGACGAGTACGTAGCGCAGGGCCGCCGGCGGCGCCAGGGCCAGCGCAAGATCGAGGTTGATCCGATCGCGCGTATCCAGGCTGCCCCAGAGGCTTTTCAGCGGGCGCACCTTGAGCGCGGTCGGCGCGGCGTTGATCACGGGGATGTACGCCGGCAGCCAGCGTGAGACGTCACGGCGAATCTGCGCTTCGAAGGTCGTCGCGAGCAAACCGCGGGCCACCATCAGTGCGCGCGTATGCGGTTTCGGAATCACCAGCGTGAGACCTCCCGCGTGCTGATCGACACGCGGATAGGCGCCTTCCGCCCAGTCCAGCGCGACCTCTTCACCACGAAAGGGGAACGAGGTCGGCACGCCGACCTTGAGCGCAGGCAGCGGCGTGGCGTCCAGGTGGAACTCACCGAGTTTCTGTTCCAGCCAGTCGGCGTGATGGCGAAGAAACGCGGCCATCTGCGCCGTGTGCGTCCCGTTCGGATAGGTGAGGCGAGCGCCCTTGGGCGTCACCGTCAGGCGCAACCGCCGCGCGCGCGGATGCGCCGATTTGAGCACGCGAATGGTGCCGCCCGTCGGGGTCGACAGTTCCAGCCATTCGCTTTCTTCAGATGCCATGTCGCGAGTCTCTGGTCGATCCCGACGAACTTGCCACCAAGCCATATCGAATCCTGCGACGCGGCCGCTCCGGCGTTACTCCGGCCGCGGCAGCTTGAACCACTCTTCCAGCTTGCCCAGTAGCCGCTCGTACTCGAGTGCCATCAGGGCGAAGTTTGCGTCCGCTTCCGCGGCGGCCGACTCGGGGCTGTCCGCCTGTCCGTCGAGCACCACGTCCGTGAACTTGATTTTACGCAGGATCAGATCTTCCCCGAGCACGAACGAGATGCGGTCGTCGAAGACCAAACCCAACTGGAACACCTGCTTTCCGGTGCGCAGGTGCTCACGAATCTCATCGGTGTCGAGATCCTGGCGGCGGCAGCGAGCGATGGCGCCCGATGCGGTGGCCGGGTCACGCAGCTCGCATTCGTCACCCAGGACCAGGCCGGCCGGGAGCTCGCCCGTGGCCACCCAATGGGTCATCAGGATGCGGGGGGACTCTTCAGGCGCCAGGGGCACCGCCGGGAAGCTGCCCAGGGCCTCGCGAACCTGGCTCAGGGTGTTCTCGGCCGATTTGCGACTGGAGGTATCGAGCACCAGCCAGCCGTGCTTCTTGTCGACATAGCCGGACATGCGCGAGGTGCGCACGAAAGCACGCGGCAGCAACTCGTTCATGACGTCGTCCTTCATGCGCTTGCGCTCGCGACCGCTGACCTTGCGGCCCTCTTCGTCGACGATCTTCTGCACGCGATTGGCGATCTCGTCGTTCACGACAGCCGACGGCAGGAGCTTATCCTCACTGCCCACCGTGACCATGGTGTTGCGGCCCACGTTATGGACCAGCGCTTCCTCGTTGCGGCCGAGCGGCGAGATAAAACCGCGGGTCGACATTTCCATCGGGCCGACCGGGCGCAGGCGATGCTCGGGCAGCGCCTCTTCGAGGCGGTCGAGATCGGTGGCGACGGGAGCGGAGAAGCGGAACAGCGTCAGGTTTCGAAAAAACATGTATCGGGATATCTCTTGCGAATGGAGGGCCGTGGCGAACGGCAAGCGTTCGCCGGCGAAGGTGGCAATGGACGGCTAGATGACCCTGGCGATCGCCTCGGCGACGCGGTCGAGATTGCCGTCGTTGAGCGCGGCCACGCAGATGCGACCCGTGCCCACGGCGTAGATGCCGAACTCCGCGCGCAGGCGATCCACCTGCGCGGACGAGAGACCGGAATAAGAAAACATGCCGCGCTGCGCTTCGATGAAGCCGAAGTCGCCGTGCGCGGCGAGGCGTTGCGTCAGTCCACGTCGCATCGTGCGGATACGCTCGCGCATTTCGCCCAGCTCGGCTTCCCAGGTGGCGCGCAGGTCGTCGTGGTTGAGCACGGCGGCGACCACGGCGGCGCCATGCGTCGGCGGGTTGGAGTAGTTCGTGCGAATGACGCGCTTGAGCTGCGACTGCACACGAACCGCCTCGTCATGCGAGTCGGTGACGATCGACAGCGCGCCGACGCGTTCGCCGTACAACGAGAACGACTTCGAGAACGAGCTGGCGACGAAGAACGGCACGCGCGCTTCGGCGAACAGGCGCACGGCGATCGCGTCGGCCTCGATCCCATCGCCAAAACCCTGGTAGGCGATGTCGAGGAAGGGGACGAGGCCGTGCTCGCGCACGCTTTCGATCACGCGCTTCCAGTCCTCGGTACCGAGGTCGACACCCGTCGGGTTATGGCAGCACGCGTGCAGGACGACGATCGCGCCCTTCGGCAGCTTCGCCAGGCCGCCGAGCATGGCCTCGACATCCACACCATGCGTGGCGGCGTCGTAATACGGGTATTCCACGACCTGGAAGCCCGCACCCTCGAACAGCGCGCGATGGTTTTCCCAACTCGGGTTGCTGATGGCGACCGGCACCGAGGGGTTCAGGCGATGCAGGAAGTCCGCGCCGATCTTCAGTGCGCCGGTACCGCCGAGGGCCTGTGCGGTGACGACGCGACGCTCGGCAAGCAGCGGCGAAGCAGCGCCGAAAAGCAGCTTCTGTACGGCGGCGTCGTAAAGCGCGATGCCATCGATGGGCAGGTAACCGCGCGGCAGCTGGGCTTCCAGGCGCGCTTTCTCGGCTTCGCGCACGGCGCGCAGCAGGGGTACATGGCCGTTGGCGTCGTAGTACACGCCGACGCCGAGATTGACTTTGTCCGGACGCGTATCGGCGCCGAAGGCTTCGTTCAGGCCAAGGATCGGGTCGCGCGGAGCGAGTTCGACAGCGGAGAAGAGGGTCATGGTCGGCAGGCCTTGAAGCGGAGTTTTAGATGATTAGTCGTTGTCGTTGTCGTCGCCGGCGTCGCCACCGGCAAGCCAGGCATGGGTGTCGGCGCGCGCCGCGCCCTCGCGTGCACCGAGCGCCGCGAAGTCGAACAGTTTGCGATCGGTGAGTTGCGACGGCGCGATATTGCCCATCGCGCGGAAAATCGTCTCGCTACGGCCCGGGTTGGATTTCTCCCAGTCCTCGAGCATGCGCTTGACCACCTTGCGCTGCATGTTCTCCTGCGAGCCGCAAAGATTGCAGGGGATGATCGGAAAGGCGCGCGCATCCGCGTAAGCGGCAATATCGTCTTCGCGGCAGTAGGCCAGCGGGCGGATCACCACATGGCGGCCGTCGTCCGAGAGCAGCTTGGGCGGCATCGCCTTCAGGCTGCCCTGGTAAAACATGTTCAGGAAGAAGGTGCCGAGGATATCGTCGCGATGGTGGCCAAGCGCGATCTTGGTGATCCCGTTGTCCGACGCCCACTGGTAAAGCGCGCCGCGACGCATGCGCGAGCACAGGCTGCACATCGTCTTGCCCTGCGGGATCACGCGAGTGACGACGCTGTACGTGTCCTGCTCGATGATGTGGAACGGGATGCTCCGCTCCGCGAGGTACTCCGGAAGCACGTGCGCAGGGAAATCCGGCTGTTTCTGGTCGAGATTCACCGCGATCAACTCGAAACGGACGGGCGCCTTCGCCTGGAGCGAAAGCAGCATGTCCAGCATCGTGTAGGAGTCCTTGCCGCCGGAGAGGCAGACCATGATCCGGTCGCCGTCCTCGATCATGCCGTAGTCGGCGATCGCCTGGCCGACCTGGCGGCGCAGGCGTTTGGCCAGCTTGCCGGCTTCGTAGCTCTGCTTGCGGGTGGCATCGGGGATGGCGGACATGCGTTGGCGGTGTTCGGGAGGGACGGCCTCCTATTGTAGCCGCTGCGGGGGACCCCGCCGGGAGTTACACTTGCGCCTTCTCTTCCCGCCCGGCCATCGCCATGCAGGTCCCGGATCCCGCTGAACTGAACAAACGGCTGTCCGAGCTCAAGGTCGAGCACCGCGACCTCGACGCCGCCATCGACCACCTGGCCGCCTCCATCAGCCGGGACGAGCTCCAGCTCACCCGCCTGAAAAAGCGCAAGCTGCTGTTGAAAGACGCCATTTCCCGGATCGAAAGCCGCCTGATCCCCGACCTCGACGCCTGAGACCCGCTTCATGACGCCTGTCCGCCTCGAAAACGCCTACGTCACCCTCGAACCGATGACCCTGGCGCATATTCCCGCGCTGGAGCAGGCCGCCGCCGACGGCAACCTGTGGGATCTCTGGTTCACCTCGGTCCCCGGCCCCGGGCGCATGACGGACTACGTCGAATCCGCCCTGCGCGGCCAGGAAGAGGGCCGCATGTCACCCTGGGTGGTACGTGAGAACGAGACTGGCCAGGTGGTCGGCTCGACCCGCTACTACGAGATCGAAGACGATCCGTCCCGCGTCGCCATCGGTTACACCTGGTATGCGCGCCGCTGGCAGCGCAGCCACGTCAACACGGCCTGCAAACACCTGCTGCTGGATAACGCCTTCCAGAACGTCGGCGTCGTCGCGGTCACGTTCCATACGGACGCCTACAACCAGGATTCCCAGCGCGCCATCGAAAAGCTGGGTGCCAAACGTGAAGGCGTGCTCCGTGCCAACAAGCGGCGCTCCGACGGCTCGCTCCGCGATACCGTCTGCTACAGCATCCTGTCCACCGAGTGGCCGGACGTGGACAAGTGGCTGCAGCTGCGGCTCATGCGGCTGGCTCCGCCGCCGGCCTGAGACCCGGCCTCCCCCCCGATCGTCGCCCTTAGCGGGCGGCGACAGCGTCAGGATGCGACGGATGGACGATCAAGGTCGCCGTCATGCCTGCCGACAACACCGTGCCCGCCGGCAGATGGTCTGCGTCGATCTTCACGCGCACCGGGACACGCTGTGCCAGACGCACCCAGTTGAAGGTCGGATTCACGTCGGCGAGTAAGTCGCTACCGGTCGGATTGTCGGCATCGGTAATACCGCGGGCGATGCTTTCCACCGAGCCCTTGAACTGCACACCGCCGCTCATGAGGCGGATATCGACGGGATCGCCGATGCGCAGCCCTGGCAACTTGGTTTCCTCGAAGTAGCCGTAGATCCAGTAAGAATGGCTGTCGATCAAGGCAAGACGCGGCGTCCCGGCGTTCGCGTAGTCACCCACGCGCACATCGAGGTTGGTCACGAAGCCATCCACCGGAGCGAGCACTTCCGTACGATCCAGGTTGAGCTGCGCCGAGGCGAGTTCGACCTGCGCCTGCGCCACGGCCGCCAGTGACTGCTGCTGGGCCGCACTCGCCTGCTTCGTGCTGGCCAGCGTCTGCTGCCAGCCGGCCTTGGCTGCGTTCGCGGCGGCGGCGGCGTTTGCCTTGTCTTCGGCCGAAATCACGTTGTTGATGAGCTTCTGTCGGCGCTCGGACTGCGCCTGGTACATCTCGTAGTTCGCCTTGCTCTGTTCGGCGCCCGCCGAAGCGGCGTTGATGCTGGCGCCGGCGGCACGGGCGGCCGCCTCGGCGGCGTTGAGGTTCGCCTTGGCCTGTGCCACCGCATTTTCGTAGCGTGCCCGATCGACGACAAAGAGGATGTCGCCCTTCTTCACCGTCTGGTTGTCGATCACCCGTACGTCGGTGACCAGTCCCGCCACGTCGGGCGCGATGCGCACGATCTCCGCGCGCACACGGCCATCGCGCGTCCACGGCGAATACATGTAGTGCTTCCACATGGTATGCCCGACCAGGGCCGCGACAAGCACGACGATCGCGGTGACGGCGAAGCGGATGAGGGTCGACAGTTTCATGACGGGATCACTCAGAGCAGGAAGAGCGCGCAAGCGCCGAAGACACAGACGAACACAGCCAGGCGAAACAGCGGCGGATGCCAGACGAGGCGATAGAGACCGAAGCGGCCCGCCACCCAGTCCAGCGCCCAGAGCAAAAGCAGCGCCAGGACAAAGAGGACGAGCAGCCCCGGAACGAGGGCGTCGCCGAGTGCGATCTCACGAGGCATGGACGATCTCCTTGGCAAGCGGCGCGTTTGGCATGTAGGCAGCGAGGACGGATTCACCGTCGAGCAGCGCCATGCGGACGAGGTGAAGGTGGTCGAGCAGGTGGCGTACGCCCTCGTGCTCGCCGACGCTCGCGATTGCCGTTGCGACGGCGTCGCGCGCCAGCAGGTAACCGGGGGCGTCTGGCTTTTCGTAGAAGCGGGCCAGGGTACGCAGCGCCTCGGTGAGGTAAGGACGCAGCGTCGTCGGCAAGTCCGCGCGCGCCATGTCGTGGCGCAGCTCGATGAGCGCGCGACCGGTCTCGTGGACCGCCAGCGCCCAGGCGATCAGGGCGCGCGAATCCGCACTGCCCGGCTCCGTCTGCGCGACCACCTGGCTGACGAGGTCGTGGTTCACGCTCTCGAACCGATGACGGAGGCCTGGCAGCGGTGCTTCCGCGGCGAGCGCAACCTGTCCACGCAGCCGCGCGAGCTGGCGCCGACGCAGCCATGCGCTGCCGATCGCAGGCGGGATGACCACGAAGGACACAGCGGCCGCGCCAAGCCCGACGACCTGGGCAATCGCATCGTTGATGAAGTGCGCCGGGTCGTAGACCTGCACGTTCTTCAACGCGAGAATGTACGCCAGGCCCATCGCCCAGCCGAGACCATACGAGGCGAGACGCTTGCTCATCATCATGACCAGCCCTATCGCCAGGAAGGGCGCGATGCCGATGACCAGCAACGGGTAGCCGTCTACCTGGGTCAGTACGAAGAACTCGCAGACAAAGGCTGCTGCCATGCCGGAGAGGTAGCCGAGCATGACCATCCAGGTCACACGTGTCGGATTGGGAATGGTCGCGAACAGGCCGGCGAACACGGTGGCGAGCAACATGGCACTGGAGCCGAGCGGCCACGCGCTGCAGATCCAGAAGGCGCCGAGGGCGAGCATCGTCAGGGTGGTGCGCAGGGTGGCGAGACCGGCACCGAGGAAATCGTTACCGCGATCGAAACGCACGCGTTCGCCCGAGGCGGCGATGACACGCGGCGCCTGTAGCGATGCCGCGGCGTCGACATACGCGTAAAGCTCGTCGACGAAACGCAGCAGCAAGGAGGCGCCGGTATCGAAGTCGCGGATGTCCTGCGTGTCGGTCAGCGAGGCGCGTAACGGCGACCGCTGCGCACGCAGGCTCTCGCGAGCCGTCGCCAGCCGTGGCAGCAACTCGCGCGCCACTACGCCGGCATCGATCGGCGCATCGAGCGCGGCACCGATGGGTGCATACAGCCGGACCAGCGTGTCGGCAGCGAGGTCGCGGTGAGCGCGCTTGAGTCGATTGATGAGGTGATGCAGCGACTGGAAGCTGGTCGAGGCCGCCATGAAGCGTTGGTTGAACAGACGCAGGTGGCCGCTGCGGGCACGCGCCTCGGCATCTTCGAAAATCACCGAGCTGCGCAGATCCTCGAACGTCACGGCGTCACGGACAAAGCGCAGGTGTGCATTCTCCATGGTCTCGCGCGCCATGCGGCCACGGGTGCTGTCGCGCACGAAGGCGACGAAGTGCGAGAACTGCTCGCGCGCGGCGCGGCGCAGCACATCGCGCATGCGGCTGGGGAAGACCACGTCGTTGACGACGCCACTGACGGCGAGACCGAGCAACACCTCGCTGATGCGAGCCCATGAGGAATCGAAGACACCGGGCGGATTGTCGATCACGGGGATCGCGACGATCGCCGCGGTATAGCCACCCAGGACGAAGGCGTACGACTTGAAATTGCGGTACAGCGTGGCTCCGCCCGCGCACAGGCCGATCCACAGGGAGAGCGCAACGAGGAAAAGATCCCGCTGCTGCGGGAACGACGCGACGATGGCGATGGCCGCCGTGGCCCCGGCCAGCGTTCCGATGGCCCGGTAGAAGCTCTTCGCCAGCACCATGCCCGACTGCCGGTTCGCCACGATGACCGTGGTCAGCATGGCGGTCGACGGCGCCGGCAAAGCGAAGCGCATGGCCAGCCAGCCGGTCAGGAAGAATGCGATCAGCGTCTTCACGACGAACAGCCACACGGAGGCCTCCTCGCGCAGCGTCTCGACGACGACCTGGCGGGTGGCGGGTGGTGTGATGGCGAGATCGGACGCGGACATGAGGGGTGCTTCTTACTCGCCGTACCCGGCGAGCATCTTCTTCAGCAGGACCTCGAGCTGGGCCTGTTCGGTGGCATCCAGCTTGCGGGTCTGCCGGAACAGAAGGCTGACGATATCGGGGAGGAAGCTTTCGATCAGCGCGATACCTTCGGGGGTCAGCGTCAGCGTGACCTTGCGCCGATCGTCTTCGCTGGAGGCGCGCGCGATGTAGCCCTTCTCACAGAGCTGCGTGGTCAGCCGGGTCACGTTGGCCGACTTTTCGCCAGCGGCATCGGCCAGTTGCGAGGGATTGAGCGCGTTATCCGGCGAGCCGTACATCATCATCAGGATGTTGTACTCAGGATGATTGAGCCCGTAGGGCTTCATCACCGCGTTGGCTTCGTCGTGGATCTCCTTGTAGAGATGCTTGATCAGCCGGACAAGCGCCGCCGGGTCGCGCGGGAAGCCCGGATATTTCGAGCGCGTGACCTGTAGCCGAGCTTCGGTGGGGGCGAAATCACTCATGAGGGCGTCCTGTCGGCGGATTGCCTCATAAGTATATAGTTCATTTCTGTATTATCAATACCTGTTGCATTCTTGGAATAGCAGCCTATTCGCCCCTAAGTTGTCGCCAGCGCTTAAGCCCAGCACTTGACCCTTAAAGACGCCAATTACCCTTAAGACGCGCAGTGAACACCTTTTTCGGGCTTTAACCGGGGCATTTCGCGGGCAGCCAGGTGCGCCTAGCCCATTACCGTTCACCCAACCCCGCCCGCGGTGGCCTATCCCACGCACCCCCTTTTCAGGCATGAGCTGGCCCTGGACGCGCTGGCAGTCGCGCAAGTCGGACGCAAGGACGTCGGCTTGCCACGTGAAGGGCCAGCCCGATTGCTGTCAGATCCAACGAAACTCGCTCATCGCCACTCCCGCTGTGAGCCGGTTAGACGCAGTATTCGACTCAAGGGCCACCGGGGATAGAGGGCGGACGGGCTTACCCGCATTTTCGGCACACATTTCTCCGTCAACTGGGCGCCGGCAAGGAACCGGTGCGGCGATGCGGGGCCTCGGAAGGCTGTGTCGAAGCTGCCCGGCCGCGGAGCGAAGCGCGAAAACAGCCGAACCAATGGATTAGATCGTTAGGCGTATTGCCGGTGCCCTGCGAGGGCAGGACCCTCAGGCGTCGATCGGCCGACGGCCGCTCGCTCTGGGTACCGGAGGCATCGCGCATGTCCGTTCGCGAGATCGAGATCCGTATCGAACGCGCAGACGATGCCCTGTGGCGTCTCGACATGCGCCTCACCGACCCCGACAACGACCTCGAAAACGTCCTGGTGGACCGGGCGGATATCTCGATCGACGTGGACGCGCTGGCGCGCGAGACGGATCGTGACGCCTACGGGAAGCGGCTGTCGGCCATGCTGTTCGGTGTCTCGGATGCCGACCCGGTGGGCGTGGCATTCCGAGACGCGCGCAGGGCGACCGGTGGCGACGAGGCGCTTCGCGTGCGGCTTTCCATCGCCGCTGATGCTTCGCCCCTGCATGGCCTGCGTTGGGAAACGCTGCGCGATCCCGGCGACGGATCCCGCCTCCTCGTGCAGGACAACTTCTGGTTTTCCCGCTTCCTTGCCGTGCACGATGTCCGTTACCGGCCGGCGACACGACATCGGGGCTTCGACGCGCTCGTGGTCGTGGCGAATCCCACGGATATCGAGAGCAAGTGGCGTCTTCCCGCGATCCCGCGCGACGACGTCGTGGCGCGAGCCCGAGCCGCGGTGGCGAGTGCCGCGCGCGACTCGATGGTCGACATGCGTTGCCATGTCCTCGAGGGACAGGCATCGCTGACGAACCTGCGCGACGCGCTGACCTGGCTGGACATCGACATCCTCTACCTTGTATGCCACGGCGCGTTCGCACAGGGAAGTCCGCGCCTCCTGCTGGAAGGAAGCGACGGTACGGGACAATCCGTATCCGGCGCGGCCTTCGTGGAATGCGTGCGCGATATCGAGCGGCGTCCCCGGCTGGTCCTCCTCGCTTCGTGCGAAGGCGCCGGCGCGATGGACGACGAGGAACACGAAGGTGCCCTAGCCGCCGTCGGTCCCAGTCTTGCCGCGGCCGGTATCCCCGCGGTGGTCGCCATGCAGGGAACGATCAGCATGGCGTCGTCCGACCGCTTCATGCCACGCCTTCTCGCGGAGCTCTCGCGATCGGGCCGTGTCGACCGGGCGATGTCGGTGGGCCGGGCTTCGATCCGCGAAGAGGACGATTGGTGGATGCCCGTCCTGTTCATGCGCCTGAAAAGCGGCCGTCTCTGGCAGGGCATGCGTGGCGACGCGGAAGACCTGGACGTCGTGGAAGCGGTGGCCGCCGACATGGAGATCGGGCAGTGCGTTCCGGTCCTCGGCCCGGGACTGATCGAGCCGTTATTCGGCTCGTCGCGCGATATCGCACAACGCTGGGCCGAGCGCTACGCATTCCCTCTCGCACCCGGCGATCGCGACGACCTGGCCCAGGTGGCCCAATACCTCACTTACCGGCAGAGCAGGAACATGGCGCTGGGCGAGCTGCGCAAGGAGCTCGTCGCGCGCATCCGCGAAACCTACGCGGACGACCTGCGCCGGATCGAAGCCGCGACCGGCGAGAAACTGCTCGGCGCACCGGTGCTCCCGGGTCTCCTCGACAGCCTGGTACGCCACGTGGGAAAGGTCGAGCGCGACCGCAATCCAAGGGATCCGCACCGGCTCCTTGCCGCGATGCCTTTCCCCGTCTTCATCAACGCGAACAGGGACAACCTTCTTTGCGATGCGCTGGAGGAGGCGGGAAAGAAGCCGCACGTCGCCATGTGCACCTGGGTGAAGGAGCGCACTCGGGACAACAAGGAGACCCTTCGCTACGTCAAGTTCGGCGAACCGCTGCCGCCCGACTTCGAGCCCAGCGAGCAGACGCCGCTTATCTTCCACGTCTTCGGCAACCTCGCCGACCAGAACAGCATCGTGCTGACGGAAGACGACTACTTCGATTTCCTTATCGCCGTGACGGCCACGCGGGCCGTATCGGGATTGCGCGTTCCGTCGGTGGTCACAAACGCGCTGTCGGGCTCGGGACTGATGCTGCTCGGCTTCCAGCCCGACGACTGGGGCCTGCGCGTGCTCCTGCGCGGGGTGCTGATCCGTTCGGGCGCGCCGGCCAGCCAGGGCAGCGTGCGCGTCGCCGTGCAGATGGCCTTCGACGAGGGGGTCAGCCTGAACCCCGAACGGGCCGCGCAATACGTGGCCAAATATTTCGATGCGAACTTCGATACCCGCGTCTTCTGGGGTTCGGCAAGCGATTTCGTCGACCGACTCGCGGATGTCTGGGCACGTCGTTCGACGGCGGCCGTCGCATGAACGCGCAGGCCGGGCAGGTTGTCGAGGCGGAAGTCGTCACCGCCAACCCCTTCGTCGGGCCGATGCCTATCCGCGAAGGCCAGCCCATCTACGGGCGATCCCGCGAGATACGCGAGCTTGCGGAACTGCTAGTCAGCGAGCGCGTGGTGGTGCTGATGTCGCAGTCCGGGGCGGGTAAGACATCGTTGATCCATGCGGGGCTGCTTCCGCTGCTGCGCTCGCGCGCGCGCAACCGGTTTCGTCCCCTGCCTACCGTCCGCCTCGCGCATGCGTCCGCAGCGGGCGAAGGTAACATCTATGTCGATACGGTCCTCCGGCAGCTCGAGGCAGAGCGGCCCGTGGAGGAGCAGTGGCCGGCCGAGCGGCTTGCCAGGCACAGCCTCACGTCGTATGTCGTCGAGCGCTATGAGGCGGAAAAGGACCTGCTCCTGCTGGTGCTCGACCAGTTCGAGGAACTCTTCACGCTGCACCGGTCGGATACCGACGCCAAGCATGCGTTCATCCGCCAGCTGAGCGATCTGCTGGCGGGCGTGGACGAGGAGGACGATCACGACGGGGAGGACGGCGCGGAGGGTGGACGGGCAGGCGCTTCGGTACCGGTCGTCTGGACCTTGATCTCGATGCGCGAGGATTTCCTCGCCGAACTCGAGCCGTTGCGCGCGCACATGCCCACCGGCCTCGCGTTTCGCTACCGCCTGCTGCCGCTGGATCGCGACGCCGCCGCCCAGGCCATCTGCGGCCCGGCCGCCGGACGCATCACGCAGGCTGCGGCATATTGGCTGGCCGACGACCTACGTGCGATGGGAGCGGGCGGGACCGCGGACGCGCCCGATACGGCACGCCGGCTCGGTCGTTATGTGGAACCGATGCTCCTTCAGGTCAGTTGCCTGCGCCTGTGGGACAAGGTCGTCCTCGGCGAATCCCGTGCCGTGGAGGTCGGCGACATCGGCGGTGGCGGCGAGCACAGCGGAAAGAGCGGCCAGGTGGACGCGGCACTCGGCAGCTTCTACGCGGCAGCCGTCGAGACCTCCGCCAAGACCAGCGGGGCCAGCCAGCGCGCGCTGCGCGATTTCGTCGAGAGCCAGCTGATCACGCCTTCCGGGCTGCGCGCGCGCCCGCGCCGCGATCCCTACCTTTCACCGTCGACGAACACGGCGATCGACCTGCTCGAAGGCCGCCACCTGCTGCGGATCGAAACTGACGAAGGAGGGCAGATCGTCGAACTGGTGCACGATCGCCTCATCGCGCCGATCCGCGCCGACAACGCGGCATGGCGAAACGGGAACCTCTCTGTCATCCAAAAGGCGGCGGCGCTCTGGGCAGGCGCCGACCGTCCCCGCGAGATGCTGCTGTACGGCGACAACCTCGACCGCGGCATCGCCCAGGCGGAGGCTCCGGCCGGTCCCGATGGCTTGAGTATCACCGAGCGCGCCTTCGTCAAGGCATCGATAGACGAGCGGAACCGGTTGCGCCGCGACAGGCTCATGCGGCGTGCGCTGATCGGCGTCTGTTTTGTGCTGACCGTGTTGTGCCTCGCGATCGCATGGTTCTACCGCGAAGTGCAGATGGTCCGGCTCAACCACATCGGTGCCGAATTGCGCAGCTACGGCCGGGTGGAGGCCAACGACGAACTCCTGGACGTTGCCCGGAAGGACGCGTCCGACCTGGTCGACGGCACGATGATCGAAGTACTCGGCGGGCAGGCTCCCGCCTTGTCCACGCTGGCAAGGCATGGCGGCATCGTGCGGGCCGTGGCGTTCACCCCGGACGGAAGGCAGGTTCTTTCCGCCGGTTGGGACAGGACATTGCGTGTCGCGTCGTTTCCCGATCGCGCGGGCGAGCCCGGCGCGACCGCCAACCCGTCCGGCATCAATGCCATGGCGGTGCAGCCAGGCGGAAACATCGTGGTCCTAGGCGACAATGACGGCACGGTTTCGTTCTGGCGCAGGGAGGGAAACGCAGCCACGCTGCTCCATCGAAGCAAGATAGCCGGCAGGGCCGTCACCGCGGTCGCGTTCAACGACGATGGCTCGCTCCTTGCCATGGCGACCGCGGACAAACGCCTGCTCCTGCAACCGGTGGCGCCCGATGGCACGCCCGGACAGGAAGAAGTCGTCGATGCCAGGACGGTTCATCATTCGTCGATCTATCGCATCGCGTTCGTGCCAGGAACTTCCGGGAAGCTGATCTCGGGAGACTGGAACGGGCATCTTGTCCTGTGGTCGCGCGATGCGACGAA
The DNA here is from genome assembly GCF_001887595.1 of Luteibacter rhizovicinus DSM 16549. NCBI lineage: Bacteria > Pseudomonadati > Pseudomonadota > Gammaproteobacteria > Lysobacterales > Rhodanobacteraceae > Luteibacter > Luteibacter rhizovicinus. Next base: position 1,224,245 of record NZ_CP017480.1, read on the forward strand.
GGGCGAGACGGACATGGAGCGAAAGCTCGAGGTCGCTCCCGGCGAAAGCGAGGCGACACGCTCGATGGCCGTCAGTCCGGATGGGCGCTGGCTGGCGGTGGGCGACGATCATGGCGTCCTGCGGCTCTGGGACCTGGCCGATGCCTCGCAGATGGAAGGCCGTAAGCCGGGCAAGGTGACGGACCATCAGAGCTGGGTCAATGCCGTGGCGTTCTCCCCGGACGGAAAGATCCTCGTGTCGGCAGGGCAGGACGAAGCCCTCAAACGCTACGATTTCAACCCCGCGGCGGCGACCGTCGAGGATGCCGTGGTCTCGGCGACGGAGGTCGGCGGATGGGGCGAGAAGCTCTACAGCATCGCGTTCGATCCCGCGAATGCGAAACGCCTCGCCGTCGGCGGAAGCCGTTACGTACGCGCCGTCGACATCGATGGCGTGAATGCCTTGACCACACGATTCGACACGTCCGGCACGAAGCCGCCGCGCGATGTCGCCTCGTCGGGTGAATGGGTCGTCGCGTTGCGCCAGGATGGAAGTGCGGTAGACGTGTGGCGCCGCCGGAACGGCGCACTGCTGGCGCAGCCGGCCTTGCCGCTGGCATCGCCGGCAAGCCGGATCGCATTCGATGGAAAGGGAGCGCGTCTTGCGATCCTCGGCGAATCGCACGATCGGGTCGATATCCTCGCCTGGCCCGGAGGAACGCTCACCGCCACCGCGCCGGCGACCAGATCGACCAGCTGTGCATCCTCCGGTTCCGGGACTCCCGCCTCCCTCGCCTTCAGCCGCGAAGGCGATTACCTGGCCACGCTGGACTATGGCGCGGTGACCATCCGGTCGACGAAAGACTGGAAATCGATTTCCACGCCGCTGTGCGGTGTCAGAGCAATAGCCGTCGGTGAAAAACAGCTGGCATACACCCGCACCCTCGCCAACTCGGAAGCGGTGGGACTTGTGCCGCTCGACAATCCGGTGCGGAACGTGGAATGGACCTTTTCCAGCGATGCGCCGGTCAACGCATTGGTTTTCAGCCCCGGAGGCGAGTGGCTGATCGCAGGTACGAACGATGGCAGGGTCTGGGGATGGGCACGCAAGGGCGAGGGGTACAACGGGAATGCGTATGAGATCTCCTCGCTGCACCATAACGGCATCAGCCAGCTGGCTTACCTGCCCGACCCCGCCGGGAAATCGCATTCACGCTACCTCCTGCTTGCGGCGGACACCGACGGTGTCCTGGGCGTGTGCCGCGGAAATTTCGCGGGCGGAAGGTCCGAAGCCTCACGCCCGCAGTGCGGCAAGGTCATGGACCTCCCGGCCGGCGTACGCAGGCTCAGCGCCGTGGACGACCAGGTGATCGTCGTCACCGACCATCTCTACACCATGAACCTCGACCACAGAACGATGTTTGATCGCGCCGATCGGCTTTCATGGTGCAAGGGTATGAATCATGGTGTGTGCAGCGAGGACGACAGCCAATGACGAACCTTTCGGTCAACGGCATCGACGGCAGCAGCGGCGATTACCTGCTGCCGGATGCCACCGTGAAAAGCGTCGCCCGGCTGGCGCGGGGCGAGCCATCCGCGGCGCCCACGGACGATCGGAAGATGGCGTCGCTGCGCACGACGAAGCGTCACCTCGGTCTCACCCTGGATTTGCAGGACCTCGCCGAGGCGGGCTGGGGCGTGGTCTTCCATCGCGAAGCGGATCCCGCGGTGCGCGAGGCTCTGGCGCCGTTGCTCGCCCTTCGACGGTCGCAGGCCGGCGACCGTTACCGCGAATACACGGGGGACGCAGGCTTCTCGGGCGAGGAATCGGTATCGACCTGGCTGGGCCAGCCTCCCCGGCAGAAGGCCCTCGGTACCGTCGATCCGAGGAAGGTGCCTTATTACCTCCTGCTGATCGGCGGGCCGGATGCCATTCCCTTCGCCTTCCAGTACGTACTCAACGTGACCTACGCCGTCGGCAGGCTGGCGTTCGACACGCCGGCCGATTACGCGCGACACGCCTTGGCGATCGTCGCGCACGAGACGCTACGCGCACCGTCTCGTCGGCGCATGGCCTTCTTCGGAACGAGCCATCCCTTCGACGCCGCCACCGAACTCAGTTCCGGCAAGCTCGTCGAGCCCCTGCTCGCCGAGTTGAAAGCGAACGGTGGGAAGGAGTGGGCGTTCGATGCCATGCTCCGCGAGAAGGCGACAAAGGCCAACTTCGCCTCCTTGCTGAAAGCGGGAACCGCCCCCTCGTTGCTGTTCACTGCGACGCACGGCATGGGCTATCCCAACGGACATGCGAACCAGCGCGCATGGCAAGGGGCCCTGTTGTGCCAGGACTGGCCGGGAAAGCTCCGTTCGCGTGGGCCCGTGGATCCTTCGATGTTCTATTCCGGCGACGACGTGGGCGATACGACGTCCGTGGAGGGTGGCATCGTCTTCAGCTTCGCGTGCTACGGCGGCGGCACCCCCCGCGTGGACGATTATCCCGCACCCGATGGCGGCGTGGTGAAGCAGATCGCGCCCGCACCCTTCGTCGCGCGGCTTCCGCAGCAGCTGCTTGCCGCGGCGGGCGGCCCGGCGCTCGCCATGGTGGCTCACGTGGAGCGGGCATGGAGCTGTTCGTTCACCACGACGGAAGCGGGGGCGGATATCACCTCGTTCCGCACCACGTTCGGCGAACTGATGGCCGGTGCGACCCTAGGCAGCGCGATGGACGCCTTTCGCGAGCGCTTCGCCCAGGAGTCCGGCATGTTGGCGTCCCGGCTGGACGATATCCGGCTCGACGCACATGTGTCGGACGACGACCTTGCCTCCAACTGGACGGCGCAACGCGACGCCAGGAGCTTCGTCCTGTTCGGCGACCCCGCCGTTCGTCTGCATGTCTGACCTCGACCCTCGGAGTACGCGGCGATGCCCATCGAACAGGTACCGACACACGATGCCAGCTACTACCTCGTCTGCTTCGACAAGCATGGCGACGAGCGCAAGGAAGATGGCCGGCTCTTCAGCGAGGAGGTGCTTCGTGCCGTGCGGGACGAAGACATCACCGATATCTTCGTGATGTCCCATGGCTGGAAGGGCGACGTTCCCGCGGCGCGCGACCAGTACGGTCGCTGGATCGGCGCCATGCTCGCCAACGTGGACGATATCGCGGCGATGAAGGCGGGCCGGCCTGGTTTCAAAGCGCTGTTCGTGGGCCTTCACTGGCCGAGCCTGCCGTGGGGCGCCGAAGACATCGGTGCGCCTGTCGCGTTCGCTTTCGACGGTGACGAAGAGCGGAGCATCGTCGACGACGCGGTGGATGCCCTCGTCGATACGCCCACGGCGCGCGAGGCACTCGCCGTGATCTTCGAACACGCAGCACTACCCGGCAATCCTCCCGACATCCCGAACGCGGTGCGCCAGGCCTATCTTCAGTTGAATGCCGAACTCGACCTGGGTTCGGGCGAGTTGGCCGGCGCGCCGGACGAAGACCGCGCACCGTTCGATCCGGACAAGGCGTATCGCAACGCGAAGAGCGATGTGATCAGTTTCGGTGGCGGATTCGGCAAGGCCCTCCTGAACCCGCTCGTGCAGCTGTCGTTCTGGACCATGAAGAAGCGTGCGCGCGAAGTCGGCGAAGGGGGCATCGCAACCTTCGTTCGCGCGATCACGAAGGCGGCTTCCCCCGAAGCGGGGCTGCACCTCATGGGACATAGCTTCGGCTGCATCGTGGTGGCTGCCGCCGCCGGCCATGGCGCCGAGTTGCCCAAGCCGGTCAGTTCCATGGTGTTGGTGCAGGGTGCGCTTTCGCTATGGTCGTTCGCGCCGCAGATCGACCTGGACGGAGGCAAGCCGGGGTATTTCAGCGCGCTGTCCGGGAAGATCGCGGGGCCGATCGTCACGACCCAGTCGAGCCACGACTCGGCGGTCGGCAAGCTCTATCCGCTCGCCGCAGGCATCGCGGGCCAGGTCGCCATGGATGTCCCGGACCTCCCCCGCTACGGCGCGGTCGGCACCTTTGGCGCCCAGGGCCTGCAGCCCGATGCCATCGGCATGGACATGCCGGCCCTCGGACTGGCTCATGAGTACGAGCGAAACCGCGTCTACAACCTGGATGCGTCCAGTTTCATATGCGAGGGCGACGGTCTGGGCGGGGCGCATAACGACATCGCGAAGCCCGAGGTGGCCCATGCCGTATGGAAGGCAGCTGCTGCGGGCCGGGGGTGATTCCTGAGAGGTTGCCACGGGGCGACCTTCTGTCGAACATGTGATATGTGTCGCATTATGGCGACGAGGCCAAGGGCATGGGCCGGTCATCGCGCCGGGGTCTGCATGATCCCACCTGGTACGCCCGCGCCGGTCATGTATGGACCGCCCCCGTCCTACAAGGACCGTAGTTTGTTTTGACGAAAAGCAGTTTGCACAAATGTATCCGGCCTCTCGCGAGTCAGCCACTTTTGGTGACCAGGCCATGATGAGATTCGCACGCACCGTTCCTAATAAACTGTTCGGGCTGAAGGCCCGCTTTTTTGCCAGGGTTACAGGGCGTCGATCGACTGTTTCGTCATCTCCCTACGGGCTTCGCAAACGCGGCGGGTGAAACTAAACGGCAAATCTGGGATCGTTCCTCTGAAAGAGCTCGGCGGGACGGGTGATGATCGCCCAGGCCATGCGCGCGATCTTGTTGGCCAAGGCGACGGTAAGCTTGTTGACGTGAACACGCTGACTGAGCTGATCTAACCACACGCCTAACCGGTTTCTTGACCGGTCCATGTGCATGACGCACGATCGCGCGCCATGGATGAGCAAGCGCCGGACGTAACTGTTTCCCCGTTTACTGATACCGAGAAGGTGTGGCTTCCCTCCTGTCGAGAACTGCGCCGGCACGAGACCCAGCCACGCAGAAAGGTCACGCGCTCGTCGGAATTGCCTGCCATCACCGACCGCAGCGATGAGCGCCGTGGCGGCGAGCGGACCGATGCCTGGAATCGTCTGCAGGCGGCGGGCGATATCGTCTCGATCCGCAAGGCAAAATGACCCGGCAACCTCGGGTTATGGTTGGCACTAACTAACGGGGGGTCGACACAAGGACGACATCGTACATCGCACGCTTTACTTGAGACTTGGCCGTATCGGAATCCTGGCAGCTTTCGATATGGGAGCACAAACTGTCGAGGGATCTGAATTTTTTCCTCAGTTTCAGCACTTCCCACTGCATCCCATGCAGTTCGCCGAACTTGGCGCGAATCTGTTTATGAAGGCGCGGAAGTTCAATCGCGATCCCAAGCTCTTTTTTTCAGGGCACCCATCCGGCGTCTCGATGCATGTCATCCCGATTGCAGGTCTTTCCCTTCAGCCGGTTCTCCTCGACATAGAGGTCGAAGAGATGGCTGAAGCGCTTTCCTTCTTTCTCCGCGTTCCTATGACGGTTGTCATGCCGGAAGCGGGGATGCGCGTGACGTTGCTCCGAAATGCGGACGGTTCGCGGCGATATGTCGACTCAAAGCAGGATGTCATCGCTGCTGATTACCCCTTACTCCCCCAGGTTCATCCAATAGCGGAACGCGTCGGTCGCCGAACCGATGAGCTCGCCGCGCGCGGATTAAACACAGCAACGTTGATACGCCTGGCCACGGCAGTCCGAGGGCTACCGAGCGCGGCGCCGCCCTAAGCGGGTCCACACGCTCGGTTTCCGGCAAAGGCCACGGTGCAGGTGGGTGCCCTTAGCCCAGCCATAACACCGAGATCGCCCCCTTTACCCCAGCAATTCCCGGCAATCGCCTTCGTTCGTCACCAAGATTAAGGCCTGTTTTCATCGAGTTTCGCTTCTGGTCAAGTTAAAATTACCCGACAACGAGCCACGCGAATCCGGTGCGCGGAACGAAAAAGCGCGGGCCATATGGCCCGCGCTTTTTCGCACTCACGAAGCTATGCAGCGACTAGCTTCGCTGCCGAGCGACAACTTCACGCTTTCCTGCGGGAGCCAGCAGGTCCGACTTTCGCAACGATAGCTTCCCAAGGGCGTCCTGCAAGGCGTCGCGCGCCGACGGTTGCAGGCATCTCGGGTTATTGCACGACCAACACGTGCTCGAATTGCCGCCAGCGGCCATGCAAGTGTTGTAGTGGGACAGGCAGCTGTCACAGGTCTCAATGGCGCGGACGGGTGTCGATGTCGCGAAGCCGGCAATCATCAGCCCGCAGGCAATCGCAGGTGTCAGAAACTTCATATTCAAAATCCTTCTCGTAAGGGAATGAGTTCGCTAGCCGCACTTGCCGACGCTTCCCGGGCATCCACCCCTGGACCCTTATGCCCCTCGGACCGACTCCGCGGCTAAGGGAAGGTAGCGTCTTCGCCCTCACTCGTCCGTGACGCCGCGCACCGTCCACGTTAGTGCTGAATGCGACACCGAAGACGGCGAGACCCTGCCTGTGTCAGGCCGTAGGGGACAACAGGTCATCGATCCCCACACGCCAGAACAGCTCCCGCCTCACCCGGTCGGCCACCCCATTCACAATCTCGGCGCCGTCCTGGGAGGGATCCACGTGAACCCGAAACGGCCGCTTGCCGAACGGCAGGTTTACCACCTCGACGATCTTCGTCGCGACCTCCCCCGCGTCCGCATCCGCCGGCTCGAGCGCGGCCAGACCGTGCAGGATGCGGTCCGGCATGCCAGCGTAAGGACCATCCATGTATTCGGCGGCTCGCGTTTCATCCGCAGGCTTCCCGGCATGGGCGAAATGGTTCGTGCCCTTGGTGAAGGCGCCGGGGACCATGATCGAGGTCTCGATGCCCCAGCGCGCCAGCTCACCGGCATAACTCACGGCGAGGGAATCCATCGCCGCCTTCGCCGCGAAGTACGGGGCGAGGAACGGCGGCGTGCCGCCACGGACGCTGCTGCTCGACACCCACAGCACCAGGCCTTTTTTCTGCCTGCGCATGACCGGCAACGCGGCACGATTGACCCGCTGCGTGCCCAGCACGTTGACGTCGTAGAGCTGCGCGTATTGCTCCGCCGTGAACGCCTCGGCGGGACCGAAAACCATGTGACCGGCGTTGTGCACGAGCACGTCGAGGTGGCCGTCGCGTTCGACGATCGTCTTCACCGCGGCTTCCGCGGAAGCCTCCGAGGTGACATCGAGTTCGACCACGCGAAGATCGATGCGACGGTCCTTTGCTTCCTGGAGCACCGCATCGGCGTTGGCGGCGTTACGTCCCCCGATATCGCGCATGCTGGCGTAGACGGTATGCCCTGCCTCGGCCAGGGCCCGTGCCGTCAACAGGCCAAAGCCGCTCGATGCACCGGTAATCAAGATGATCTGTTTCATGAGAAGTCTCCTGATAAGGCCGGCGTCAGACGATGCCGCCATTGGCGCGGAGGACCTGGCCGTTGACCCAGCCGCCATCGGCGCCAGCGAGGAAGGCCACGGCGGCGGCGATGTCGTCGGGCGTGCCCAGGCGTTCGAGCGGCGCCAGTTTGGCGAGGCGGTCGACGAGCTCGGGCGACTTGCCGTCGAGGAAGAGGTCGGTAGCCGTCGGGCCCGGCGCGATGGCATTCACCGTCACCCGACGGCCGCGCAGTTCGCGGGCGAGCACCATGGTGGTCGCTTCGATAGCCGCCTTCGTCGCGGCATAGGGGGCATAGCCCGGCTGCAGCAGGCCGACCACACTGGAAGAGAAGTTGATGATGCGACCGCCTTCGCGGATGCGGGTGGCAGCCTCACGCATCGTGTTGTAGCTGCCCTTCACGTTGATCGCGAAGAGACGGTCGAAGTCTTCGTCCTTCAGGTCGGCCACGTTGGCCAGGGCCATGACGCCTGCATTGTTCACGAGCACGTCGAGCCCGCCATAAACTTCCTGCACGGTATCGAACAGGCGACGCACCTCGGCGGACTTCGAGACATCGGCCTGGGCGCTGATCGCCGTGCCGCCCGCCGCTTCGATCTCGCCGACGACCGCCTCGGCCGCCTTGGCGCTGCCGGCGTAATTGACGACGACGGTGAACCCGTTACGAGCGAGACGCTTGGCCACGGCCGCGCCGATACCACGCGAGGCGCCCGTCACGATGGCGACTTTCTGGGTGTTCTGGTTCATCTCGGTTCTCCGGTACCGGCGACATTGCCGGGCGAGAACAGGATGGGCGTTGTCGACGCCCGGATAATCCCGCAGGATATGACTTCACTATTCCTTACGCTGGAACAATCCCGTGGACCGCTTCGACACCATGCGCCTCTTTGTCCGCATCGTTGAGCGGCGCAGCTTCACCCTGGCGGCGTCCGACCTGGACCTGCCCCGATCGACCGTGACCCAGGCCATCAAGCGCCTGGAGACCCGGCTCGGCGTGCGGCTGCTCCAGCGAACGACGCGTCATGTCAGTCCCACGCTGGACGGCGAGGCCTACCACCGGCGATGCGTCACGATCCTGGCCGAGGTCGAGGATGCCGAGAGCGCTTTTCTCGACGCGCGACCGACCGGGCTGCTCCGGGTGGATATGCACGGTACGCTCGCCCGCACCTTCGTCCTGCCCGACTTGCCCGACTTTCTTGCCCGCTATCCGGGCCTGCGCGTGCATCTGGGCGAAGGGGATCGCTGGGTGGATCTCGTGCGGGAAGGCGTGGACTGCGTCCTGCGCGTGGGCGACCTGGCAGACAGCAGCATGGTCGGCCGCCGTATTGCCATGCTCGAAGAAGTGACCTGCGCCAGCCCGGCGTATCTCGAACGCCACGGCGTACCGCAAACCCCGGACGATCTCGATGGCCATCTCGCCATCGGGTTTCTCTCGACGGCCACGGGAAGCACGCTTCCGCTGGAATTCGTCCAGAACGGCGAAGTCCGCCTGGTCAACCTGCCTTCCGTCGTGACGGTGACCGGCGCGGATACCAATATCGATCTCGCGCGCATGGGTCTGGGCCTGATCCAGGTGCCCCGCTACCACCTGGCGGACGACCTGGCTTCGGGGCGGCTGGTGCCGGTGTTGCCCGACTACCCACCCACGCCGTCGCCCGTCTCACTGCTGTATCCACACAATCGACAGTTGTCGCCACGCGTGCGCGTGTTCATCGACTGGGTGACGGCAACGTTTGCCGCGCGAGCGCGCGACGGCGTCACTTCGCTCTGAGCGAAGTGACGGTTGCCTCGGATCAGTTGTTCTTCAGCGGAACGGTTTCGAAACCCGCCTTCGGGTTGCTGTCGCCCTGCGTGGGCGGCGGAGGCGTATTGCTACGCGACGGACCGACGTTGCGGCTGCCGCAGGTGTAGGCACCCCAGGGCTGCGAGCCTTCGCTCGGATCGGCCAGCGGCTTCACCGTGTCGGCACCCATCTTGGCGGCTTCGTTACGCGCGAGAACTTCCAGCTCGTCACGAACCTTCAGGTCGTTGCGATCCACCGGGCCGACGCGGTTCATGACGGAGACGGTGACCTTGCCCTGCTCCTTGCAGCTGGAGACATCGCCGTTCCAGGCGGTGCGGACGTTACGCGCACCGTCGTCGAGCTTGATGCCCCACGAGCAGGCGGACAGGGCGAGAGGAACGAGGAGGACGAGAGCCTTGCGCATGTGTAACTCCGTGGAATCGATCGCTGCCTATGCTAGCCGGACTGTCGTGAGGGCGCGATCTTCTTCGATCGCGCCCTCACGACCACTCACTTCGCCGGCGAGGGTGAGCTTTCACCCTTGGCAGGCTTGGTCGCCTTGGTCGCTTTCGCCGCCTTGGCGTGTGACACGTCCTTGGCAGGGTTGCCGTCGGCATCGACGACATGCACCTCACCCAGGTTCAGTGCGCGTACGGGCGCCTCGATCTTCCGCAGGTCGCCGACAATGACCCAGGTCAGCGCATCCGGATGGATGACGGCCGTCAAGGCGTTCTCCGCGGCCTTGCGGTCGACGCCTTCGATGCGGCCCTTGAGGGTCTGCACGTAATCGTCCGGACGGTCATAGATGACGATGCCCGTCATCGCACCGAGCACGGCGGAGGTCGTCTCGAAGCTTCCTGGCAGTGCACGAACTTTCTGAGCCCGGATCTTCGCGATTTCGTCGTCGGTCAACGGCTTCGTCCCGATGACAGCACGCGCTTCCTTGAGGATTTCCGCGGCGGAATCGGCCGTCTTGTCGGTCTGCACCGGCGCGTAGAACAGCATCGGTCGCTGGTTCTGGGCGTCGGACAGCATGCTGCCTGCGCCGTAGGCCCAACGCTTCTCCTCGCGCAGGTTCATGTTGAGGCGAGAGGTGAAGGTGCCGCCGAACGCAGCGTTGGCGATGCCGAGGTCGAGCGCGTTCTTCGCCTTGGTCGACGGTGCGAGCAGACCAGCGAGAATCAGCGACTGCGATGCGTCGGTGCGATTGATCAGGAAGACGCGCGGCTTGGGCTGCTCGGCGACCTGGCCGACATTCTTCGTCGGCATGGCGCTTGCGGGTGCCGCCCAGTCGCCGAACGCGGCATCGAGCTGCGGCAGGATCTGCGCCAGCGTGGTGTCACCGGCGACGAGGATGCGAACGTTGTCCGGACGCAGGTAGTCGCGCTGGAAGTTGGCGAGATCCTCGGCGGTGAGCGACGCGATCGCCTTCTCGGTGCCGCTGCCCGTGAACGGAATGCCGTAAGCATGGTTCTTGCCGTAAAGCAGGGGCGGCAAGGTGCGCAGGGCGAGGCCGGTGGGCTCGGTTTTTTCCTGTGCGATACCCGCAAGCCACTGGCCACGCACGCGCTCGATATCGTCGGCCTTGAAAGCCGGATTGCGGACGATATCGGCGAACAACGCCAGCGACGGCGTGAGTTCGGAGTTCAGCGCGTTGAGGCCGACCGAACAGTTGTCGAGCGAGCAGCCGGAACCGATGATCGCGCCGAGACGCTCCTTGCGGCGGGCCACTTCGACCGAGTCCAGCGTCTTGGTGCTTTCGTCGAGCAGGGCCGAGGTGAAACTGGCCGTGCCTAGCTTGCGGCCCTGATCCGCCGCATAGCCGGCATTGAACAACAGGCTGATCTGGGTGACCGGCACGGTGTGGCGCTCGGCAAGCACCACTTCGATGCCGTTCTTCAGCTTGCCGCGCTGCAGTTTCGGGAACGAGAGATCGGGGAAGCTATCGACCGACGGCACGCCCTTGCTGCGGTCCACGGTCGACTTGCCGACGGTGTAGGTCTTCGCGGCCGGTAACACGGCGGCCGGGCGACCTGCGGCGTCCTTGAGGCCGGCTACGGCCTTGTCCTCGGCGGCGGGGTCGAATCCTGGTGCGGCAGGCAGCACGGTGAGCGTGTAGTCGCCCTTGGACAGCCAGGTCTTCGACGAAGCAAGCACGGAGGCGATCGTGGCGTCCTGCGCGCGCTGGAGATCCTTCTTGTACGCCTCGGGATCGTTACGGTAGACCTGGCCCTCGGCGAGGATCACGGCCTTGCCGCCGGAGCCACCGACCTTCTCCAGACCGCGGACGAAGCCGGCGCGGTTGCTGACCTTGGCCCGTGCCAGCTCGTCCTCGGTGGGGCCAGTCGCCATGTAGTCCTTCCAGACATCGGCCACGGCAGCTTCCACCTTCGCCGGATCGACGCCGTTCTTCACGTCGACGGTGAGCTGCACCTGGCTGGCGAGCGCGAAGGGCGCGATGCCCAGGCTCACGTCGTCGGCGAGTTTGTCCTGATAGACCAGGCGCTGGTACAGACGCGAGGTCTTGCCGCCGCCGAGCACCGTGGTGGCGAGGTCGAGCTGGATCGAGTCGTCGCTACCGAGCTGGGGCACGACCCAGGTGCGAACGATGCGGGTCTGGGCGACCTGGTCGTGCTGCGTACCGCGCGTGGAGGTTGCCACGGGCGTGATCCACGGCTGCTGGCGGGGCACCGGCGGGCCGGCGGGAATGTCGCCGAAGTAGGTCTCGGCCTTGGCCTTGGCCTGCGCCACCGTGATATCGCCGGCGAGCACGAGCGTGGTGTTGGCCGCCCCGTAGTAGCTGTTGAACCAGTGCTTCACGTCGGCGAGCGAGGCCGCATCGAGATCGGTCATCGATCCGATGGTGTCGTGGTGGTACGGGTGGTTGGCCGGGTAGGTGTTGACCAGGATGTTCTCGTCGACGCGGCCGTAGGGACGGTTCTCGTCCTGGCGCTTCTCGTTCTGGACGACGCCACGCTGCGTATCCAGTTCCTTCTGGCCAATGGCACCCAGCAGGTGGCCCATGCGGTCGGATTCCATCCACAGGGCCATGTCCAGCGCCGTGGTCGGCACCGTCTCGAAATAGTTGGTGCGGTCGAACCAGGTCGTGCCGTTCATATCGGTGGCACCGGCCAGCTCGAACGGCTGGAAATAGGTGCCCTTGCGGTTCTCCGAGCCGGAAAACATGAGGTGCTCGAAGAGGTGCGCGAAGCCGGTCTTGCCGGCTGGCTCGTCGGCCGAACCGACGTGATACCAGATGCTGACCGCGACCACGGGCGCCTTGTGATCCTCGTGGACAACGACGGTCAGGCCATTGGACAACTGGAACCGCGTGAAGGGGATATCCGGGATGGCGTCGGGGGAGGTCGTGGCCGCTCCGGCGACCCCGACGGACATCAGCCCGGCAACAAGCAGGGCGAAACGATTCTTCATGGCAGCTCCAGTGAACCTCGATGGTTCGATTCCTCCGAGGCTAGCCCGCGCGGTCCATCGGACGCAATCAGCCTTCATGCATGGTCCGGACGGTGTCCGCTTACGTGTGATCAGTGTCCGCGGACAGCAGCGTTCCGCGAGGCCACCTGACAAACCTCATACGAATCAGCTGATTGCACACCCTTAAAAGCTGGCACGGCGTTTGCGTTACTAGTCCTGCCAAACCGGGTGGCTTTCTTACCCGGCACCGATCCGGAGAACGCCATGAAGTACGAAATGCTGATGCTGCGCAGCCTGCTCGTCACCTCGATGCTGATCTGCGGCATGACCCTCGGCCAGATGTTCTGACCATCCGCCACGCACCTTCTTACGGAATCGACACCATGAACCACGAACTCCTGATGCTCCGCAGTCTCCTGGTCGCCTCGCTCGTCGTCTGCGGCCTCATCCTGGGCAACATGCTTGCCTACACCGGCAACCCGGTCCAGCTGGCTGCGGTCGGTACGACGGCCCACGCCGCGATCAACGGCTGCGGCGTACCGCCGGATGGCATCGTCTGCCCCCGCATCGCCTCATAATGGGGGTATGCCCCATGTCATCCTCTTCCGACCCGAAATTCCGCCCAACACGGGCAACGTAATCCGCCTCTGCGCCAATACAGGCGCGGCCCTGCATCTGGTGCGACCGCTCGGCTTCGAGCTGGACGACGCCCGACTCCGCCGCGCCGGCCTGGATTACCACGAGTTCGCCAGCGTCGCCGTTCACGACGACCTGAACGCCTGCCTCGCCGAGATCGGCCATCCACGGGTATTCGCCTTCTCGACCCGCGGCCAGCACCTGCACACCGACGTCTCATTCGCCGAGGGCGATGCGCTGCTTTTCGGCTGCGAGACCGCGGGCCTGCCCGACGATGTGCTCGATGCGATTCCCGAAGCACAGCGTGTGCGCCTGCCGATGCGACCGGGCAACCGCAGCCTCAACCTGTCCAATGCGGTGGCCGTCGCCGTGTTCGAGGCGTGGCGGCAATCGGGGTTCGACGGCGCGTCCTGAACGCGTGGATGCCGCTCCGCACCGGCCGGCGGGCTACAATCGCAGCATGACTTCCGATCGTCCCTCGGCTGAGGCCGGCCCCAATCGATTCCTGCCCCGCCCGCTTCGCGTCCTTGCCGGACGCGCGATGGAAGCGGCACTCAACCGCGCCGTCGACCTCGACCCGGACACCCGCTCCCGCCTGGACGCCCTCGATGGTCGCAGCGTGCAGGTGCATCTGAGCGGTCCCGAGCTGGCCTTGCGGATATCGGTGCAGAAGGGTCGCCTTCGCGTCGGTCCGCCGGAAGAAGGCGGCAGCCTGCGCGTCACGGCATCGCCGGGCAGCCTGTTGGCCATGGCCATCCGCCGCGACGACGACGGCGTGGCGCCGGGCAAGGTGGATATCGCGGGTGACGCCGAACTGGCTCGCCGCCTCGAGAAGCTCACTCGCCACTACGCACCGGACGTTGAAGAGGCATTTGCAAAGACCTTCGGCGACACCGTCGGGGTGCCCCTGGCGAAGGCGTTTCGCGACGCCTTCGCCCACGCCCGCGAGACCGTCTCGCACCTCACCGAAGACGGTGCCGACTGGCTTCGTGACGAGGGTCGTGTCGCGGTCGCTCCCGGTGAAGCCGATGCCTTCCTCGACGGTGTCGATGACGTGCGCGAGCGAACCGAACGGGCCGAAGCCCGCCTGGCCCGCCTCGAGCGCGCACTGAAGGGGCGTCACGCATGACGCCGCTGCGTCTGCTGCCGCGCCTGATGCGCGTTGCCGCCATCCTGCTCAAGTACGACCTCGACGATCTCGTCGATGGGGCGCACCTGTTCCGGCCGCTGAAACTCGTTCGACCATGGTTTCCCAGCGCACCTGCCGATGTTCGCGCCCTGCCACGCGGCGCGCGCCTGCGGTTGGCCCTGACCGACCTTGGCCCGATCTTCGTCAAGGCCGGCCAGGTCCTGTCGACGCGGCGCGATCTCGTGCCGGCCGACATCGCCGACGAACTGGCGCTCCTGCAGGACCAGGTCCCGCCCTTCCCCGGCGCCGAGGCCCGCGCCATCGTCGAGCGCGAACTGAAGGCCTCGGTGACGACGCTGTACGCCAGCTTCGACGAGACCGCCCTCGCCTCCGCGTCGATCGCCCAGGTGCATGCCGCCACGCTGCATGACGGGCGCGCCGTCGTGGTCAAGGTGCTGCGCCCCGGTATCGACAAGCGCATCGCGCGCGATGTCGATCTCCTGCACACGCTTGGGGAACTCGCCCAGCGCTGGCATCCGAACGCCGACAAGATCCGCCCGCTGGAAGTCGTCGCCGAAGTCGAGAAGATGCTCTCGAACGAGCTCGACCTGCAGCGCGAAGGTGCGAGTGCCAGCCTGCTCCGGCGTAACTTCGCCAGCGGCGTCGACCTTTACGTGCCGGAAGTGCATTGGGACTTCAGCACCCAAGGCGTGCTGACGCTGGAACGCGTGTACGGCGTGAGCGCCGACGACATCGCCGCCATCGATGCCGCCGGCCTCGATCGCAAGCATCTCGCCGAGAAGGGCGTGCGCCTGTTCTACGAGCAGGTGTTCCGCGACAACTTTTTCCACGCGGACGCGCATCCCGGCAACATCTGGGTCGACCTGTCGCGCGTCGACGAGCCGCGCTTCATCGCGCTCGACTTCGGCATCATGGGTTCCCTTCCGGAAGCCGATCAGTACTGGCTCGCCGAGAACTTCATCGCGCTGTTCGAACGCGACTACGCGCGCATCGCGCAGCTGCATGTCGCGGCGGGCTGGATGCCATCCACCGTCCGCCTCGACGAACTCGAGGCGGCCGTACGCACGGTGTGCGAACCCTACTTCACGCGTCCTCTCGCGCAGATTTCCATCGCCGAGCTGGTGGTGAAGCTGTTCCAGACCGCGCGGAAATACGAGCTCACGCTGCAGCCGCAATTGATCCTTCTGCAGAAAACGCTGCTCAATATCGAAGGTGTCGGGCGCATGCTCGATCCCGAGATCGATATCTGGGCCGTTGCCCATCCCGTGCTTCGCCGCATTCTCCGCGAGCGCTACAGCGTGCGCGCTACGCTGCGCGACGTGCGCCGCCGGCTGCCGCAATGGATCCAGACGGCGCCTCGCGTGCCCGAGCTCGTGCGGGATGCGTTGCGCCAGGTCGCCAGCGGCCAGCAACAACAGGTCGCCGATCCGCTCGCGCTTGCCGTCGCCCGGGACGACGCGCGCCGCATGCGCCGACTCGTGGCGTGCAGCCTGCTCGGTTCGTCGCTGCTCGTCTGCGCCGCCCTGGTCGGTACGCTCGCCGCGCGCGGCATGTGGCCGGCGATCGCAGCAGGCATTGCGGGCGTGATCGCCTTCGTCGCCGGCTGGCCGCGTCGCGTCGCCTGATCGCATGCTCGAGATCCTCTATCAGGACGACGACATCGTCGCCGTCAACAAGCCGGCTAATCTCGCCGTCCATCGCTCGAAGTTCGTCGGACCCGACGATGCCTTCCTGATCGACCTGCTCCGCGAGCAAGTCGAGGGCAAGCTTCACCTTGCCCATCGCCTGGACCGCGCAACCTCGGGCGTGTTGCTCGTCGCGCGTTCGCCGGAAGCCGCCAGTCAGCTCGGCGAGCAGTTCATGGGGCGCAGCGTGCGCAAGCGCTACCTCGCCGTGGTACGTGGATGGCCCGACCCCGACGCCGGCACGATCGACTACCCGTTACCGGGTTCACGCGATACCGGTCCACGACGCGATGCGACAACGGACTACAGGCAGCTCGGCACCACGGAAGTCGACATCGCGCTAGGTCGTTACGAGAAGCAGCGTTACGCCTTTGCCGTGGCCGAGCCGCGCACCGGGCGCTTTCGCCAGATCCGCAAGCATTTCGCGCACATCCATCACCCGATCATCGGGGATAGCCAGCACGGGCGTGGCGATCACAATCGCCTGTTCAAGCAGTATTTCTCGTCGCACCGCCTGCTGTTGCACGCGGCGCGGCTGGAGTTCGAGCATCCGGTGGATGGGCGCCCGATGGCGATCGACGCGGGGCTGGATGAGACATGGCTCAAGCTGCTTGAGCGGTTTGGCTGGGCGGATGCTTATGGCGCTCAGACGGAAGCGTGGAAGGTGCCGAGCTAGCAGGCAGCCGGCTTGGCCTCCCCCGGCGGAGTCCCGCGTCGCACCATGCATCGGTGAGCCGCGCTGCTAGAATCGCCCGGCCATGCTTATCGTCACCGCCAGCATCACGATCCCTGACTCCGAACTGGTCGAGCGCTTCATGCGCGCCGACGGCCCGGGGGGCCAGCACGTCAATCGGACGGAAAGTGCCGTCGAGTTGCGTTTCGACGTCGCCTCGTCACCGTCACTGCCGGACGAAGTGCGCGAACGGCTCCTCGCACGCCGCGACCGCCGCATGACGGATGCAGGCGTGATGGTGATCCAGGCACGGCGGTTCCGTGACCAGGGTCGTAACCGGGACGACGCGCGCGACCGTCTGGTCGATGTGATCCGCGAAGCCACGGTCGTGGCGAAGAAACGTGTCGCGACCAAGCCCACGCGCGCTTCGAAAGAGCGACGCCTTGTAGGCAAGACTCAGCGTGGCCAGACCAAGCGCGGTCGCTCGCGCGACTGGAGCAACGATTGAGCCCCTACCCGGAACATCTCGCACCGAATATCCCATCGCTACCGAATTCCTGGTGGATGAGACTTAGCCGCTGGGCGATTCGTCGTAGCGGCTGGCGCCTCGTCGGTGAACTGCCGAATCTGCCCAAGGTCGTCGTCATCGGCGCACCGCATTCGTCTTATTGGGACGGCGTGTGGGGCCTGCTGATGAAATCCGCCATGGGCCTGGACCTCGGTGTGATGATCAAGCGCGAAGTTCTCAACGGGCCCTTCGGGCCGATCGTACGTCGTCTCGGCATGGTGCCGATCGATCGCAAAGCCGCGACCGACGTCGTCGGCCAGATGGTCGAGCGCTTCGCCACTCGCGAGAAGATGTGGCTGGGCATCGCCCCGGAAGGCACACGCAAACCGGTCAAGCAGTGGAAGTCGGGTTTCCTGCGCATCGCGCGCACGGCGAACGTTCCGATTGTTCCGATCTTCATTGACTACCCGACGAAAACGTTCACCGTGGGCTCTCTTATCGAGACGACAGGCGATACGGAAGCGGACATGACGCGCATCCGCGCCATGTTCGCCGGGTATCAGGGCAAGCACCGGGCTGCCTAGCGCGTCCGACAATCAGCCGAGCGCTTTGCGATAGGTGAACGAGTACAGGTTGGGCATGCCCACTTGATTGACCACGAGGACCCTGTATGTCCCCGGGCCGACGGTGGCGGACAATGACAGTCCACTATCGATCGTGCGCCAGTCGCCGTTCTCGAATCGTTGCAGGTATGCGGTCAGCGACGTGCTGCCGCTCGCTGTCGCGAAGAATGGGCTTGTGCAGTTAGTGGTCCAGCTGAGCTGCAGGGATGTCTCGTTCGCGACAAGGCGCCCCTGCGATGTCGCAGCCTTGGGATAGGCAAAGCGGCGTTTTTGCACTGATTGTGACTTGGCGAAAGACGACCCCGGATGGAATGCGAGGCACATCGCGAACGATGCGAATGCACCGGTCGTGATGATCTTCAATGCGGTCTTCATACTCACTCCCGAACTAGCGCGTCGTTGCGCATATGAACGTTACTTGCGACTAAATCGACCACGCACCAGGGATAGCCCGCGATCGGCGTAAGCGAACCGCAATGAGTTCGTGGCGCCATCGAAGACCCACAAAATTGGCGACATTCCCTCGCGAACGTCGCGCAACACACCGACTTTCGAACTTGATCGCGCGCAGGCACAGTCGTTGAACCGACGTGCATTAAAGGGCGAACAATGCAGGTGACAAGCGGTTTGGGCGGCTCCACGCCAGCGGGTAACCTGTGGCAAGTTCAGCATCGTCGCCGACCCGAGTGTGTCTATAAAGATGTGCCGATCAGAAACGGCGAGATCCGCGATGTCGCCCGAACGCTTCCGGATGGATTAAAGGAACGTCTTCGGACAACAGACATCCGCTCTATCGATCCTCTCGAACTATCTGACTTGGCCAACATGCTGCACAGTGAGGGCTATCTCTCGCATGACGCTACGATGCAGCTAGGCTTCTTTCAGCTCGATGTGAAGGGTGTCTTCGATCCGCTCGCGAAAACAAAGGATGCGTTCGAATCCCTACGTGCAATAGGTGCTTCCAGATACCCACTGTGTGTCGAACTTTATGAGGCCGCTATCGACGCCATAGAAGGCCTTGAGGCCCTGATCGACTGTCTTAACGGCAAGACGGTCGACGTCTACGCGTAATCACCGTTCGGAATGTCCCGACTCATCGTAATCACGATGAGTAAGCAGACCCGGCCTGATCAGGTCGATGAAGGCCCGCGCTTCCGGGCTGAGGAACTTACCCTTCCTCATCACCACGCCGTAGCTGCGCTGTGGAAAATACTGTCGCAAGTTGCGTACGACCAGGCGTTCACGGTCCGCCTCGGTGATGCAGATGCCGGTGACGATGGAAATGCCGAGGCCCATCGCCACGTACTGCTTGATCACATCCCAGCCGCCGACCTCGATCGCGACCGTGTATGGCACGTGTCGCTGCTGGAACACCATGTCGACAAGGCGGTACGTGGTGAGGCGCTTGGGCGGGAGGATCAAGCCATAGGGAGACAGGTCCTCCAGGCGGATATCCGTTTTCGACGCCAGCGGATGATCGGGCGGCATGATCAGCATCGGGTCGTAGTGGTAGACCGGCGCCCAGGCGATATCGTGAGGCACGTCGATCATCGAGCCGACCGCGATGTCGACCTCGTCGCTGCGCAGAAGTGCTAGCCCATCGCGATTGGTCACGTTGGATAGCGCGAGGTGGACATGGGGAAAGCGCTCCCGATACGTCTTCACCAGTTCGGGCAGCAGATATTGGATCGTCGACGAGCCGGCCGCCACCGTCAGTCGCCCCGCCTGGGCGCCCTTTGTCTTTGTCTGGAACTCGCGATCCAGGTTCTCGAACCCCTCGACCAGGGGACGGGCGAGTTCGTAGAGCGCCTCGCCGGCATCCGTCAGGGTGACGCGGCGGCGGGTGCGCTCCAGCAAGGCGGTTCCAAGTTCCCGTTCCAGCGCTTTCAGCTGAAGGCTCACCGATGGTTGAGACAGGAACAGCGCTTCGGCCGCGCGACTGAGGGTGCCCAGCCGCGTGGTGTACACGAAGGCCCGCAGCTGCTTGAGGCGGTTGCCCTTGTAGTAGAACCGGCCACCTTCGTCGTCCGCAGGTCGGTCCGCCATACGCGGCTTCGCACGCTTCACGACAGCTTTTTTTGCGGAATTCAGCTTGCGGACCATGCGATTAATCTCGATAGATTAATGGGTTATATATAACATTAACATTGTTAATCCAAATCATTGAAACATTTGTTTTGTCAAAATCGTAGCTCCGGACCTAGGGTAAATGCCAGACCCGCACTCCGAGGCACGATCCCATGGCAGTTCCCAAGAGCGTGATCGACCCCCTGGCCGGCGTTCGCTTTGGCGACGGCAGTAGCTCCTACGCGGATGTCCTGAGCCCCGGCGCGATCGCCTTCGTGGCCGACCTCCACCGCCGATTCGACAGCCGCCGCCTGGCCCTGCTCGCCGAGCGCACCGCCCGGCAACTTCGCTACGACGCCGGCGAGCTTCCCGATTTCCGCCCGGACACCCTGGCCATCCGCGAGGCCGACTGGTCGGTCGCCGCCATACCTGACGCCCTGATGGACCGTCGCGTCGAGATCACCGGGCCGGTCGAACGGAAGATGATCATCAACGCGCTGAATTCCGGCGCGAAGGTGTTCATGGCCGACTTCGAGGATTCGAGCGCGCCGACCTGGGCCAACCAGATCGAAGGCCAGCGCAACCTGCGCGACGCCGTGGAAGGCACGATCGAATTCACCAACGCCGAAGGCAAGGTCTACCGCGTCGGCAAGGACCCGGCCGTGCTGGTCGTGCGTCCGCGCGGCTGGCACCTCCCCGAGCGCCACGCCGAGGTCGACGGCGACGTCGTCGCCGGTGCGCTGGTGGACTTCGGGCTCTACGCCTTCCACAACGCGAAGGCCCTTCATGCGCGCGACCGTGGCCCGTACTTCTACCTGCCCAAACTGCAGAGCATGGAAGAGGCGGCGCTGTGGGAATCGGTCATGACCCACGCCGAGACCGTGCTGGGCCTGCCGCCCGGAACGATGAAGGCCACGGTGCTGATCGAGACCCTGCCCGCCGTGTTCCAGATGGACGAGATCCTGCACGCCTTGCGCGATCGTGTCGTCGGTCTGAACTGCGGTCGCTGGGACTACATCTTTTCCTACCTGAAGACCTTCCGCGCCCATGGCGATCGTCTGTTGCCGGAACGTGGTCAGGTCGGCATGACCGTCCCCTTTCTCAAGGCGTACTCGGAACTGCTCATTCGCACCTGCCATCGTCGTGGCGCCTTCGCGATGGGCGGCATGGCGGCGCAGATTCCGATTCGCGGTAACGACGCAGCGAACGACGAAGCCATGGCCAAGGTCCGGGCCGACAAGCTCCGCGAAGTGACTGCGGGACACGATGGCACATGGGTAGCGCATCCCGCGCTCGTGCCGATCGCGCAGGCCATCTTCGATGCACACATGCCCACGTCGAACCAGCTGCACGTGCAGCGCGACGATGTGGTGGCCTCGCGCGACGCCCTTATCGCTCCGGCGATCGGCACGATCACGCGCGCCGGCTTCGACAACAACGTGGAAGTCTGCCTGCGCTATACGGCGGCCTGGCTGGAAGGACTCGGCTGCGTCCCGATCCACAACCTCATGGAAGACGCCGCCACCGCCGAGATCGCGCGTGCGCAGCTCTGGCAGTGGCTCCATCACGAGCCGCTGGAATTCAGCGACCACGCGGTGATCGACTTCGCGCTGTTCGATCACGCGCTGGCCACGCACACGCATCGCCTGCGCGAGAGCTCGCATCCCGGCGCATCGCGCGCCGATCAGGCGGCCGCACTGATTTCCGCGCTGACACACGCCGACGAGCTTCGCGACTTCCTCACCCTGCCCGCCTACGAACACCTGTCCTGATCATCCTCCAAGGAGCCACATCATGAAGACGCATACCGCCGAACAGATCACGCTGGACTGGAAGAACAACGACCGCTGGAATGGCGTCGAGCGTCCGTACACCGCCGAGGACGTGATTCGTCTTCGTGGCACGGTGCAGATCGAATACACGCTGGCCCGCCGCGGCGCCGAGCGCCTTTGGCGCTCGATCCACGACAAGCCGTACGTGAACGCACTTGGGGCCCTGACCGGTAACCAGGCCATGCAGCAGGTCAAGGCCGGACTGCAGGCGATCTACCTGTCGGGCTGGCAGGTCGCCGCCGACGCGAACACCGCCGGCACCATGTACCCGGACCAGTCGCTGTATCCGGTCGACTCGGTGCCGAACGTGGTCCGCAAGATCAACAAGACCCTGCTTCGTGCCGACCAGATCCATCACGCCGAAGGCAAGGACAACATCGACTGGCTGGTCCCGATCGTGGCCGATGCCGAAGCCGGTTTCGGCGGCGTGCTCAACGCCTATGAGCTGATGGCCCACATGATCGAATCGGGCGCCGCCGGCGTGCACTTCGAAGACCAGCTGGCCAGCGCCAAGAAGTGCGGGCACATGGGCGGCAAGGTGCTCGTGCCGACGCAGGAAGCCGTGCAGAAGCTGATCGCCGCACGCCTCGCTGCCGACGTCGCCGGCGTACCGACGCTGATCGTGGCGCGCACCGACGCCATGGGCGCCGGGCTAGTCACCACGGATATCGACGACAACGACAAGCCCTTCCTCACCGGCAAGCGCACGGTCGAGGGCTTCTACGAGTCGAAGCAGGGCATCGAGCAGGCGATCAGCCGCGGCCTGTCCTACGCACCGTATGCCGACCTGATCTGGTGCGAAACGGCCACGCCCGACATGGAGCAGGCGCGCCGCTTCGCCGAGGCGATTCACGCGAAGTATCCCGGCAAGAAGCTGGCCTACAACTGCTCGCCAAGCTTCAACTGGAAGAAGAACCTCGACGAGAAGACCATCGCCACCTTCCAGAAACAGCTGGGCGAGATGGGCTACGCGTTCCAGTTCATCACGCTGGCCGGCTTCCACGCGCTGAACTACTCCATGTTCCAGCTGGCGCGTGGCTATCGCGATCGCCAGATGGCGGCTTACGTGGAACTGCAGGAGGCCGAGTTTGCCGCAGAGAAGGATGGCTACACCGCGGCGAAGCACCAGCGAGAAGTCGGCACCGGTTACTTCGACACGGTGAACCAGGTGATCTCGGGTTCGTTCAGTTCACTCTCGGCCCTGAGTGGTTCGACCGAGGAAGAACAGTTCCATCCGGCGTCGGCGGCCTGATTCAGGCACATCGCTGGCCGCGCCCGAGTCACCGGGCGCGGCCAACTTCGACGCGGGCCTCAGTGCGCCGCAGGCACCAGGGCGATGACCGTCCAACCCGGACGTGGCTCGAGCTCGTGGCGGCTCGAGGCGATACGCAGGTCGCCCTTCTCTTCCACGCCGAACAGCAGCACCGTGCGCGAGCTGTACTGTTCGATGAAGTGAGGCCAGTCGAAGGTCTCGGTCAGGCGTGTCGACTTGATTCGCCAGCCCTCGTGCAGCATCTCGACGAAACGCGCGTGGGTCATGTCATCGGCGAACAGCGCCGTCGCCAGCAGGCTGCCGGCGAGTGACGCGCGGCCATGACTTTCTTCCGGGGAGAGGTTGCGCAGCCGATACACCTTGTCGCGCCCGAACTCTTCGCGGTAGTGGACGCATGCCAGCGAATTGAGCTCGCGGTGCGTCGACATGGCCAGCAGGTTGCCGATACCCGCGAGGTCGAGGTTGCGGTCGGCCGCCTGTGAGTGCGGATTGCCGAAGAACGTCGTCAGGCCTTCCATCCGCGCGGCGCGAATGCCGTTCCAGTCATCGTCGGCGACGACCACGCGCAGGCCATCGATTGCTGCAAGGGCACGCGCCACGTCGCGCGCCACCGTGTCGGATCCGTAGATCAGCACGCCGCGTGGCTCTGGATCCGCGACCGTCAGCCAGCGCGCAAGTGGACGCGCCGTCGCGCTCTGGAACACGACCGTGCCGATGATCATCAGGAACACGAGCGGTACCATTCTGTCCGCACCGACCATGCCGATTTTCTCGAGCCGGATCGCAAACAGAGCGGACACCGACGCCGCCACGATGCCACGCGGTGCAACCCAGGCGATCAGCGCACGCTCGCGCCAGGACAGCGCACTCCTGAAGCTCGACAGCAATACCGAAAGGGGCCGAATGAAAAGTTGCGCGACGACGAAGATCAGGATGCCGGCGAGCAAGGCGCCGTCGGGAAGCGGCCAGTCCAGTCGCGCGGCAAGCAGGATGAACAAGGTCGACACCAGCAAGGTCGTAAGGTGCTCCTTGAAGTCCATGATGTCGTCCATGTGGACGTCGCGCATGTTGCCCAGGGCAATACCCATGACGGTCACGGCCAGCAGTCCCGATTCATGGGCCACCGTATTCGACACACTGAAGGCCGCCAGCACAGCCGCCAGCGTCCCGTAGTTCTGCAGGTATTCCGGAATGATCTGTCGACGAAGCAACCGGCCGAGAATGACCGCCGCGACGCCACCGACGATGACGCCGCACGCGACTGTGCCCAGGAACACCTGGATGGAATGCCCTTCGCGATGGGACACGATCCCTTCGTAGACGAGCACGGCGAACAGCGCACCGATCGGATCGATGACGATGCCTTCCCAGCGCAACACGTTCGCGATGCGGGCGTTCGGACGCACCGTGCGCAACATCGGCGCGATCACCGTGGGGCCAGTGACACAGGTCAGCGCACCGAAGAGAAAGGAGAGCTCCCAGCTGAGACCCCCTATCCAGTGGGCCGCGCCAGCGAGCATCAGCAGAGCAAGGATCGCCCCGTAGGTCACCAGACCGCGCACCGCATGACCGATGCCTTTCAGCTCGTGGAAGCGCAGTGTCAGGCTTCCCTCGAACAGGATCACCGCCACGGCCAGCGACACGATGGGGAAGAGAAGGTCGCCCAGCACCTTGTCCGGATGGAGCAGCCCGGTCACCGGCCCTGCCACGATGCCGGCGAGGAGGAGGAAGAGAATCGCCGGCAGCCGCACCCGCCAGGCGATCCACTGGCAGAGGAACCCGATGCCGAGCATCAGGGTCAGCAGCATTCCGAGTTCGATACCCATGATTTCCCTTGTCCCAAAAAGAAAATCGGCCAACACCGTGAGGCGGGCCGAGAAAGGGACAGCTTAAGGATACTGAGGTGAAGAAAAGGCCGGGCCCCGGTGCTGGAGCGGGGGGAGGGAGGGGTATCCAGCACCGGAGCGGGGCGGGCAGCCCATTAGAGAACCGCCTGGTACAGAACTATCCGCTCGGTCCTGGGATTCGTCAACTAGCCAGTACATGAAATAAGTATTAACTCTTTTGAGTCATCTTGGCCCGTGTTTTGCTGGCTCTATGAGGTCATCTCGATGTTGAACCCATGGGCGCATGTCAGCGGTTCGATATCTCCGGCGGCGTCGAACCGCAACGGCTCCCAGTAGTGCGTCGCCTTGGTCTCGCTCGGATTGCCGTTGTCCCAGCGATCGGATTGATAGAGATAGATCGGTCCGTTACGACCCGGCAGCATCGCGACATCGGCAGGCTGTCCGCCACACGATGTGTCGCTGATCGGCAGGCCGCGATGCTGCGTCTCCGATATGCCTCGAGCAGGCTTGCCGCTCCATGGACCCAGCGGTGTCGTTGCGCGCAGGTACGATGTGCCGGTGGTGCAATAGCCGCAATTGGGGTCGGAGAACGTCAGGTAATACGTGGACCCACGGCGAAAGATCGACGGCGCTTCGGTGGCTTTCAGGCCGAGACGCACATAGCGCCCGTTGCCGCTGAGATAACTGTCGTCCAACTGCTCGACCACGATGTCACCTTTCTGCCGCCAGTCCGTGTACGCGAGATACGCCGTGCCATCGAGGTCAACGAAGACGTCGTGGTCGCCATGATTGAGGCCGGGCGGCTGTTCGCGGTTGATGGCGAGCTTCGGTAGCGGCGCCTCGACGAACGGGCCGGTTGGCGTCGTCGCGGTGAAGACGTGGTAGCCGACCGAAACGTCGTAGCTGTTGATCCACAGTACGTAGCGCTGCGTGCGCGCATTGAAGACGACGTGGGGTCGGAAGCATCCGTAAGTGGACCCGTCGCAGCGCTTCTGCCAATCAGGGCTCGACGCATCGAACAGCGCACCTTCGGCACGCCAATGCGTCAGATCGGTGGACGAATAGGAAACGAACCCGCAGAACGGCGATTTCTTGTCGTTCCAGCGAAAGCCGCAGCCATAACGCGTGCCGTAGAGATAGTAGCGATCGCCGAAGCGCTGGATCTGGCCATCGTGGGCATCGATGGGATGGCCTTCGTCATCCCGTCGCGGCGTCCCGGGCAAACCGTTCTCGACGTGGACCATCAGTGCCCGTCCGGCGTCCGGCCGCTGGCTCGCGTCCGTCACACTGCACCCCGTGATCGTTACGATGATCGAGAAGAAAAAACAGGCGAGTCTGAGCAGGGTAAGCGCGGGCATGGACGGCAGGTGACCCAACGGGGGATAGCCGACCATACCCGCTCAACGCCGCGACGGCGATCCTTACCTTTCGCACATGTCGCGGATCCCAGACGGGGACATGATCCGCGTCGAGCTCGAGGGGTCGGGTATCTCGCACAGGGAGGAACCGCTGCATGATCGGATACTACGTCGAGCTGGCCGTGCACAGCCTCAGGCGCAACAAGGTGCTGACAGCGCTGATGGTCCTCGCGATCGCCGTCGGCATCGGTGCAAGCATGACGACGCTGACCATCATGCACCTGCTTTCAGGCGATCCCTTGCACGGACGGAGCGGGCAGATCTTCTACCCGCAGCTCGACGCGAATCCCGATTCGAAGGGGCGGCAGCCCTACGACATGCTGGACTATCCATCCGCGACGGCCCTGTGGAACGCACACCGTGCCGACCGCCAGGCTCTGGTCGTGAACAGCCCCATCAAGCTGCTAGCCCCCGGAACACGCCTTCCGCCGCTCATGCAGCCGATGCTGTCGACGACGGCGGATTTCTTCCCGATGTTCGCCGTGCCGTTCCGCTTCGGTCGGAGCTGGAGCGCCGAGGACGATGCGGCACACGCGCGTGTCGCCGTGATCTCCGCCGATCTCAACGATCGCCTGTTCGCCGGCGAGAACAGCGTCGGCCGCACGCTGCGACTCAAGAACAGCGACGTACGCATCGTCGGCGTGCTTGCCCCGTGGCGCCCTTCCCCGTTGTTCTACGACGTGCGCGGCGGCCGCTTCGCGAGTGGCGATACGGCGAGCTTCTATGGCAAACCGGAAGGCGTCATCACGCCATTCTCCACCGCGCTGGAGATCAACGACGGCAACTTCCAGCCGTTCACCTGCTGGTCCGTCCCCGCCACGCCCGGGCATCTACAAAACGCATCGTGCGTGTGGATCGCGCTCTGGGTGCAACTGGGCGATGCCGCCAAAGTCGCGGCGTATCGTCAGTTTCTCGATGGCTACGTTGCCCAGCAACACGCGCTCGGTCGACTCACGCGTACGGACAACACGCGGATGCGCAGCCTGACCGAATGGCTCGACTTCAACGGCGTCGTTCCCAGTGACGTGAAACTGCAGACGTCGCTGGCATTCGCCTTCCTCGCCATCTGCCTGTGCAATGTCGTTGGCTTGCTGCTGGCGAAGTTCCTGCGTCGCGGCGGCGAGATCGGCTTGCGCCGGGCGATGGGCGCCACGCGTCGTGCAGTGTTCATGCAATGTCTGGTCGAGGCGGGCGTGATCGGCGTTCTTGGCGGGATAGGTGGTTTGTTCCTTACCGTGCTCGGACTCTGGCTGGTGCGTCGACAGCCACTGCCGTATGCCGACGTCGTCCACCTCGATGTATCGATGTTCCTGGTGACGTTCCTCATTTCCGTGGGGGCCAGCCTGCTCGCCGGCCTGCTGCCCGCCGCGCGCGCCAGCCTCGTTGAACCCGCCCTGCAGCTGAAGGTGCTTTGAGATGGGTAGCCTGCAGATTCAACCCGTCCTCGCTGCGTTACGTCGGCACCGGATCGCGACGATCGTCATCGCACTCGAAATCGCACTCGCATGCGCCGTGCTATGCAACGCGTGCTTCCTGATTGTGCGCCGCGTTCAAGCCATGCACGTGCAAAGCGGCGTCGATGAACATGCGCTTGGCACGATCAAGATCGAAGGCTTCGAAGGCTCGCAAGCGAACGACCTCAATGCACGCGTCACAGCCGCCTTGCGCGCATTGCCTGGTGTGCAATCGGTCAGTTCGATCGGCGCGGTGCCCTTCGGCGAACCCGGTGTCATCGCCGGGGTGACACGGGATGCGGCCGGCCAGCAGTTCGGTGGCGTCGTGGACTTCTATGTCGCCGGACCAGGCGCAGCAAAAGCCATGGGCCTCCGCCTGCTCGCCGGACGCATGCCGGCGCCGGACGAGTACATGCCGGTGACCCAGATCGTGCCAAAGGAAGCCCCGATCCTGATAACGCATGTCCTCGCCGAGCACCTCTGGCCGGGCGAGAACCCGCTCGACAAAACGATCTGGAGCATGGACACGCACTTTCGTGTCATCGGCGTGGTCGATCACCTGACGATTCCACAGCCCGGCTCCGGTGAAGAGAAAGACGCTGACTGGTCCATCGTGGTGCCAGCCATGCCGGGCCCGCAGTTCGCCGGCAAGTACCTGCTGAGCGCCAGCCCCGAGGATCTCCCCCGTGTCATGCGCGACGCCCGGATTGCCGCTCTCAAAACGGCGCCGGATGCCGTCCTCGACCTCGAGCAGAGCCGGACTATCGACCAGTTGCGGGATACATTCTTCCTCAGCGACCGCGTGATGACGGGACTGCTGATCGCCGTCATCGTCGCCTTGCTCGGAACCACCGCGCTGGGCATTGTCGGCCTGGCCAGTTTCTGGGTCGCGCAACGGCGCCGGCAGATTGGCGTCCGCCGCGCACTGGGGGCCACGCGTGGGGATATCCTGCGTTACTTCCAGATCGAGAACTTCCTGATCGTCACGATCGGCATCGTCGCGGGGATGATCCTCGCGTATGCGATCAACCTGGTTCTGATGAGCATCTACGAATTGCCGAGGCTGCCCTTCGGGTACTTGCCGATCGGCGCGGTGGCCCTGTGGATACTTGGGCAGCTGGCCGTACTGGCACCGGCATTGCGAGCGGCTTCCGTGCCGCCGGTGGCGGCGATACGATCCGCGTAGCGATCAGAACCGGCGATAGTGCAGCGCCTCGGCCAAGTGGTGCTGCTCGACACAACCTGCCCCACCTTCGAGATCGGCGATGGTGCGCGCGACGCGTAGCACCCGGTGGTAAGCGCGTGCCGAGGCACCGAGCTTCTCGACCGCCGCTTCCAGCCACTCGCGCTCGGCCTGCGGTAGTGCACAGTCGCGCTCGAGGTTCACGACGCTCAGCTCGGCGTTCGGCTGGCCAGCGCGAAGCAAGGCCTTCTCGCGTGCGTTGATCACGCGACGCCGGACAGTGGCGCTGTCGTCGTCATGCGGACCGCGAGGCGCGGTGAGGTGGGTGATCGGCACGCGGGGAACGTCGACACAGAGGTCGATGCGATCCAGCAGCGGGCCGGAAATACGTGCGCGGTAGCGCTGCACCTGGTCCGGCGTACATCGACAGTCGTGGGTCGGATCGCCGGCGTAGCCGCATGGGCAGGGATTCATCGCAGCAATGAGTTGGAACTCGGCGGGGAACGTCGACTGCCGCGCCGCCCGGGAGATCACGATCTGGCCCGACTCGAGCGGCTCGCGCAGTACTTCGAGCACGTGACGGCTGAACTCGGGGAGCTCGTCGAGGAAGAGCACACCGTTATGCGCCAGCGAGATCTCGCCCGGACGCGGTGTCGAGCCGCCACCGACCAGGGCCACGCCCGACGCCGTGTGGTGCGGCGCACGGAAGGGGCGGCGGCGCCAGCAGGCCGGATCGATGGCCTCGCTGGACAGAGAGCGGATAGCGCAGCTCTCCAGCGCCTCGGATTCGGTCATCGGCGGCAGGATGCCCGGCAGGCGCTCGGCGAGCATGGTCTTGCCGGTGCCGGGCGGGCCGATCATCAGCAGGTGATGCCTGCCCGCAGCGGCGATTTCCAGGACACGGCGGGCCTGGTACTGGCCGCGCACATCGCGCATGTCCGGGCCACAGGTGGGCAGGTCGTAGAAATCGGTCGCCGAGGCCGGTGCGCTGAGGCTGCCGTGGCCGCCCAACCAGGCGCATACCTCGGCCAGGCTGTCGGCAAGCAGGACGTCGGCTTCGCCGACGAGGGCGGCTTCGGCCGCATTGGCACGTGGCACGACGATGCGCCGGCCGGCGCGGCGTGCGCGGATCAAGGCGGGAAGTATCCCGGGCACGGCTCGCAACTCACCCGACAAGGCCAGCTCGCCGAGGAATTCGCAGTCATCGAGTCGCTCGCGCGGCACCTGCGAGCCAGCGGCCAGGATGCCCAGGGCGATGGCGAGGTCGAACCGGCCTCCGTCCTTCGGCAGCTCGGCGGGCGCCAGGTTCACGGTGACCCGGCGGTTGGGGTATTCGAAGGCAGTGTTCTGGATGGCGACGCGGACACGATCACGCGCTTCGCGTACCGCCGAATCAGGCAGCCCGACGATGGAGGTGGAAGGCAGTCCGCCGGACAGATGCACCTCGACGACGACCTGCGGCGCGGTGACACCTTCCTGCGCCCGCGAAAGGGTGACGGCGAGGCTCATGACAGTCGATATCGTAACCGGTTACGCATCCCAGTCAGTGGCGAACTACCGTGATCCTGTAGGGATCGGGCTCGCATACGCACTCCTTGCGTCGACTGGGAAAATAACCGCCCCCGACCGCTCTCGGGGTGAGGGTGACGGATCGGGGGCGGTCCCGGGACGGTCGGCCGTCCTTATTGGCCAGGAGCCGCAGCGCTGACTTCCAGGTCGGCGAGGCGCTTTTCCAAAACTTCGAGCCGTTCGCGCGTCCGCGCTAGAACCTGGCTCTGAACATCGAATTCTTCTCGAGTTACGAGATCGAGGCGGCGTAGTCCCTGCGCCAGAATATCTTTGAAGTTGGCGTGCATATCCTCACGCGCTTGCGCCAACCCTGGCGGAACCAACGATGCCAACCTCTGTGCGAGTTGATCGATACCCTGCACATCCATCTTGCGCACCCCGATGTCGTGAATGAAGTTTAGGTGATTGGTTTGTAGGCGCTATAGGCCTACGCCTACACGTAGTGTAGGGTTTTTCCTACAAATGCCCCAGAAGACGCCCCCGGGACCCGGATGGCACAATGGCCGTCCGCGCGCCGGCAAGCGGCTGCGCCCTAGGAGTGATACATGAAGCTGGTGGTCGCCATCATCAAGCCTTTCAAGCTGGACGACGTCCGTGAGGCCCTCGCCGAGGTGGGCGTCCAGGGCGTCACCGTCACCGAAGTGAAGGGCTTTGGCCGGCAGAAGGGCCATACGGAGCTCTATCGCGGCGCCGAGTACGTGGTCGACTTCCTGCCGAAGATCAAGCTGGAAGTGGCCGTGGCCGACGATCAGATCGAGCGCGTCGTCGAGGCCATCCAGGCGGCGGCCCGCACGGGCAAGATCGGCGACGGCAAGATCTTCGTCAGTTCGCTCGAGCAGGTGGTGCGCATCCGCACCGGCGAACTGGACAACGACGCCCTCTGAGCGAGGGCGCCGCGGGGCTCAGGTCGCCTGGGCCAGCCGCTTGTGCCGGCGGTGATGAAACAGCACACCCGCGTAGTAGGCCATGTAGTAACCGAGGGTCAGACCGATCACGAGCATGGTCAGCGGGCTGTTGCCCGGCGCCGGCGTATGGGCCGGCACGGCCGCGCCGCCTTCGTTGAACATCGGTGCCAGCACCAGGAAGCGCCAGGCCATGCGGCCGAGCAGCAAGGCGGTCAGCGCGGCACCGATCCAGGGATTGGGCACGTAGAAGTCGGCGCCTTCGGCGTTCGATTCAAAGCGGGTCAGGCGCAGGCCGACCATGGCCAGCGCGGCGCCGACGATCAGGCCGCCCAGTGCGCCTTCGGCCAGACGGATGTCCTGCAGGCCCGAGGTGAGTGTCAGGCAGGCAAAGAGCGCGAAAAGGCCGACGCGGACGCTCATCCGCTTCGTACGGATCGGCTGGCGGCCGAAGCTGCCGCGGACGCGGCGATAAACGGCGAAGGCCATCAGCGGGGCGACGATGAACGGGACGGCGGTTGGAGCCAGCATGGCGTAGGTCTCGGTGGGCTGCGGTGTGAGGCTAGGTTAGTTTCCGAGACGGGGCGGTTCGAGGGCGGGTTGTTAGGCGTTGGGGGTGACTGGTGTCACCCCCTGGGATTCGGGCCTTCGGGCCTTCGGGCCTTCGGGCGCTTGGCTTCACCGCTTCGTTGGCTTTTCGCCGATGAATCGGCTCCCACATGTCCTTATCGCCGATGAATCGGCTCCCACATTCCCCTGATTATTTGGCTTTACCCTGGTTGGCGACAGCGGCCATCTTGGCCTCGATCTCGGCCTGGTCGCCCAGGTAGTAATGCTTGACCGGCTTCATGTCGGCGTCGAATTCGTACACCAGCGGAATGCCGTTGGGGATGTTGAGTTCGGCGATGTCGTCGTCCGAAATGCCATCGAAGTACTTCACCAGCGCGCGCATCGAATTGCCGTGGGCGGCCATGAGCACGTTATGGCCGGCGCGGATGGCCGGGGCCAGCACGTCGTGCCAGTAGGGCAGCACACGGGCGACGGTGTCCTTGAGGCATTCGGTCAGCGGGACGTCGATGCCCTTGTAACGGTCGTCATCGGCGAACGAGGTCGTGCCCGCTTCGAGGGCCGGCGGCGGGGTGTCGTAGCTGCGGCGCCAGACATGCACCTGCTCGTTGCCGTACTTCGCCGCCGTCTCGGCCTTGTTGAGGCCGGTCAGGGCGCCGTAGTGGCGCTCGTTGAGGCGCCAGTCGGTGACGACCGGGACCCACATCAGGTCCATGGCGTCCTGGACGTGCCACAGGGTGCGCACGGCACGCTTCAGGTAGGAGGTATGAGCCAGGTTGAAGGTGAAGCCAGCTTCCTTGAGCAGGCGGCCGGCCTCGCGGGCTTCGGCCACGCCCTGCTCGCTGAGGTCGACATCGGCCCAGCCACTGAAGCGGTTTTCGAGGTTCCAGGCCGACTGGCCGTGGCGGATCATGACGAGCTTGTACATGGCGTCCAACGATGGGGAGGAAAAACCCATGGTGAAACCTGACCCCGGGGCAGTCAACTTGGCGATTCGGGTCAGCCCTGCCATCAGTCACGCTAAACCTTGCGGCCCGCAGGTGCATCCTAGGAGTCCTAGTCCATCCGTGGAGCAGCACACCATGCGTCGTACCCTGATCTCGCTTCTCATCGCCCTTTCCGTCTCCGGCGCCGCCCTGGCCGACGACGACATCAGCAAGGTCAACGGCACCGCCCAGGTCGAGGCCGGCCAGCATGCGGGCGACGTCCACTCGGTCAACGGCTCGGTCCGTATCGGCGACAACGCGGTGGTGCAGAAGGCCAGTACGGTCAACGGCGCCGTCGAACTCGGCAAGAGCGCCACCGCCACCGTCGTCAAGACCGTCAACGGCGGCGTCACCCTGCACGGCAACGCGCGCGTCGCGGACGAAGTGGAAACGGTGAACGGCCGTGTCGTGCTGGAGCGCGGCGCGGACGTGAAAGGTCAGCTCTCCAACGTCAATGGTGAGATCTCACTGGACGGCGCGCATGTCGGCGGCGGCATCGAGACAACCAACGCGGATGTCACCATCGGCGAAGGCTCGAAGGTCGAAGGCGGCTTGCTGGTGAAGAAGCCCAACAGCTGGTTCCACAGCAACGACCGCAACCCGAAGATCGTGATCGGCCCTCACGCCGTGGTGCAGGGCAACCTCACCTTCGAGCGCGACGTGGATCTTTACGTGAGCGATTCGGCGACGGTCGGCAAGATCCAGGGCGCGACGCCGAAGAAGTTCTCGGGTAACGCTCCGTAAGTCTGTCGAGCTGGGTGGGAGCCGCTTCAGCGGCGATGGGTGCTCGCGGCGACATGGCCCGCTGCCGCGGGATCGCCGATGAATCGGCTCCCACAGATGAATCGGCTCCCACAGATGCATTGGCTCTTGCGTCAGACCCAGTCGCGGGGCTTCAGGTATTCGGCGAGACGCGCCTCGGGGCTGTCCGCTTCGGGCGTGAAGCCGTATTCGAAGCGGACCCGTGGCGGCAGGCTCATCAGGATCGACTCGGTGCGCCCGCCCGACTGCAGGCCGAACAGCGTGCCGCGGTCGTAGACAAGGTTGAACTCCACGTAGCGCCCGCGCCGATACAGCTGGAACTCACGCTCGCGCTCTCCGTACGGCGTTTCGCGGCGGCGCTCGACGATCGGAAGATACGCGTCGAGAAAGCCCTCGCCCACGTCGCGCATGAAGTTCATGCAACGGTCGAAGCCGCCTTCATTCTGGTCGTCATAGAAGAGGCCGCCGACGCCGCGTGTTTCACCGCGGTGCTTGAGATAGAAATACTCGTCGCACCAGCGCTTGTAGCGATCGTAGACATCGTCGCCATACGGTTCGCAGAGGTCTCTGGCCACGGTGTGCCAGTGGCGCACGTCCTCGTCGAACGGATAGTACGGCGTGAGATCGAACCCACCGCCGAACCACCAGACCGGCTCGACGCCCTCCTTGGACGCTTCGAAGTAACGCACGTTGGCATGCGTGGTCGGGATGTACGGGTTGCGCGGATGCAACACCAGCGACACGCCGGTGGCGACGAAACGGCCGCCGACCAGATCGGGGCGATGCGCCGTGGCGCTGGGCGGCAGAGGTGATCCCGATACCCGGGAGAAGTTGACCCCCGCCTGCTCGAAGACGCCTCCCTCGCGCAGCACCCGCGTGCGGCCACCGCCCCCCGCCGGCCGCGTCCACGCGTCTTCTTCGAACGTCGCCTTGCCATCGATCGCTTCGACGGCGGCACAGATGCGATCCTGCAGGCCACGCAGGAACGATTCGGCGAGATTGGCTTGTTCGGACATGCGGGAAGGCATCCTTACGGGTTCGATAGGGCAGAGCTTAGCAAGTCGCCCCGGATTGCCCGCTGTGGCACGCCGCCGCGCGCCGCTGACGCTCAGGAGATGCGGGCCGCCATGCGGTGATTGCCGATCAAGGCGGCCCAGCGCATACCCGTGTCGATCCACATCAGGTAGCCCGCTTCCATCAGCATGCGCGACGCATAACGGCGGTCGAGCGACAAGCGCGCTTCGGCGCCGATCGGCGAGGCGTCAAAGCCCAGGCGCCGGGCCAGGTACATGCAACGGGCCAGGTGATAGCGACTGGTGACCAGGCTGACGGCAGGAAGGTCGCTGCCCTCGGTCGGGCGCAACAGCTCGCGGGCGTGGCGAAGGTTCTCGAGCGAGTCGATGGACACCTGCTCGAGCAGCAGGGGCACCTCGTCCGGCCAGCCTTCGGCGACGAGCCAGCGGCGACCCGCCTCCGCTTCACTGACGGTCCCGCCGCTGAAACCGCCAAGGAGAAGCACCCGGTCGGCATGGCCGGACCGCGCGTTGTCACGGGCGCAGGTGAGCCGGCTGATGAAGTCGAATTCGGGGCGATCGTCGACCAGGCGCCGGCCGAAGATCAGCAAGGTGCCACGACGGGGCGACAGCGTCGGACTATGCCGCGCCAGTCGCCACACGCGCACGGCGTGCGCGACATAGACAAGGCCCAGGCTGCCTACGAACACGATCGCCGTCACCAGGGCGGCGAGCAGGATGTCGCGATCGCTGAGGTACCGCCAGACGCCTCGACGCAGGGGTTTGAGCAAGCCGGACATAAGAAAGGGGCCGCGGGAAGACCCGCAGTCTGTGCCATCCGCTCGCGGGCGCGCAATCGGCTGAACCGACCCATGGCGTTCACGAGACGCTACCAGGCAAAAAGGATAGGCTCGCGCGTATGCCCCATCCCATGCCTCCGCTTTCCATTCGCGCGTATACCGCCACCTCCGCCCTCGGCCGCGGGCTCGATGCCCACGCCGATGCCTTGCTCGCCTCGCGCGGCGGTCTTGAACCCAACGACTTCAGTTCGGCGCCACTCGACTGCTGGATCGGCCGC